>JAGROY010000324.1 GCA_020439995.1 Verrucomicrobiia bacterium
AGATTTCTGCCGAGATCACACGCATTCGTAAGGAACTCGCCAGCTCAGAAAAGCAGGAACAATAGGTCAGGGAAGAGTAGATAGCGACTAGCAGTTAGCAGCTGGGGCACAGGGAGTTCAGGGGAACCCGTTGATTTCATCCACAGGGTAGGAGTCGCTACTGCAGGTTGCCAAAAACCGGGCGGAAGCAGATCACGGCGGAGACAGTGCGGATGCGGCTCGTTCTTGATCTTTCAGGAAAATGGGAATGACGTTTTCCCCACCCGAAATTCACTGAGGCACCTACGGGTTTTCCAAACGCGAAGGCGGCACCACCCCTGTGAAAGGAGCGGTGCCGCCCGGATACGAGTGAGCGGGGTCGCACTGGCGACCCTTACTTATTTGGAGGCCTTCATTTTGACTTCCCTGAGCGGAGGGTTGTAGGGGCCTGGTCCCTTTGTTCCTTTCAGCCAGAACTGACCCACGATTTCGTCCGTGGATTTCCATTCGAACCGGAGGTGGTCCCCGTTGGGCAGGTCAAGATTCACGGCCAGCGGCCTCTTGGGGTCTCCGCCCGCGTGCCCCATTTTGCCCTTCAGATCGTAGGTGTCATTGCCAATTTGAACGGTAAATTCCGAGTCACTCTTCATGACCAGGCTGGCCTTTGCCGACGGGGCCCAGCTTCCCTCCCAGGTGCTGTGACCCGCGGCGGCCTCGTTCACCACCTGGTCTTTCAGGGAAGGCCCGGCCGGGGCCGCTGCCAGCACCGCCTGGGTCGCGGCGTCGCCAGCGACGAATTTCTGCTTGTCTGCGGGGAGCGCCTTGACGGCAGCCTCCATTTCTTTGGCGCTTTCGAGAAAGACCTTGCTGCCGGTCTGCGCCACGTCATAAGCGGCCTCGCGGATGGCGAGCGGGTTGGTCAGACCGGCGGCTTTGGCGGCTTTCTCCGCTTCGGCGATTTTTGCGGGGTCGATCTCCGCGAGGACGTGGGGAAAGGCGTCGGTGGGCTGTTTCGTTTCGCGCTTCACGTCGGCGAAGAGGGATTCGCCCTCCTTGACCCGCCAGGAATCCCAGAAGGCGTTGAGGTCGTCCTCGCTGGCGGGCGGGTCCACCTTTTTTCCGTCGCGCAGCGTCATGTCGTTCCGCGGATCTCCGTCCATATTGCCAACGCTGCCGTTGTATTTTTGCTGCCCGCTGAGACGAGCGGCGCCGAGATCCAGGTGCGAGCCGTTTCTGACGATCACCCGGGCACCGAAGCTCCCATCGGCCGAGAAAACGGTATGATCGCTAGAATTTCCCCAGACGGAAGTGGTTTCCAGCGTAACGCCGCCGGGGAAGGATTGCGTGCCGAGGGCAGTCGGCACCGCCTGCTCCACATCATTCACGAACAGACGGAACTTCGGCTTGAGGTAAAACTCCAATCTCTGTCCATCT
Organism: Verrucomicrobiia bacterium; assembly: GCA_020439995.1. Lineage (GTDB taxonomy): Bacteria > Verrucomicrobiota > Verrucomicrobiia > Verrucomicrobiales > DEV007 > JAGROY01. The sequence continues at coordinate 1,414 of JAGROY010000324.1, forward strand.
ACCAGGATGGCGGCGGCGGTGTTCACCGAAACGCCGGGCTTCTGGTCCCACAGTTCCTGGCGCGCCTGGAGCATGGACTTCCCATCGTCCGATCTGCAGAGGATGAACTCGCCGGTGCCCTGATAGTCATACACGAGACCATCGGGAGTGGTGATATGCACATCGCCCCGGGATCCGAAGAAAGGGGTGTTCGCGCGGGCCGGAGCCGGGGGAACTTCCTTGCCATCCACGAGGATGCGCACGCCCTTGATGTTGTTGCTGGGCCGGTGCTGGTCATACTGGACGACGACCACTCGATAGTCGCCGGGGGCGGTGACTTTGCTGCTGAAGTCAATCTCGCGCGGGCTTTTCTGGGAGATGATGTCCCTGGTCTCGTCAAAGTATCCCTGGGGAGCAACATCCTTGTGGAATAACAACACCCGGGCGCCGTCGTCCACCTGGTCGATCTTCACCGCGAACTTCTCGACCGTAGTCCCATCCGGAATCGAGACCACCGTCTGGAAGAACAGGAAGTCCAGCTCCTGTTTGTCTTTCGTGATCGCCGAGTCGCGGGAGATATTCAGCGTGCCGTCCGCCGCGATCTCGGAGCCTGCCACTACTTTCCATCCGGGGTCAGACTGCGATGGGATGGTCGCCTTGTCGAAGGCTTCCCTGCGCAAGGCCTCGTCGGTGGTGGGGTGTAGCGTGAATTCCGACGGCCCCTCGTGAATTTGCCACGGTGAGATATTGATCTGGGCCTGGGCTGCCAGCGGAAGGGCCAGAAGCAGGCAGGATGCGATTGCGGACAGTTGATATTTCATTAGTTAGGAAACGGTTGGATTGTCAGGAAGCCGGGCCAGCCCGGAGGGCATGACCGTCGCTTCACCCAGTTCCACGGGATTCCGCAGCCAAGGTCTGGCGGAGAATGAAGTTTTTCCGAATTCTTCCCTTTGGTGGGAGCCCCCATTGTCCTCGCGCGAGCAATCCGTTGAAGCCGGAGCCGCCGACTCTATCTGGCAGCCTTCACCATTCTGACAGTCCTGAGCGGGGGGCTATAAGGCCCTGGCCCCTTTGTTCCTTTCAGCCAGAATTGCACCTCGACTTCTTCTGCGGATTTCCATTCGAACCGAAGGTGGTCACCGTCAGGCAGGTCAAGATTCACTGCCGGCATTCGCTTGCGGTCTCCGCCAGCATAACTCATTCTGCCCCTGAGGTTGAAGGTTTGACCGGCGCGGGTGTAAACGAAGTCGGTCTCGCTCTCCATGGTCAGGGTGACGTGATCGGCGGGCTGCCCGTCATCGCGGCTCCCTGTCCAGTCGCCCTCCCAGATCGCGTCGCCGGCGGCGGCCTGTGCGGCGAGCCGATCCCTCAGCGGAGGCTCGCCGCCCGATGCCGTGTCGGGCCTCGCAACCCCGTCGGGAGATTCCACCGGTTCGAAAACCCAAGTCGCTTCGCCGGGGAATGCCGGGTCGTCATCGGTGGCCGGGCTGACGCGCAGATTGCGGTTCTGGTGGCGGAGAAATTGCCCGGACCGGGTGTGCCAACGGGATTTCAGGGAAACGGCATCGTCCGTAGCAGCGGTGTCGCCTTGCGGAGGGGCGAGGACAAAGTGACTGCGGTTCGCGCTCTTGGGTTCATCGTAGTGGATGGCCATCCAGCCATCGTCATTGACTCTCAGCCAGGGGTTGGCGTCCGTCACACTCAAGCCGGCTGGCAGCGGGTAGTTTTCCGCATTGAGTGTGAAGACTCCGGTCGTGCCTTCGACATCGGAGCGGGTGAATTCGAGAATATCTGAGTCTGCCTGGTCTTTGGCTGCGAGCAGGATGGTGAGGTGGCCGGGCTCTCGTTCCCGGCCCTTCACAAAAGCAACGTAAAGCGCCTCTCCTTCCGGCCCAGTCAGTGTTCGCAGACGGTAGCGGCGGCCGCTCTGAAAACGGCTGGCCAGCGAATCGGCGAGAGCTCCCCCGGCTTCTGGCATGGTCGGTGCCCGTGGCTCGGGGTGAGGGGATGGCGGCTGGATTTCGGCAGGATCGGCAGCGTGCCAGATTTCCAGAGGGCAGCCGGGTGCGGCGTGCAGGAGGGAGCGGTCGCCGCCGTATCCGTCGCGGCCGAACTGCAACCACGCCGCCGGGCGGTATGTGGGGAAATTCAGCATCGAACGCGGGACGGTGCCGGACTCACCCGGGGAAAGCCAGAGCTTGAGCGTGGTGTCGCCGGCGGTGGCGAGGCAGCGGGCGTCATGGCTGAAGGTCAGGGCGGTGACGGGACCGCTGTGGGCCTGCCAGCTTTCGGTGGGGAGTTCCGCCCAGGAAGCCGTCTCAAACACCCGCACTCGGCCATCTTCATTGCCGCAGAAGAGGCGGCTGCCGTCCGGGTGAAAGGCGACCGCAGTGTCGTAGGTGCGAAATTCACTCACGGGCGGGGCGGGCTTTGTCAGGTCAGCGGGATCGTAGAGACGGACGCGGCGTCCGAGCCCTGTGACGGCGAGAGTGCGTCCGTCCGGCGAGAGCGCGAGTCCCCACGCCCGGGAGGGGCCGGTTTCCCAGCCCTGGTCGTCCGTGGCGGTGGTGGTGCCCGTTTCCAGGTCCACGATGAAGACACGGCCCGGCAGCAGTCCCGCGATTTTTCTTCCGCCCGGGAACACCACGCCGCGCAACAGGCCGGAGAATCCCTGGAGGTAACCCGGTCCGGGAATGCGACCCGTCTCCGACGCACCGGCGTCATCGTCCTGCCAGAGCACGATATCGCTCGTCCGTTCATCCATGGTCGCGAACCTGCCTTCCGGCAGGATGGCCAAGGGCATGTGGTTTCCAGGCAGCAGGACGGAATGGTGGGTCTCGCGCCAATAGCGGAGGCCGAAGCCACAGTTATACAGCAGCCTGGAGCCATCCGGTGATGCGGAGGGATGCCATGCGATCTGCGAGAACTTGGAAGCATCACCGAGCCTTGTTTCCGGCCAGGGGACGGCCGCATTCCAACGCCGTACCGTGCCATCTGCGGAGGAGGTGAAGAGGCTTGTTTCATCTCCTGTGAAAAACACACCCGTGCCGCGGCCCTCGTGTCCCGGCAAGAACACGGCGCGCTGGCGGTCAGCCGTGCGGGTGAGAAGCCGGGCAGCCGGGCTGTGCGGGCCTTGTTTGTCGAAGTGCTCGCGAATCATCCAATCGTAGCCGTCATCGTAGGTTCCGCCCACGTCCTCCGGAACGGGTCTGAGAAAATAGAACATGCGCACCACCGCATCGGTGCTGGTGGCCGCCACCAGCGGCTCCGAAGGATGAAACGCCAGCGCGGTAAGCGCTTCCCGGTATTCCTGGGTCAGCCACGTCCGCCCGGCAGCGGGCTCCGCCACTTCCAGGGTGTGCGCCGGAGCGTCCAGCGAACCGCACAGGGCGCCGAGGTAATTCCCGTTCCGTGATAGCGCCAGGACTCCGGCTCGTCCGCGAGATTGCGGTCGCCAGCGCACCGCAGGAACGGCACCGTTCAGCGGCGCAGCTCCCTCGAAGTCTTCCACGCGGAAGACCGCGACTTCATTTCCTTCCCCTGACAGAGCCACGGTGCGGCCGTCTCCGGACACGGCCAGTGGTCCACTCCAGGGCGCGGGCAGCTTAACCTCAGCACGCGATGCGATGTCGAAAATCGATGCGCTCGACCCAGGTTCATACACGGCGCTGGAATCATACCCGAAGAGCAGCCGCTTCGAATCCAACCACGCGCTCTGCGGACTGATGATCCCGCCGCGCTCCATCACGACCTCCAGGGTCTCGGCATCGAACACCCGCACCGTGTTGCGGAACGAACACGCGAAATGCCGCCCGCCCGGCGCATAGAGGAGGCTGTGGAAATCGCGCGGGTTCAGTTTGGCAGTGTCAGGGGTGCCGGTCGTCGGGGGCAGTGGACGCGGAGCGCGTATGGCGGTTCCGTTGGGTCGGCACAGATGCAACATTCCGTCCTGGGTGACGATGGCCAGCGAGTCTCCGTCCGGCCCCGGCCCCATCGCCTCGGGAATCTCGCCGCCGGGCAGGCGGAAGAGCGATCGCTGATCGCCCGCACACAGTTGGCTCAGCAGCCGCCACTCGAATCCCCGGTGCTCCTCCGGCGCGGCCGCCAGCAGTTGCCGCGCGCCCGCGTAGTCATGCCGCTCGCGCGCCGCCAGCGCCGCACCGATCGTCGAGACATATCCCGTGAAGCGCTCGGCGGCGGCGTGCTTCTGCGCCTGCTCCGCGTGCCGCACCGCTTCGCGGCGATTGGTCTCCGCTCTCCGCCACATCGCCAGACTGGCGATCGACCCCGCGAGCAGCGAAACGACCAGCGCGGCGGCAGCGGCCACGCGCCACGGGTGCCGCCGCATCCAGCGCAGCGCCCGCTCGCCGCCGGTGATGCGGCGCGCTCGGATCGGCTCGCCGCGTTGCCAGCGGGCGAGTTCGTCGGCGAGTTCCCCGGCGCTCCGCAGCCGCCGCGCTGGTTCCTTCTCGAGGCAGCGCAGACAGAGCGTCTCAAGGTCGTGGTCCGGTGACTTCGCCAGCGTGCGCATGGACACCGGTTCGTCGTGCGCGATGCGGCTGAAGATTTCCGCCGGGGTCCCTCCGGGAAAGGGCAGTCGCCCGGTCAGCATCTGGTAGAGGATGGCTCCCAGCGCCCACACGTCGGTCGCGGTCGTCACGTCGCGCGCGCGGCCCCTTGCCTGTTCCGGAGACATGTATTGCGGCGTGCCGACCTGCGCGTGGGTCAGCGTGAGCCCTTGCCCGCCGTCGAGTTTGGCCAGGCCGAAGTCCGTGAGGAAAGGCTCGCCCGCGCCGTCGAAGAGGACATTGCCCGGCTTGAGGTCGCGGTGCAGGACGCCGCGCTCGTGCGCGTGCTGCACGGCCTGCGCCACTTTCTCCATGATCGTTGCCGCCTCGCGGTGCGGCAGCGGTCCCTCTCTCAGCCGTTCGGCGAGGCTGCCTCCCGTCAGCAGCTTCATCGTGAAATATGGCTGACCCTCGGCCTCCCCCACCTCGTGGATGGGGACAATATGCGGATGATCCAGGTTTGCCACTGCCGCCGCCTCGGTGCGGAAGCGCTGCTTCTCCGACTCGGAGGAAAAGGCAAAACTGCGGATCATCTTGAGCGCCACCGTGCGGCGCACCGTCGATTCCTCGGCCTCCCAGATGACGCCCATGCCTCCAGAACCCAGCGTGCGCTTGAGGCTGTATTTGCCGAATGGACCAGAAATATGCGCCGCGAAACTGGCGAATCCCACTCCGGCAGTCTGCGTATCATGGGAACCCGCTGCGGCCAGCGCCTCCCCGAATGCGCACGCTAGGCACGCCGCGTCTCTGGAGAGCGGGGTGCCGCAGTCCGGGCAACGATGAGGTTGCGGAGTCGGAGTGTCCATTTCTCTGGGATTCACGGATTTTACCGGCGGGTGGCAAGGGAGAATTTTCCAAGTTCCGCGAAAAACTCAACCGATTCGAGCCATTCTAGCCGATTGGAGTCGCCCGCCTCCGTCCGCTGTGGTAAACGGCGGGCAAGCACCAATATGAACCACCGGAAGGACGAAACCAACACAGACGCGACCTCGGGAGCGGGCGGGAACTTTCCCGCCACCGCATGGTCCATGGTCTTCCAGATGCAGGAAGGAGCCGACTCGGACGCAATGGATCGCGCCTGGGAGCGGCTCGCCCGGGCCTATTGGCAGCCGCTCTACGCCTTCCTGCGGCGGCGGGGGGCGGAGCATCACGCTGCCTGCGACGACGTCCAGGGCTTCTTCGCTTACCTGCTGAGCAGGGCCTTCATCCGCAGGATCGAGCCGGGCGATGGCCTGTTCCGCTCCTTTCTGCTCCGCGCGCTGCTGAACTGGCGCGCGGACCAGTACCGGGCATCCGTCACGCTCAAGCGCGGTGGCCGCCAGACGCTGATCCCTTTCGATGAATTGGACGAGGACGAGGCGATGCAGGATGGCTGCACACCGGAGGAAACCTACGACTGCCGATGGGCGCGGACAGTCTATGACATCGCTCTCGCCGCTCTGGAGGAACGGCTGACTGCCCGGGGACGTGGCGGCCAGTTCCTGAAGCTGCGTGGTCTGCTCACCGGGCAGGAGGTAGCTCGGTACCAGGAAATCGCCACCGAATTGGGCATGACCATCAGCGCGGTGAAACAGGCCGCCACCGAACTCCGCCGCGAGTTCGGCGTCGTCCTCCGCGGGGAGATCCGCAAGACCGTCGTGGCCGAATCACAGGTCGACGGAGAGATCCGCTACTTGCTGGGATTACTAAGCAAAGGCTGCTGAGGGAGGCCGCTTGCCTGTCCGTCGAGGAAAGGGTCGACCATGGAGATTCTTCGGAGCTATTCTATTCTTGTACTTTCTGTGCGTTTTAGTTAGCGGCTCCAAACCCGTCGCTTCCGACCGTGCTTCGAACGCCGCTCTCACGGCCTGCGAAAGATTTTCCTGGGAGAATCCAGGCGCGGTAATAACCGCAGCCGGAACAAGTTAGGAGTTGATTCGTTTGGTCGCTCGGGTTTGATTGCGGAATGCGTGAGCTTATTTTAGCGGCAGTTTTTGCCTGCAATCTGTTGCCAGCCATTCGGGCGAACGGTCAAATTTCAGATGCGAAAATCTGGAAGATGAAGACGTCTGAACGAACGAGTGCATCGCTGCGGGCCGGAGGGCGGAGTTACATTGAAGGGATTGACTTCGTGCGGCCAAGTCCTGCGACCAGTGCGGAGCAGTTAGAGGCCATCAATCCCAGTCTGCCAAGGCTGCTGCCGGGATTCCGTAAGCTCATGGAATCGGCTGAAGTCTCCGATCGCTATACAGAACTGTATGACCGCAAGATTGCCCGCCTGAAGAAGGGGGAACTTTCGACCCAACACAACTACTTCGATTGCGAAACGGCGTTGCGGCTGGTGTACCCTGACACTGGTAGAAAGGTGTTCCTTCTTCAGTCGGACATGGACGTGGTGACCGATGGATCCGATCCAGGCCGTGCAGCCAGCATTGAGGATTACGATCTGGCGCGCACCTCCGACTGGTATTTGCCCGAGACATCCTACACCTGGGCGCGTACGAGCGGCGGTGCGGAAAATCCATTCCTGAATTATTATCCGGAGGCCCTTGAGAATTTGAAGAAGATGCGGTTGCAGATCGTAGAGCAGGCAAAGGGTGACTCTGGTGTGGTCTGGCGTGAAATGTTGAAGACCTGTGATGCACAGATCTCCCGGATCAAGCAGCGAGGGTTGACGTCGAGCACGGTGCAGGGGCTTCGCGCCCGACGGTTTCTGCTGGCAGACCGCGATCCCTTCATCGTCCTTCCCAGAACATGGGTAAACTCATCATCGGCATGGGGGCCGATGACGGGTGACTTTGCTGCCGTGGTTTACCGGAACAGGATCTACCCTGCAGTGCTCGGCGATGCGGGGCCAGCTGACAAAGCTGGCGAGGCGTCTCTCTATATCGCAAAAGCTTTGAACCCGAGGGCGAATGGCAAGAACCGGGCGATCAGCGATGTGTCGGTCAGTTACTTTGTGTTCCCAAAGTCCGGGGTTACGAAGGGCGAACCGGATCTTAAACTGTGGCGCGAGCACGTCCTGCAGTTACTCGATGAAATCGGAGGAGTTTCCGAACCGGCCGTCGTGCACACGTGGCCTGGTTAGGAGCGGCGCGGCATTTATTTA
>JAGROY010000325.1 GCA_020439995.1 Verrucomicrobiia bacterium
TCAGGGAGCATTGCCTATAACTAATTTAAATCAATTTAGCTATACAACGGTTTTTTGGGGCTAAGCAGCTTACTTAGGCGCGTTTCGAATAAACGCCCTTGACGATGATCAATTTTTGTTGGTTTCATGGTCTATTTTGCAAGGTTTTGAGGGTTTTTGCCTTATTTCCTTGCAAATATTAACACGGTTTTTTCTATATGAAAAGCCCTCCAAGCTATTTTTAAGCTTGTTTTTGCGTTTTTTTCAGGGTCGACTAAATAAGTTGGAATAAATGGGAATAGGACGTGCAATCCGTCGTTCTTTTTCTGTTTCTCATAGAGCATTTGTGTGAGAAACAATGAAAAATCCTGGATTTTACGCAATTTTTCCGCATTTAAGATAAAAATTGATGGAGAAATGGACTGTTTTAGACCTGTAATTTGAGAAGGTTCATTGATTCTGATTGATTCAGATGATTTGCGTAAAAAATGCGGGAAAGCTAAATTTATGGACGTTTTCGGCATAATGACTCCTGAGGTTTATTTTATGCTCAAGAGTCTATAAATAAATGGGATAAGAAACGTATGGCCAAGACTGGAATCGAACCAGCGACACAAGGATTTTCAGTCCTTGAAAATTGGGTTTTGGCGTGTTCTCTCAAGTTGTGCTAAGTTGTGCAAAGAGCGGCATTAATTTTTTAATATAAGTGACTTATGGGAACAAAAACTGGAACGGAACCGAGACAGAAGGGAACAGGAGACAGCACCAAACATTGCAAGTTTATTGCAAGTTCGGGTACCAGCTTGCAATCTTCCCAGGCGAAGGAGCGGAAAGCGAAGCCAAGTGGTGATCGAAACAAGATCGAGTATTGGAAGGCGGCATTGAAGGGTGGGGTGTCAGGGAAGTATTTTTGCCAGATCGCGCAAGGTAACCGCAGGCGACGGTTCACTTTCAGCACGAATCTGCAAGCCTCGGCTGAGAAGGCAAGGGCGATTTTCAAGATGATCGACCGGGACGGATGGGACGTGGCGATTGAACGGTATGCTCCACGGGAGGCTGAGCGGAAACGGAAGGCTGTTCTCGGTGACAAGATCGAAGATCCGACGGTCGGGGATCTGATCAGGGTAGGTGAATCGCTCTCCACCAGACGTGTCGCCACGGTGCACGGCTATGTGCGTGCGCTGCGGCACCTCGTTTCCGAGTGCAAGGGGATCGGTTCCACCGAGGAAATCCCGACCGGGAAGGGCAAAGGCATCCGCATCAAGGACAATCGGCACGACTACCGGGGCGGAGGGCTTGCGAAGTGGCGGGAAGCGGTCGACTCGGTAAAGTTGGCAGAACTGTCGAAAGCAGACGTGGAGTTGTTCCGGAAACGGTATCTGGCACGGGCCGGCCAGGATCCGAAGCGACTGGACTCAGCGAAGGTGTCCTTCAACCGAATCGTCAGGAATGCGAAATCGATCGCCAGCAAAAAGCTGCGTCCAGATATCGCTGAACTGCTGGTGCTGCCGGAACCACTGTTCTTTGACAACGTGTCGGCGGAGGATGAACCGTCGATGGCCTATGAAAGCCAGATCGATCCAGGGGAACTGATGGCCAAGGCGGTGAAGGAACTGGCGGAGGACGATGCCGAAGTCTTCAAGGCTTTCGTCCTGTGTTTCCTGCTGGGGTTACGGAGGAGCGAAGCGGATTCACTTCTCTGGCGTCACGTAGACCTGCAAGCAGGGAAGGTGAAGGTGGAGCCGACCGAATACAATCCACTGAAGAGCCGTAAGAGTAAAAGAACCATTCCCCTCGCAGACTCTACCTTGTCTTGGTTCCGTGCCTGGGCGGCTGCTGCACCTCGGTCTGATGAGTTTGTCCTCCGATCACCGTTCGCACCCTACACGGTGCCACGGAAGACCCCGGTGTATCGTTGTCGGAAGACCTTCAAGCGACTGATCGACTGGCTACGGACCGAAGGAGGAATTGGGTCCCGCACGCCGATTCACACACTCCGCAAAGAGTGCGGCACCTTTCTTCTCAAGAACCAGCAACTAGCGGTGGTGAGCCGCTATTTGGGCCACACATCCATTTCCATCACCATGAAGCACTACGCCGATATCGACCAGGTAATGCAACCCGCAGATCCCGCTGACCTGATGGGGGAAGGCGCTACCAAAACATCGATCCCGTTTCCCTCAGATCAAGAAAAGGCATTGATGACCAATCGAAATAAAGTTGGAAAGTAAATGCGGCACTAGACCAAATCCGCGTTCTACAATCGAGGGCTGAATTGACGCGGAACCAAATGTGCCTACAGACGCCTACGATAGGGCATATTTTTCTTGATGGTGTCTTCCGTTCCATCGAGAAAGCAGCTGCAAGAGCGGCCAGCCACGGGGATTGTCTTGATTGCCTACAAGAGAAGCCTCAATAGACGCCACCTACTACATTCAATTGGGTCAGGAGATGAAATCACTAAATAAGCATTGCAAGCCAAGGAAGAGCGTCTTTGATCACAGTCGTCGGGATGTCGTTCTCGACGTCTCTGACTTCGTGGATGGCAAAATAGAGCCGGGGCCGTTCTTTGGGGAGAACTGGGTCACAAGCGGGATGCGCGACCTGATCGTCGAAGGAATGCGTCGACTTGCGGGAAGAAGTGACCAGGGGGTATTTGTGTTGAGCCAGGCGATGGGGGGTGGCAAGACGCACAACATGATCACGCTGGCACTGCTGGCGAAGCATCCCGAGTTCCGCAATCAAGTTCTGGAAGATGCCGACCACAAAGATCTTGGTGAAGTGAAGGTGATCGGATTCACTGGCAGGGAAACCGATGCCCCACTAGGAATTTGGGGATCCCTGGCGGATCAGCTCGGTAAAAAGGAACTATTCAAGGACTACTATAGTCCCTTTCAGGCTCCGGGTGCTTCAGCGTGGATCAATCTCCTCAAGGGCGAGCCCTTGCTCATTTTGCTGGATGAGCTCCCACCGTATCTTGACAATGCCAGAGCAAAAACGGTTGGGAATAGTGATCTTGCGAGAGTGACCACAACTGCCCTTGCAAATTTGCTCGCCGCAGTCAGCAAAGCCGAACTTTCCAACGTATGCGTTGTTATTTCCGACCTAAAGGCGACGTATGAGGGAGGCAGCCAGCAATTGAACAAGGCGCTCGATGACTTTCAAAACGAAGTCGGGCGCACCGCAATGACGCTGGAGCCCGTAGGACTCAACACCAACGAACTCTACCACATCCTCCGCACCCGGCTGTTCGAAGAACTGCCAGATTCCTCAGAAATTGACGAGATCGTCCGAGCCTACGCACAGGCCGTCAAAGATGCCAAGCAGATGGACATCACCCATGCATCTCCGGACGATTTTGCAGCGCAGCTCCGTGATTCCTTCCCATTCCACTTCTCGATCAAAGACCTCTATGCCCGCTTTCGTGAAAACCCGGGATTTCAACAGACTCGGGGGCTCATCCGGTTCATGCGCGTCGTCGTGTCCCGACTATGGGACACCGGCCAGGCAGACCGAATCAGCCTGATACACCCTTACGACATCGACCTCAATGACGATGCGACCAAGAGCGAGATCAGAGCGATTAATTCAACCTTCGAGAACGCCATTTCGCACGACATTGCGGGTGGTGGAGTAAGTGTTGCCGAGAATCTCGACAAGAATAGCCCAGGAGAAGTCACGGATGCTCAGGATGCTGCGAAACTCTTGCTGGTGGCGTCGTTGGCAAACGTCCCTGGCTCCACGCTTGGACTCAATGCTTCCGAGGTCGTTTCCTACCTCTGCCGTCCCGGCCGCGACGCGGCCCGATTGCTCAAGGACGTTCTGGGAGTGCTCAAAACTAAGGCATGGTACCTGCACGCCAATCGGGAAGGGAAGCTATTCTTCAAGAACACCGAAAACCTCATTGCCAAAGTTCACACAACGGCTGAGAGTTACAGCCGCGAGGTTTCTCTGAAAGAGCTGCGCGTTTTTCTTGAGGACATTTTTGAGCCGAAATTGAAAGACTGCTACCAAGAAGCAATCGCCCTCAAGCCAGTAGATGAAATCAATCCTTCCGTCGACCGAGTCACACTGGTGATTAGTGAGCCTGCGATGACGGGCGGTCTGAGTGAGGATCTCACCAAGTTTTGGAACGACACTCCGTTTCAAAATCGCGTGGTGTTTCTCTCGGGTGACCGCGAGACCATGTCGGCGCTTCTTGAAAATGCTGCGGAACTCAAGGCCGTCGGTTACGTGCTTGAGGAAATGAATGCACAGAAAGTGCCCGAAAACGACCCCCAATTCATCAGCGCGGAAGAGATGCGTGATGCAATCAGGTTGCGGCTTCTCAGCGCGGCACGAGAAAGCTTTACTCGGCTCCACTATCCTGGAGGCGACGGTTTGTTGTCGGCTGATTTCCTCATGAATTTCGTCGACAACAACTATAATGGAGAGTTTCAGATCCGTGCAGCATTGGCGGCAAAGCAGAAATTCACAGAGGACATTCAGAGCGACACCTTCCGGAAAAAGTGCGAGCAGCGCCTCTTCACACAACAGGTGATGCCGTTTGCGGAAGTCAAAAAGCGGGCCGCCATGAATCCGAAGTGGCAGTGGCATCATTCATCGGCGCTCGACAATCTAAAGGCTCGCATGATCCTGGAAGACCAGTGGCGCGAAGACGGGGGCTACGTTGACAAAGGACCTTTCGCCGCGCCCTGTACCCATGTGCGGGTCCAACTTCTCAAGCAGGATGAGGAAACGGGCGTCGCCACGCTAAGGATTACGCCTGAACATGCCGACATCGTCCACTACGAGATTGGTCACAGCCCGCCTACCACCGCCAGTGCAAAGATCGACGATCTCCTGAACTTTAAAACGGCCGAGCTGAGGTTGTCGTTTCTCGCTGTCGATTCTAAAGGCGTTCACGAGACTGGCGATCCGTTCCGGTGGAAGAATCGGATTGCTCTCAAATATCGGACGTATCAGCAGGGCGACGACCGAATGTGCGAACTTGAGAGCGCCCCCCCTGTTCCAATCCATTACACGACCGATGGGTCCGATCCTCGCAATGGCGGCGGCATTTACGATGGTCCATTCCCAGTTCCAGAGGGCACCGTCTGCGTGCTCGCCGTGGCGCAGAAAGACGGCGTTAGTTCCGAGCCCGTCCGCATCGATATTGACTGGTCGAAGAAGGAAGGAGTTTCCGTCGATCCCACCAAGCCCGCAACATGGGCCCGCAGCCATGATTTCTCAACGACCAAAGAATCGTACGAGTTTCTCGCACACATGAAGAAGTTTTCCGTCACCGCACCAGGTTGCCGCGTCACGGTGGGCGACGTTAGCTGGATCGATGTTACGTCCGATGGCAAAGTCGAACTCAACCAGTCCCAAATCGAATCCATCCTTGACTGCGTGCGTGGAATTCTTGGTGAGGGACAAGTTGCGCTGAGTGCCCCGAAGCTGCGCTTTTCGTCCGGGCAGAAGCTGCTGGACTGGGTGGCCGACGCCCACACAGAATTGAAACCGGGCGAGGTCGAACAAACGCAAACCGACACCGATTCCGATGGCGAAAACTAAGACAACATTTACAGCTGGCAAATCCACGGTTTACAAACCCTCGAAGAAGAAGGCTCCCGCGGTAGTCTCCAAGGGGTTTGGATTCGTGCCATCCCAGAGCGAGCACCACTTCACCGTCACCATGCCGAAGGCCAAGGATGACAAAAATATCTACATCAGCGAGCACCTCCACTGGGACGAATCTACCGCCCGTCAGGAACTTTCCACCGCTCTGGGCCATGAGGAAAATAAGATGCGCGTCGTCCTCCTCAAGTCCAAGTGGGACGCCATTGCCGATGCCGTCCGCGTCGAGTTCAATTCCCGGCTTAAGCGGAATGCGATGCCATCAGGGAAATGGCTCGCTACTCAGACCCATGTGTCCAGGCTTCTTGGCAAAGAACTGGTACTCCTCGCCTGGGCGATCGAGGACGCCGATCCCGGCAGCATCCCCACCGCCATCCGCAACTGGCAAGGCCTCGCGCCGGAGGAGCGCTGGTGGCTGTTCACCATGACCAACGCCGCCACTGGTCACGCCATCACTGGAAAAAACAAAGGCTGGCGCAAAGCCGTCCGCTTCGCCCTCACCGAAAATCCCGTCACTGGGACGTCGGCCTCACCCCGCGAGAGTCTTTTTTCACTGGTGCGGGATGAAGTTGAGTCTATCTAAGAATACCAAGACCAAGCCGCAGATTGCTCAAGATCGGACAAATCAATGTCGGGCACATTGAGAAAATGGGAGTTGAGCACGATCCTCCTGCAACGCTGATCGTCATCAACGATTCTCTCGACTGGAACGATGCCCATGCCATCATCCCGGAGAAGATTGCACGTGGCCTCGCCAACAAACTGCGCGACGCCCTCATCATCCATGACGAATCCTACCGGTAGGCGAATGTTCACGAAGTGAACAGGAGTCCCCGTAAATGTTCGGATTCTCAACAAATCTGAACATACCCCCCATGTTCCCTTGGGGAAGTCCACTCATCCATTTAAATGAAATTCAGGAAACCGCTTTCCAAATGTTCAAATTTCGTTCTAAAATGAACATTCCGATACCACTCTGTTCAAATTGTGAACATTTCCTCCTTTCGCGAAATTCCCTTCAATGATCTCCCTCCGCTCCCACCGACGGAAGATCTTGAAACTGTGCCCGTTCTGAAGGCCGTTACCAGCGCCAGTCGAGCGCTGGCCGAACTCAAAGGCCGTACCCATACGCTGCCTAATCCGGCGATCCTCATCAACACCATCGCCCTGCAGGAGGCAAAAGCCTCCTCCGAAATCGAAAACCTCTTCACGACCAACGACGAACTCTATCGCGGACTCAGCCTCGACGATGATCCCGCAGTTTCCGCCCATACCAAGGAAGTGCTGCGCTACAACGACGCTCTCTGGCGCGGTGCCGAGCGGCTCGACGAACGCCCAGTCTTCTCCACCAATCTGTTTATCGAAATTGTCGAAACCATCAAGCGGAGCAATATCGGCATCCGTTCCCAGCCTGGGACGAAGATCGCCAACGATGCCACAGGCGAAGTCATCTACACCCCACCGGAAGGAGAGGACGTGATCCGCGAAAAGCTCGCCAACCTGGAGGCGTTCTGCAACACCTTTGACGACGGACTCGATCCACTCGTGAAAATGGCGGTGCTCCACTACCAGTTCGAGGCCATCCA
>JAGROY010000326.1 GCA_020439995.1 Verrucomicrobiia bacterium
CTAGAAACAGCACTACCAATAAGAACATTGACTATCAACATCCCTAAATCTAACTGAAAGACCAGTATTATGAAACAACCGTGCCCAGCCCCTAGGACAATGATCTTCATGCTTTTGTTAAAGCTTCGGCCCGGGTATCGCTTTGTCGATCTCAGGTTTGCGGCGCAGCGGACTGAACCGCTGCGCCCACAGACCCAGAATTTCTAGTTGCCGATCTTGATCAGCTCAATGTCGAATACCAGCAATCCGCCTGGACGCCCCCCCCCTGGATTTTCTCCGTAAGCGAGATCAGCAGGGATCCAGAAGCGGCGCTTTTCACCCGTAACCATGAGTTGAACGCCCTCAGTCCATCCCTTGATGACGCCACCCAGAGGAAAGGTAGCCGGTTCGCCGCGCGCGACTGAGCTGTCGAACATTTTGCCATCCGTCGTCCATCCGCTGTAGTGCACGGTCACGGAATCAGATGCTTTGGGATGCACAGTGCCGTCACCTTTTTCCAGCAGTTTTGAAGCAAGGCCGGATTTCGTCTTTTCCGCATCCTTAGGAACGGCAGCAACGTCTGCGGGAGCCTGCGGCACCGCTGGGGCTTTCATAAAATCAATCAGGTTCACATCGAACACCAGCGTTCCTTTTGGAGCTCCTGGAGGCGCATTGTCGCCGTAGGCAAGATTCTGCGGTATCCAAAAGCGTCGTGTCTCCCCTTTCTCCATCAACTGGAATCCTTCCGTGAAGCCTGGGATTACACGATCCAGCGGAAAGCGCACTGGCTCCCCGCGCATGACCGAACTGTCAAACAGCGCACCGTCGGTGGTCCAACCGGAATAGTCGACTGTGACGATGTCAGTGGCGCTGGGTTTTTCGCCGCCCGATCCTTTGGAAAGCACTCTGCTGGCCAGGCCTGAGGCTGACTTCACTGCGTCTGCTGGCGGTGCGGCAACGTCCTCTGGAGTTTTTGGCGCTTCAGGGCCTTTCTTGATGCCCAGCAACTCAACATCAAACACGAGCAATCCTCCGGGACGACCTCCACCAGGGTTTTCTCCGTAAGCAAGGTCGGCAGGAATCCAGAAGCGGCGCTTCTCGCCTTCCACCATCAGCTGCAGACCTTCAGTCCAGCCCTTGATGACTCCATTGAGCGGAAAAGTCGCCGGACTTCCCCGGTCGACTGAGCTGTCGAATTTCTTCCCGTCCGTCGTCCAGCCCGTGTAGTGAACGGTGACTTCATCGGTTGCACTGGGCTTCTCGTCGCCGGTTCCTTTGGTGAGGATCTTAGATGCCAGACCTGAAGCTGTTTTCTCGGCGTCTTTGGGAGTGGAGGCTACATCTGGGGGTGCATCTTGGGAATTCGCGGCAAAACTCATGACAAATAAACATGCAGCGATAGATGCCGCAGAAGTAATAGATTTCATTCCGCGCACAGTGCTGACGCTCGCAACCGCTGTCAATCCCGATTCCATGGCCAAGTCTCTAAGGACATCTCTGGTTGAAGGCGCTATGCATCTACTATCATAAACTTTTTACGCATCCTCTTCGATAAACACAATTTCCTCAATTACAATCGATTGTGAACGCGACACAGCACGCTCGTGTCAGTTTCTTCTCTGATATGCAAAAACTTTCTTGTCTCTCTTAGGTAATTTCCCTACGTTTCAGCTCGTTGTGAGAAAAGCGTCTACATGCTGGATCCTGCGGGGCACTCAAGTGTTGGTGGTTCTGTATGCATTGATTGCACTCAGTGGAAATGTCAGAGCTGGTGGGACGTGTGAGTTGGGCCCGTTAGTTTTCTCCGAGAGGGTTTGGGATACCCACATCAACGACTTTTGGGAACGGTATCGTGAATACCCTTTCCGTTGGGCCAACAGTTCCAAGAACGTTGCATACTTTCACGGCAAACGCATGCCGCTGACGTCGTATGGCAAGCGGCTGGCAGCAGCGAGATTTCTTTTCAAGGATAAGCGCATCGCACGGACTGAACTGTTGGCATATGACGAAGCCGTCGACGGCAAGATTCCAAAGGCAGCATTCGACCAGCTTTTCACCCAGATCCGAAATACGATCGGTATCTACTCAGGCAAAGGAAATCCCGGCATGAAAGTACTCGAAACCGAAACCGGAACGCGTCGAGAACTGTGGGTGAATGATACCACCGCATTCTTTCTGGAATTTCGCTACCAAAGCGTTTCGCCACAATACGCGACACAGTTTCGCGGCGACTTCATTCGCCTCACCACAGCTCCACGGGAAGAAGCCACTGCGCTGCGGACGGCGGCGAAGCCACAGATTGCCCGCCTGAAAACGTTGAGAGAAAACGTCAAGCATACCGGAAAAGCCATCTACATTGAGCACATTCCTATGTGTCTGGAGGGGGCCTCCTCCTCCAGCGATGCGGCCAGCACTGAGATGCTCTTTAACTACTTAGAGATGCCGATCGATCAGAGAGAGGTGGCAGCCACCATGAGCGCTGAGTCCACCACCGAGGGGCCTTTTCATGCCTTACGGACATCTCTGGATAAACTTGCCCCGATCTCCATGTTTCATCGCTCGGTGCTGCGCGAGTTCGACTGGAATGACTGGCAGGGCCTCGTTGACGACTACAACTGGAGGGCCCGAACCGAAGGCCAGCCGGAAATTGATTCAAAGCTCGAACTTGAGCCCGATGCCGCGCTTCGCAAGATGGACATTGACTCTTTAAAACAGGTCTTGGGACGCACCCATCCAGTTGCAAACTTCCGGCAAAACGTGATCGACAATGTCGGCAGAGGAATCCCTGTCCTGTGGGGCGTCCAGCTGGGGATGATCCCAGAGGAAGACATTCCCCTCTCCTACTGCGACTCGCGGGAAGACGATATCATTCTCACGTCGAAGCCTGGGAGACTCGCTCGATCGGCCCCGCTGCCGGTCGACGCAATGCCAAAGGCCTGGGTTGGGAAACACATGCGCCTGATCGTTGGATATGACAACGACACTCAGGAGATCATTTACACCGATCCGTGGGGCGAAGGTCACGCGAGGAAACGGATGGCGGTTTCCGATGCAAACGCGATCACTCTCTCGCTCTACGTCATCCGGCCCAAATTCTAGCGGTGCCGTTCGATTGCGCTACCGGAAATCCTATTCGATTAACCTGACGCTGTAGGGCCAGAGCTGGATGACCTGTGAAGCGCGGATCCAACCTCGACTGCCACCAGGAATCTCCGCATAGATCCAGCTGCCCCGCTGTTCGAGGAATTCGATCTCTGAGCCGGGAGGAAGAGCAACAATCCGCCCGGCGCTGGAATTGGGAGCCGCTAGTGCTGCGGTATCCGGTGCCACGACCACATGAAGGGACAGGATCTCCCGATCAGGTGCATTGCCCAACCATCCGATACCGAATACTCCGCTCAAGAACAGTGCCCCCACACTCCCCCCAAGCAGCCAATTTCTTACGGGCCGATGGATTCGCAGAAAAAGCGAAGCAGTGAGACACACCGCGCCCACACCCGCGAACAACGCAAACCAGAACCGCCAGACTGGAACCGACAGGAAGTCACCCAATTCCCGCTGTAGTCCACCACTATCAAATCGAAGAAATCCGAGCCTGCGTTTCAGGAACCGAAGATTCTGCCTGGCTTCCATGCATCGCGAATCGAGCACCAGGGCCCGGCGAAACCACAGAGCCGCCTCTCCGTCGTTTCCAGTTCGATAAGCAGCACTCCCGGCATTCACGCACAATTCGGTCGATAGATACTCGTCCGCAACCTTGGTGAATTTCCGGTATGCTGATGCAAAGTCGCCCTTCCCATATGCAGCCACCGCCGTATCGAATTCTGCATGCAACACGACAGGATCAGCATCGTCATCCGCGTAACAACAGGCGAAGCTCAGAACCAGAGTGATCACCACTCGCGATAATTTTTTGATGCTATGCTTCATGCCCCGGCGCGCGCTCCACGTTTGGTGTTTCACTGGCATTCTTGATCAGGTCGCTCAGCAACTCGACGATCTTGTTTCTCTCGGACTGATTCAGCCCCTCTGCTGCCTTCCCTGCACTGGTGCCATAATGGTAAAATTGCACCTGGGTCAGAATCGCGCTCAGCTCTGGCGAATCCCGAACCGCATCGGCGACCTTATCACCTTGCTCGGCGGTAAGGGCCTCAATCAATTCACCAGCCAGCGTATAGAACTGCTTGGCCGGATTTCCACCAGAGGACAGATCGTCCAGAATCTCTGAAGCGGATCGCAATCGCCTCTGATCTACGTCGTCCTGACGACGGCTTCTACGCGATTGTCTAAAAATTCGCGAAACACCAAAACTGACGATACTAATCACTGCTAGCAACGAAATCACTACCACAGCCCGATAAGCGATAGGAGCGGGCGCATCGTTTCCATCTACCCGCAGCAGTTTGCCTGGCCTCTGAAAGATCGCCAGAAT
The DNA here is from genome assembly GCA_020439995.1 of Verrucomicrobiia bacterium. Taxonomy (GTDB): domain Bacteria; phylum Verrucomicrobiota; class Verrucomicrobiia; order Verrucomicrobiales; family DEV007; genus JAGROY01. The sequence continues at coordinate 4,412 of JAGROY010000326.1, forward strand.
GTCGCCCAGTTCCTCTTCAGGAACACTGGCTTCCGGCGTGGTGAAATCCTTGCCGTCCACACGACTTGCAGGTGCCGCTTCAGGCGTAACAATAATGGCGATGGGATCAGAACGAAGCGTCCGGTAGAGCCCGGCAACCGGGTCGAAGAAACTGAATTCAAGCGGAGGCAACTCTTGCAATTCCTGTAAGGGCTGCGCCACCTGACTGAAGGCAGCGGTTCCGCGCTCAAGACCGTTTGAGCGGTTCTCCATGTATTCGCGCGGACGCTGCAACTTCCAACCGCCCTTGTCGATCATCGTGGGAGCAGTCAGGCGGTCAAAATTTCCCGTCCCTGTTATTTTCGAGTCAATAACCAGCGGATCATTCACTCTCAGTTCCAGCGGCGATGCGCTCACCTCCATCGTGAAGTTACCCACAGCACCTTGAAAATTGACCGGCATCCCGTCAGTCGGCAACGGTTTGACAACAAGCTGGACCGGCTCGGTCTGGAGGCGATAGTTTGCCGACTTCCAGCCGCCGGAAAACGGAGTCCTGAGAATGCCCCGCGACGGCGAACTTACCGAAAATGCCAGTTCCGCAGCAGCCAGCGTCCGTTCCCCTGCCGAAATGGCAGACAGCGCGCCTTTGTATCGATACTCGCTCCACCCTTCCCGCTGTGCCCCGGGCACCGGAAGTTCGAACCGCTTCAAAGCGAATCCTTCAGGGTTGAACTTGGGGTGTTCCATGGGCCGAAACTGAGAGCCTGCAGGAATCTCGACCACGAGAGTGACCGGCACCACCTCACCCACAAACATCTCGTTCTTGGTAAGCTCGATCTTCAGCGTCGGTTTTTCTACTAGATCATTTGGAGCACCGCGCTGCACATTGATGGTCACCGCGTTCGTCTGGAAAGTTTTCTTCCCAACGCCAATGGTCTGGGCAGGAATGGTAAACTGGCCGTCGCTCTGCGCCGAAACAGAATAGACCAGATGAAACAGCGGAATACTTCTACTGTCGGATATCTCAAATCTGCGCGATGTTGTCCGGTAGCGTAGTTCAAGCCCGGCTACTTCTATGTCCTTTGGAAACGTATCGACACTGCTCGCCCCCTTTACCAGAATGGTGTAGGTGCCCTCTTGACCCACACTGATGGTCGCCGGTGATAAATTGGCATGTGCAGATATGCTGGTCTGGGCACCGCACAACTGACAAAACACCAGCAGCCAGCAGCCTAACATCGCCAGAATGGAATGGCATCTGAGAGCTATTTGATTCACCAGTCCTTGTAGTTTGTTTCTTTTACTGGCTCACCATACATCGGCTGGACATTCCTGTCCTCGTCCGCCAGCGAATGCAGCAGTTGCCGGGCTTCGGACGGGCTGAATCCCGTCTTTGGATCCTTTCTGTTCCGGCCATCTCCGCCCTTTTCCCCTTCCGGCTTCGTCCCGTCGTCGCCACCCTGTTTCATCGCTTTCAGTTCCCCTTCCAACTCGCTGTCGCCACCATCGTCCCCCCCCTCTTCGCCCTCGCCTTTCCCATTCTCCGGTTTCTCTGCCCCCTCGTCACCTCCGCCCTGCTGGTCCTCCTGGTCTCCCCGCGAGCTGCCATTTCCCTGCCCTTCTTCACCGTCGCCCGGTTCTTTACCCTCTTTGCCCTTGCCGGCTCCCTCAGAAGATGACGAAGGATCTCCTTCGCCTGGATTGTCGCCTTCGCCCTCGGAATCTCCCTCTCCATCCTCAGATGCCTGAGGTTCGCCACCATCGCTCGCCGCTTGCTCCCAAGCCTTTTTCAGCTGCTCAAGATAGGCTTCCAGCGCATCACGATTGGCAGTTGCAGCGGCATTCGACGAGTTCAATCGCAGCGCGGCATCGTAGTGATCGATCGCATCACCGATGTCTCCGATGAGAGCGTCCAGCTCAGATTGATCCGTGCGCAGGCTTGCCTTGTTTGCTATCGTATTGGCCAGATTGTAGTGCGATTGCTCCTGCAGCTGCACGTCATCACTGAGCAAAGTTGCGCCAAAATCATCGATCGCGAGGTCAAAGTCGCCCTCTCGGAATGCTGCCGTTCCACGGGCGAACCGCCATTCATTGGCCAGGCGCGACTTTGGTGACAGGGTGAGTTTACGGGTCAGACTCTCGATCGCACTATCAAACCTTCCAGCCTCCATCGCCTTGTAAGGGTCTTCCGAGAAAATTCCCGCTTCCGCCGGTGTCGCCAAAGCCGCTGCAAAAAGGAGCACCGTAAGGGCTGCCGCCGGATTCCAGTCAGGCCCACGTCGTTTTCGAAAACCTGCCATCCCTAACATTCCTACCCACGAGGTCAGCAGCAAGATCACTCCGGTCACCAATGGCCAGCGATACCGTTCGATCGGCTCACGCGTTAAGCGCTGGGAGGTGAGTGTCACCTTGTCCAGATTTTCCAGAGCCTTCTTTACCAGGGCACCTGCCACCTCGCCCGTGTCCAGTCGCAGATAAAGCCCTCGGGTAATGCGGGCGAGTTGCTCAAGTTTGTCGCCGTGCAATTGCGTTCGCACCAGCCTGCCCTCGGCATCAGTGATATAGCCTTTGCCCGACCCGCGCCCTGGATCAGGAATGACTCCTCCCGCTCGCGTTCCGACACCGATAGTGATGATCATGACATTTTTTTCAAAGGCTAGACGGGCTGCGGCCAGGGCGTCGCCTTCCAGCTCGTCCCCGTCGGTGAAGATGATCAGAGCATGGTTGGCGCTCTCCACCTTGTCAAAAGTTTCGATTGCCTGGGTGATTGCCTCTGAAACATTCGTACCGCCTCGGGGAATGATCGAGGTATCCAGCTGACTTAACGTTTCCAGCACTGCGGCATGGTCAATGGTGAGCGGTGCCTGAACAAAGGCACGTCCAGCGAAGGCGATTACTCCGATCCGGTCGTACGGCAGGGCCAGCACCAGCTCATGCGCTGCCATGACCGCGCGCTGCAATCGGTTGGGCGCCAGATCTTCCGCCAGCATGCTACGGCTGGTATCGACGGCAATCATCAGAGACCGCCCTTCACCCTCGATTTCCCTTTCGACAAAGCCATACTGCGGCCTCGCCAGAGCCCCGACAAAACAGGCCAGCGCCGCCAGCTCCAGAGCAAATAGAGCTCCTGAAAGCGCAGGCCGACGCCCCGTCACCAGAGATCCCAGCAGTCGAGGAGCCACCAGCGCGCAAGCCCGCATGCGCGCCCTACGATTGCCCCACAGCTTAAGCACTGCCAGAACTGGCAGTGCGAACAACAACAGCAAGGCTGCGGGCTGGGCAAAAGTAATCGACACGACTGCAGGGACTCAAACCGAGACGCGCGACGATTGCAGCAAAGAAATGCGCATCCGCCACAATCTGGCACTTTTCTGCGAAATGTGGTGGATTCCCACAACCTCACCATTATCTATAGGCACGAAAGCCCAACGAATATGGAAGAAGCCATCAAACAACTCGTACAAAATTTCCACTGGGCAGCGCTATTGCTCACGATCGTCGGCAGTCTGTTCGCGGTGGGTAAAGGTGCAGATGTCCTCGTAGACCAGGCAGTGCTGCTGGCAAAGAACTGGGGAATGCCCACGCTACTCATCGGTGCCACCATTGTCAGCCTCGGCACGACAACTCCGGAAGCCGCAGTATCGGTGCTCGCGGCCATTCAGGGGAAGCCGGATCTGGCGCTGGGCAATGCCGTGGGCTCTGTGATTTGTGATACTGGATTGATTTTGGGAATCGCAGCCCTGCTCAGACCACTGCCGCTGAACCGGGAAATCGTCAACCGCCAGGGCTTGATTCAGGTGGGGGCAGGGTTTCTGCTCGTACTCTGCGCCGTTCCCTATAGCAATATTGGAGCCATGTTTACCGAAGGTGAAGGTGGCGGCGGAAACATTCCTCAGTTCGTCGGATTCATCTTTCTCGGGCTCCTTGCGCTTTACATGTGGATGAGCGTGAAGTGGGCCAGAAAATCTGGTGCTGCAGCCATCGAATCCGAAGTCGGCGGGGCACTGGCCGCACCAGTCAACGTACCTGTCACTCTGATCAAACTCCTTGGGGCGATCGGTGTGGTGATCGTCGCCTCCTGGATCCTGATACCGTCAGTTGAGGAAGCAGCTCTGCGCGTCGGAGTGCCACCGGGAGTGATTGCCGCTACCCTGGTTGCCCTGGGAACGTCTCTACCGGAACTCGTCACCGCTGTGACCGCCACTTTAAAGGGGCACGGCGAACTGGCCATCGGAAACATTATCGGCGCGGATATTTTGAATGTTCTCTTTGTCGCCGGGGCCTCTGCTGCCGTCACCTCGGCCGGTCTGTCCGCTCCTGCCACTTTCTTCAAGTTCCAGTTTCCGGCAATGCTGCTGGTGCTTGTGATTTTCCGCGTCGGGATCGCCTTCTGCAAAGGCACCCTGGGCCGCGGCTTCGGAGCCATGCTGCTGGCAGTCTACGCAGTTTATATCGGACTGACAGCCCTCTACTTCGGCGGCGGCGGGCATGGCCATTGAGCCTGGTAAATGCCAGCGCCTGTGACTCCCTGTATTTCTTTCTCGGCGCCACCTTCACACTTGACACGCGAGAAATGGAAAGACGATGGTCTAACGAAACCAATTCTACACTACGAAGACACTCACATTCCTTCTTTTGTTGATCTTTACGACCGGAGCCTCTAACGCCCGAGTTGACCTGCAGCTGAATGTAAAGGCAACTGCGGCCAAAATAGCAGCAGACAGAGCAACTGCGGCCAACAAAACAGCCAAGCTGGCGGCAATAAAGGCAACTGCGGCCAGCGAAGAAGCCGAGAGAGCGACAGCCAGGGTGATGGCCTCAGATAGCGGCAATGGAAGGAGAGGAACTGGGTCTGCTACCGACTATAATGTTGCCAACGCCAGACGAGCTACGGCTAAAGCTACCGCCGCCAAGAAAGTGGCGATCATCGCTGCTGCTAAGGCAAAAGCGGCTGACAAAGCCGCTCAGAAAGCGGCTGCTGAATTGGCTACCGCTCAGAAAGCCTCCGCCAAAAAAGCCGCAGTTGAGGCCGCCGCCGCTGCAGCGTTGCAAAAAGCTGCCGCCGACAAAGCTGCTGCAGATGCAGCTGCCGCTGAAAATCCGTTCTGACCGGAATCAGGCTCAGGAGAGATGGCGGTGCACCCGCTGTTCTGCGTGATTTGGCAGTGTTTTCGCTATCGTCGTTACGCGGACACAGGTCGTGCGCTGATGCGCAAAGGCCGCTCTATTGCCCAAGATTTGTCCAATTGTTGGACAATTTGGGATTCTCGTTATCCGAGGGAGCCCATCAGACGTAACGTGGATCTGTATGAAGAAAACAGCCATTCACGGACTTTGGTTCGCAGCCGCATTGGGGGCTTTCGGTGCTGGTAAATTTTCCAACCGACAGACTCCGCTAGATGTGGCTGGCACTCCCGGTACCCGCACCTATTTGTCCACTCAAGTCCTTGGCGGGACTGCCGGAGGAACAAAGAGCGGTGCAGGCTCGATGGAAGATGAGTCGACAGGTAAAGGGGGTAAGGGAGCCAAAACCGTTTTTGAACCGTTTCAGGACAACGAAATTGCGGCGATCGCCTCCGAAGCTTTTTCAGATCCTAACCCGCTCAAGCGCCAATTGGCATTCGCCCGCTTGCTCGAGGGACTCACTCCAGAGAATGCCGAACTCATCCGCGAACAAATGCGCGGCGGCAAGGCTCAGGGCGATCAGTGGCGGCTGTTCCAGTATGCATGGGGAGCAGCGGACGGCGAAGGTGCGCTGGCTGCTGCCAGTGCGATCGAAAACAAGGATCGTCGCAATGGCGCGCTGGGATCAGCCCTGTCAGGCTGGGCCAGTGCCGACCCTGCGAAAGCAATTTCTTGGCTGGGTTCGATGGAAGATGGTGACGAGAAGAACCGACTTCAGGACAGTCTCGTCGGAGGCCTTGCGGACTACGATATCGGAACAGCAACCAATTATGTGTTGAAACTCGCGGATGCGGGTGACAAGCGGGCAGCACAGTATATGGAAACAGTGGCGAGCGAACAAATCCGCAAAGACGGCTACCAGACCGCCGCGACCTGGGCAGGCAACCTGCCAGCAGGCGATGCCAAAGGTGCCGCGCTTGATCGAGTGGCGAACACCTATGTAGCCCGGGATGCGGAGGGTGCGGCAGCATGGGCAGCGCAATTTGCAGACAAGGAGTATGGCGCACGCGTGATCGAAGAAGTCGGTGATGAATGGGCCGAGAGAGATCCAGCTGCGTCAGTCGCATGGCTCGAATCATTGAACGACGGCCAGGGAAAATCAGAGGGCATGTCCTCTGCGCTGGGCGAATGGGCGCGCCGGGATCCTACCGCCGCCAGCGAATACCTCAATGCGATGCCTGCATCGGATTTGAAAGACACGGCCGTTAATGGCTTCGTCCGGAGAGTAGCATGGGAAGATCCTGAGTCTGCCATCGTCTGGGCCAACTCAATCAGCCAGGAAGATGTTCGAAATCAGGCAATGACCCGCGCGGCTCAGGCCTACTTTGTCAGAGACCGTGAAGCTGCTCTCCAGTGGTTGCCAAACAGCGGTCTTTCAGAGGAGGCACAGCTGAAGGTGCTCGAAACCCGCAACGACCGTCGTGGGCGCAGAGGCGGTCGAGGTTAGGCCAACGGGTTTGATTCAGCTTGGCCCATGGAGTAGGTCTACCGACAATAGGTAATCGGCGATCACCTCCGCAATAAAATGGGTCGGCTGAGCAGATTGTCAGTTGATCAGTATCCTGTTTCCCAGTTCACGCTCACCAGCCTTGGGGCAATACGGGCAAGCTGGTTCCAATCGGTATCGAAAACGATCGCGGTAACCTGGTGGGCACCTGGAGCAGCAATTCCAGCGGGCCAATGGGCGATGGCGCGGACAAAGTCCCCGTCCTTTTGAAAAACTTCCCTTTCAGCTGGAAATTCGGCCAGCACCTTGCCATCCAGATCGCTTAAGCGGAACTCGACCCGCCCGATTTGACTCTCTTGTCCGGGCGGCAGTGCGATGACACCGGTTACTTGGGGAAGTGATTCCTGCGCCCAGGCAGTATCGACACGCATAGGCATCATCACCGGACCGCACACGGCCCAGTGCTGGGGTTCCAGTTTCTCAACAAGCTGGACTTTCCCCAGACTGGCCGGCTGTTGAACACTGAGTGGACTGCCGAAAACGAAACTGCGAAACAAACGCGGCCCGCCGTCGCTGTAGCACAATTCGCTATCGAGCGCGATGACCTTGCCCGCCGCTGCCTTGAAGCCGGGAAAATTCTCCCAGGGCAATTTGAATTCGATCTCCAAGCCATGCTCCGTCCGGCGCGATCCGGTCTCGACTCCAGCCTTGGTGATGGCCTCGAGGAAGCCGGGACGCAGACAGAAACGGCTCTCAACTTCTCCGTTTGTCAGGCCTGTCCAATAACAATGAACCGCACCCGCTGATGCCGCAGTCGGCCACGCCTGACTACGAAAGTTCTCATCCTGACGTGCATCAAAATACCACTCCACCGCATCTCCTTCCCACAACCGGTCATCGCTGGCACCGTTGAATGGCTTGGTATCCAGCGTCCGCAAACCAGCGTAAAATGCCGTCTCATCCCACATGTAAAAAAACTGTGCAGCCCGCTCGTTTAGATCCGCATTGTGGTACTCGACCGGCGTGCAGAAAGCGTCCTTAAACTCGGAGAGATCTCCATCGATCTTCATTCCCTCTGGCGCACGCGTCACCACTCCGCGAACGCCAGGTTTCAGATCTTCAGCCTTGCTGCTGCTGATGCCAAGGGCTGCGAGCGTCGCCAGCAATGAACTGGCGCGGATGTAGGAGTGATTTTTGAAAAGCATTCGCTTCAAGTCGCAGATTCGTGGGCGAAACTCAAGATCTGAAAATCCCCCGCTCATGCAGATGGGCTGACAGAGACCTTCCACTGCCCATCTTCCTGCTCAGAAATGTCGATCTTCACATCAAGAAACTGCTGAATCAGCGCTGCATTCGTCAGCGTGTGTTTTGACGGCTTCATCGTGAGGAATTCACCGGCCCCGGCAAGAGCGATGGGCAACAGCAACTGATCCGCGAGGCGGCGCCCAACAACAGCGCCGGTCCCCAGATAGTCACGCATCGCTTTCGCCGCATCATGCGCGACACGCTTTCCTGACTTGCCCCGCTCACCAAAGGCGATCGTCATTTCGCACACCTGCTCCGACTGTAGTGCTGCGCAGACGACATTGCCCGCACCAGCGGAGTCCACAGAACGAACTGACACGCCCTCGACTCCCCATCCAGCTGCCTCAAGAACGCCAAGCACGATCGCCCCTTCGCGCTCGCCAACACTATCCGGGACATGCGCGGAAATCACACGGATCTCGCGACGCAGTGGCTTCCCCCGATCGAGAAGCTCAATCGGTTTCAGCCCACCCGTGCATGGCTCGACCTTGGCCAAAAGCGAACCTCCACCAGCCGGATAGAATCCGTAGCGTTCCAGCTCCAGTTCCACATCAGCTCCCATTTTTTGCAGCACTGGCAAAAAACACTCCGATAGAAAATCGAAAGTCGGAGCCATAGGATTGTGCGTTCCGCCTTCCAGCCGGAGCGTGCTGGGCTCATTCGCCAGCAGGAGCGCGGGGAGCAAAGCCTGATACAACAGACAAGTGCTCCCCGCAGTTCCGATCGAAAACCGATAGTCCCCGCCCTTCACCCGCTGCGGTGCGAACACCAGCTCCGTGGATCCTAACACTGCACCATCCGCAGAACCCCCAGATATTTCGATGGCCGCATTTACCGCCGTCAAGTGCTGGCGCATCAGCCCCGGCTTCGCCCGCTGGCCCCGGATTGCCGTCATTGAAAACGGCTCACCGGTGACCAGCGAAAGCGAGAGTGAAGTTCGCAGCAGTTGTCCGCCACCGTCTTGTCCATCGATCTTAAGCATGTTCATATTCCTTATCGTTTCCTGCCCATCAATCGTCCGCTTTCGAGGCATCCTTGATCACGAAGCGGGCGTGCAACTTTGCCACCTGATGGGCAAGGCCGGCGCTCTCGACTGAACGCAAGACTTCCTTGAAGTCCTTGTAGGCATCTGGCGCTTCGTCCCGCGGATAGAGGCGGCAGTTCGTGAGGATGTCCTGTTCTTCGAAGTCAGCATCCACCGTCTTCTGATCGAGCGCACGGAATGCAGCCTTGCGCCCCATCTGACGACCGGCACCATGGTTCACGCTGAAGCAGCTTTTCTCAGCTCCCGGCAGTGCAGCCATCACCACAGATCCATCTCGCGGATTTCCTGGCAGCAGGATCGGGTGGCCAGTAGCCGCAAAGGGCGTTTCCTTGAGAGCATGGTGACCTGCTGGAAATGCGCGAGTTGCGCCCTTTCGATGCACCCACTGCTTCTGGTTGTCCAGAATCTCCTGACGCGCGATGTTGTGACTGATGAAGTAAACCAGTTGCCCCTCAGCACCTGGCATCACTTCCTGAAATGCCTCCAGCACCAGGGCATTGATCAAGAGATGGTTCACCGTCGCGAAGTTCGCCCCGAGCGCCATATCATCCAGATATGCGTCCGCCTGCGGAGTTCCGAGCGGCGCATAAACGAGCTGCTTGTCACCCGCCGGCATTGGAGTTCCCCATGCCTCGAAGTGCGCCTGCAAATCGCGGAACTGTCCAGATGCGAGATCGTGCCCGAATCCGCGCGATCCACAGTGCGAAAGGAACGCAACATTCCCATGCTGCAATCCGAACACTTCGGCGCATCCCTGAGCGTCCGCAGACGCGTCATTCACATCCACCACTTCGCACTCACCGAAGTGGTTTCCCCCTCCGTAAGATCCGAACTGCGACATCTTGTCTGCAAAGCTTCGGAAACGCTTGATCTCAAGCAGATGGTCCAGCCGGGCCTCGAGCGCATCGGCTGTATCGTCATGCCCCAGGTGATAGCTGTCCTCGCAACGCCGCGCCCACTCCGGCGGAATCCCCATTGATTCGCACACGGCGGCACTCGCTCCTTCGATTACCGCACGTCGTCCCATTGCAACATCAACCGCTCGCGACTTCGCAGCAGTACGTTGTCCCTTTCCTGCTCCAGTCGGCGTACGCTCGACGATTGCATTGATCAACGCACGGCGGGTTCGCCGATCGACAATTGCATCCTGAGGAATGTTCAGCTGCAGCAGACTCATCGAGCACTTGATATCGACTCCGACCGGCCCGGGGTAAATATGCGTTGGCGAGGCCATCACCGATCCCACTGGTGCTCCGTACCCGGCGTGCGCATCCGGATTCAACACCAGATTCGTTACGCCCGGAGCCGACCGCGAGTTGAGCGCCTGCTCAAGACAGATCGCATCAAAACCATCGCGAATCGCAGCCGTCCCGATCACCGTGATCGGTCTCCCGCAGCTATCGCGGCCAGGCAGGAAGCCCTCAGCTTCTCCCGTAACGTGGATCTTTGGTCGTGTCTTCGTATCGTCGTTCATCGTCGTCATCATCTTCTTTAGTCGGATTGATGCATTCAGTAGATCACAATCCGTGCCAGCGGCTTTCCATTCGCGCTAGAAACCTCTCAATTCGTTTATTTTCAAAACATTACATTCACGACAAAAAACATAGAATTACCGACAGACTACACTTCCAGCCATTGTTTTTATCCATTTGTATACGATATTATCTTTAATGATCACTCGGAAACGTGTGGTGCTTGGTTTCATTGGCACCAATCTCGACGCTGCTGGCAGCCTTTCACAGCCCGAACGCTGGGAAAGCTGGCGTCCGACGGTATCGCTGTGCCAACACCCGGACTTTGTGGTCGATCGCATCGAACTGTTCACAGAAAAGGCACACAGAGCGCTCTCGAAAACGATCACTGAGGACATTCGAACCACCTCACCCGAAACGGAGGTTCATGTGCATGTGTTAGGGATTCGTGATCCATGGGACTTTCAGGATGTCTATGAAGGACTGTTCGACTTTGCCTCAGGCTACGACTTCGATCCGGAGCGCGAAGACTATCTGGTGCACATCACCACCGGCACCCACGTTGCCCAGATTTGCCTGTTCCTGCTGACGGAGTCACGCCGCATCCCCGGACAGCTCCTGCAGAGCGAACCGCCACGCGGCCGGAAAGGTCAGACACGCAGCAGCAAGCATCCATCCCCGGGTAAATTCAGTATCATTGACCTCGACCTCGCACGTTACGATCGACTGGCCACTCGCTTCGCTGCCGAACATGAGCAGGCTCAGGATTTTCTGAAAGACGGAATCGCAACGAAGAGCGCCACTTTCAACCTGCTGATCGAGAAGATCGAGACCGTCGCACTGCGCTCGACTGAGCCAATCCTGCTCATGGGGCCGACTGGTGCAGGCAAGTCCCGGCTCGCTGCCCGAATCTTCGAACTGCGACAGCAGCGCTGTGGTTTGAATGGAAACTTCGTGGAACTCAACTGTGCAACTCTGCGCGGTGACACAGCGGCATCCATGCTCTTTGGACATAAACGTGGGGCCTTCACCGGAGCACAGAATGATCGTCCCGGACTGCTGCGCGAGGCCGACAAAGGGCTCCTGTTCCTCGACGAAATAGGCGAACTCGGGGCTGACGAGCAGGCGATGCTGCTGCGGGCACTGGAAGAGAAGAGTTTCCTGCCGGTGGGTAGCGACAAGCCGATGCACAGCGATTTCCAGCTCATCGCCGGCACCAACCGGGACCTGCGAAAAAGCATCGGCTCAGGAAATTTCCGGGATGACCTTTTCTCCCGCATCAACCTGTGGACATTCGACCTGCCTTCACTCGCCGATCGCCGGGAAGATATAGCTCCAAACATTGAGTATGAACTAGCCGAACGCGCACGCACGCATGGCCACACCGTCACATTCAACAAAGAAGCACGCGACAGGTTCCTGACATTCGCCAAAAAAGTCGACACTCCGTGGCTCGGAAACTTTCGCGATCTCAATGCTGCCGTCACCCGCATGTCCGCGCTCGCTCCGCGCGGCAGAATCCGCGTTCAGGAAGTGGAAGAGGAAATCACACGCTTGCAAGCGAACTGGCAACGTCCCGATGAAGCCAATAGGGCAAATTTCATGGACTGCCTAAACGACTTACTTACAGAACAACAGATCTCCACCATCGATCCATTCGACCGCCCGCAACTTGCCTACACGATCAGCGTCATCCGAGAATCCCGGACACTTTCGGAAGCCGGCCGGAAGCTCTTCGCTGTTTCGAGGGAAAAGAAATCGAAACGCCCGAATGATGCAGACCGACTGCGCAAGTACCTGGCGAAGTTTGGCCTCAGCTTCGAGGCTATTCGATAAGCCCCCGGCTTGTCCCCGCTCAAGGCTCGACCGTGCCCGTTCAACCTCATCCTGATCCATACCAGGAAACACGTTGCTGCGTGTTCACGACATGGTGGACGCGTAGCGCATCCCTACCACCGGCGCAGTTCTCAAGCCTCTGCAACAGGCCATCTCAGCTCGATCCCAGGCCAAGCAGATAGTGAGCTGAAGCTCACGCTACTTTCGCTCGGCCGCAGTCAATATTTCCCGTCCCGCGTTTCGAAGTGTGTAGGCTTGTTCAAGGTGGTTCCGCCGGACTGCAACCACTCGGCCACCCACTTTAATAACTGATCTTCGTCGATCTCGGGCGCTCCGAACAGTGCATGTGCGTGTGCAGCATTGTTCAGCCATGCTGTGGGCGCTTCCTTTCCGGTAAACTGCGGAACAATTCCGAGTTCCCCTCCAAGCTTCTGCGCGATTTCTCTCACACTCAGTGTCCGCGCTCCCGTGACATTGAGCACCTTAGCCGGAGCATCTGCCACAGTGAGAGCGCGGACGATATGCCGTGTCGCATCCCCCTGCCAGATGATATTGACATACCCCATCGATACATCCACGGGCAGCCCATCGAGCAGCCGCTGGCCAATATCAACGGGAACGCCATAGCGCAAGTCGACCGAGTAATTCAGTCGAATCAGGCATACTCTTGTTCCCACATTCTTCGCAGCCAGCTCGAATGCAGTCTCGCGTCCGCTACAGGATTCGGCATACGCGCCATTGGGTTGCACCTCATCGTCTTCCCGAGATCCACCGGATTCGGGCGAGACATAAGGGTAGACGCATCCGGTCGACAGAGCGACAATCCGGCTCAACTGAAAACGCGCCGCGACGAGCGCTGGCATTTCAACGTTGAACCGGCGGAGCAACTCTGGATCCTCTGCTGTACCAAATTTGACACCACCCAGAAAGAACACGTTCGGACAATCGGGAAGCGAGGCGAGTTGCGCTGCGTCACTTAAATCACAGCTGATTGTTCTGATCCCACAGTCATCGAAGGGCATCCTGGATGCAGGATCCGAGAAACGCGAAACCGCATAGACGCGGTTCGTTCCGCCAGCCTGGTCCAGAGCCCGCTGCACCATCCGGGTGAGATGGAATCCCATTTTTCCCGCCGCACCTAACACTGCCACATCGCCTGGACAGGCGCGTAAGGCATCGACAACCCCTGCATCTGGGAGACTGGCGCGCTCGTTTAATTCTTCGAGAGTGGATGGTGTCTGCATCATTTGTAATAAAGGGCCAGCGCCGTGCGGGCGGCAAGGAAACAAGAGAGCAGAAAACCAATCCCGACAACTGCCATGATCCAGCGCGGCGTACGATTCTCTCCGATCAGTTCACTGCGACTTCCAAGGTAGAGCAATGCCAGAGCCAGAGCAGGAACCCCCAGCACCGTGAGAGCTTGGGCAATTGTGATTACGGTGCCGCGATCGACGTCGAATTGAATCGACAGGATCGCGACGAACGCACCGACCGCCAAAGCCAGGACTGTAAACAACTTCGGCCATTTGCCATCGATACTTGATCCGAGCCCGAGGCCATCGGAGAAAATCGTACCACCAATGAGGGCGTTCACCAAAAACGAACTCAGCGCTCCGGCCAGGATTCCAATGGAAAACAATATCTTTGCGGACGCACCGAACGTCGGCTCGAGCTGCCGTGCCACTTCCCCCACAGAATTCAACTTGTCAGCGCTAGGGGTTCCGTAGAATGCGGCAGCAGCAGTCATCATGATGATTGCGCTGATCCCGCAGAGAGCGAATACCCCGACCGCCGAATCGATCACTCCCCGCTTGGCATCGGCAATCGACCAATGCTTCTCCCTGACGAGATACGAGCGGTAGAATGCCGCAGCGACAGAAAAGGTGGTTCCGATCATGCCGGTTAGCGGCCAAAGCGGGCCCTGGCCGCCTTCTTTTGTCGGCATCAGATGCCCCAATGCGTCTTCGGGGAGGCTGGGAATCAATCCTGCCAGTGCCTTTCCAACCGGAGGCATCACTTGGAAAAAGTTGATCAGGAAGGCGGCAACGATGAGTACAACGAACACCTTCATCAGCCGCTCCAGCTTACCGTAAAGATGCCGGAACCCATAGAGAGCCGCGACACAGATACCATTGGTGATGAGCACCACAGCGAGTTGCATGGATTTAGGAATCGCAGCCGCAGAGCCATCGGCATTCACCTCACCCAGCAAGGGTTCCAGCCCCCAGACGAGCGCCACGTTGTTACTCGATTGAAAGCAGGCAATCAGCACAAACAACACACTTCCAACCACCACGGAAGACCAGCGTCCGAGACGACTGGCAAGTTCATCGCAAGGGGTTCCTTTGTAGACCATGCCGACACGGCCGGCGAGCACGGTAGTTGCGAACATTAACACCGCTGCAATACCCAGCACCCACAGCGCCTGGTACTCAAATTGTGCGCCGACCTTCGAACACATCAAGATACTACCCGGCCCGCAAACGACCGCAGCAACGATGATCGCCGGGCCGGTCGAACGCAGCCAGTTTTTTGAAACCGAGGGGTTCTCCATACGAAATGACCTACACGAATGCCCAGCAGAAGGGAATGCTAACCTGCAACTGATCTACGGATTGCTCAGTTTCAGTTCTGCGCGCAAAAAGGCATCCATCAACGCAAGGTTCGCGGCGTCGTAAAAAGCATCGCCTCCGTGAGCTGCGCCATGCAGCACTTTGAACTGACACCGCAGTCCGAGTTTTTCATAGGCCCCCTGCAATTCGTGTGCCTGATTGATCGGCATCTGCGGATCCTGATCGCCATGCACCAGCAGCAGCGGTGGATCAGTAGAGTCCACATGAGCCACCGGGCTGGCAAGGCGCGCCAGATCCGGCACCTTGTCAGGGGCTGCACCGAGCAAGAGATCAAGGGCCGGGACGCGCACGCTCAGGCCGTGTGGCGTAGACTGCGCCAAGATGGATTCAAGGTTACTTCCGCCATATAGACTGACGATCGCCTGCACTGACGAGTCAGCATCAAGGTCAGTACCCACTTTGCCCTCCAACTCAGCATGACCATTCGTCACCCCCACGAGAGCTGCCAGATGCCCCCCAGCCGACGCTCCAGCGATGGCGATCTCGTCCACACTGCACCTGTGCTCTGCGGCATGGGCCCGGAGAAAACGAATGGCAGCCTTGATATCGTGCACTTGCGCTGGAAAGGGGGCCACTGGCGACAATCGATAGTCTACACTCGCAATCGCCCATCCCTTTTCGGCAAAAGCTGCCACCTTTGGATTCTCGCGTGAGCCCGCGCGCCAGGCACCTCCGTGAACCCAGACCAGCAGCGGCGGATTCTTTTCTCCAGACGGTCGGAGAATATCCAGTTTCAACTCATGGCCGTCGACGGTGGCGTAGACGTGTTCAGTTTTCACGACAACAGGGTTCTCTGATTTCTGGGCACTGGCAGGAATTGCCCCAATGAAGGTGGGAATACATGCGACCATCGACAAGGAAAGCAGTGGTTTTGGCAGTCTCATTTTCGCCCCCACTTTGCCAGACGTCCCCCTGCGATGGGAAGAACCCTTTTCTTTGCCGAACGCCCCACCCTCAGCGCGAAGTCGTCTCTGTGCGATACTTAACGATTCCGGTGGTGAGCGATGCTGCCATTCTTTCCAGATAAAGATTCGAGTGGATTTTCTTTGCCTCAGACCGATTGCTCAGGAATCCGCCCTCGAACAAGACTCCCGGCATCTTCAGGCCTTTGAGAACGGCGAACCTCGCCCGCTTAATGCCCCGATCCACTCCTCCGAGTTGTTTGATGGAATATGCCTGTACGGCGGTTGCCAATGCGATGTTTGCCGCATCAAGACGATTGCCAGAAAACTGCGTGGAACTGTAACCACCCATCGTCGATGACGAATCCGGCGGACTCAGAGCAAAGGTCTCAAGGCCTGCGCCGCCCGATGATGCCCAATTGAAGTGAAGACTGACGAAAATCGCATTGGAATACTTGTTTGCGAGCGCCACGCGCTGTTGCAGCGAAAGAAACGAGTCTCCCGACCGGGTCAGAACCACTTTGAATCCTTTCGCCTGCAACTGCCTTTTCAATTTGTATGCCAGGGCCAGTGTATACTGCTTCTCAACTCCGTACGGCCCTCGGGATCCCGAATCATGCCCACCGTGACCAGCATCAACGATGACTGTGGAAAAGGGTGTCGCCTGGCGGATGTTTCCGGGCTTGAGCACAGGGTGAATCAGCTTCGCTGCATCGACATGTGAAAAATAGTACGTTCCCCCTTTGGACAGCAGCGGGTAGCTCATGGTGAACTTCACCCTATTCAGGTAGAGCGTCTGCGATCCACTGGATGCCGCCAGCCTCACTTTTGGCGAGGTAAGGATCACCCGGCCCTTCGATGTGGAAATGCCTGTGAAACGGAAGTAATTTTTGATCCACTGCGCCGAATAGTAGGTGCGTCCGTCATGCGTCGTCTTGTCTGCTGCTGCGTGCACATCAGTAGCGAGGGGTGCCAGAAACAGCACGGCCGCCGTCAGACAGTAGGTTAAGCGTTGGAAATGAATGAGTAGCATACTTCTCAAATGATCCGAACGATCGCCACAGTGGTCCGAACGTTCGGATCTAATCGCAAGTTGTAAGGAAAAATTGCCTAATACAAGTTAAATATCTGGAATTTATGATAAATCAGGGTGCGCCTTCTGGTTTCGAATGACTACAGCAGCGCACGATAGATGACAGGCTTTAGAACGTTTTCGAACCTTGTTCCATAGGGCAGTGTCTGCCGAAGAGTGATGACGAGGAGTCCATGAGCTGGCGATATCCAAAAATGAGTGCCAGCCAATCCGCCCCAGCCACACTCGCCGACTGGCGCGCCGGGATCTGTATCCTGATGACTGGCCACGCGAACCGACATTCCCAATCCAAATCCTAGACCGGGCAATGGATGCATCACCCCGACAGGAAAGGCAGATTCCGGCAGCTGATTTGACGTCATCAGCGACACGGATTCCGCTTTGAGCAACCGACCGCTGGTCGCCAGTCCGGCATCTAGCAGCAGCTGGCCAAACCGGAAGTAATCTGCTGCCGTTGAGACCAGCCCACTGGCACCCGCGAGACGCTCTGGAGCCTGGCGATAGCGGCTTGTCTCAGCTGCATCCGTGACAACAAGACTCCCGTCAGGCCTGAGGGTGTGATTGCTCGTGAACCGCCCACTTTCCACCAGGCGATCAGGAATCGTGAATCCCGTGTCAACCATTCCCAGCGGCTCAAACAACCGCTCCCTGAAAATCCTATCCAGCGGAGCGGCGGCCCAGATCTCGATCAGTTTTCCCAGCACATCCGTCGCGATGCTGTATTGAAACCGCTCACCCGGCTGGTGCAGCAATGGCATCCTCCCTAACACATCCACCAATCGATCCAAGTCACCGGTACCCAGTTTCTCGCGGCGATACTGGATGGCGAGAGGATCGCTGGCAAAGGTATTCGTGAATCCGGCGGTGTGACACATGAGATCGCGAACCGTGATCTCTCGCTCCATGAGCGATCCATCAAGGAGCCGCATGTGCTGTAGAGTCGGAAGCCAGCGGGCCACTGGATCGTCAAGAGCAAAGGCCCCCTGCTCATGAAGCATCAGTGCCACTGCCGTCGTGATCGGTTTGGTCATCGAATAGATCCGAAACACAGCGTCGCTGCGCATTTTTTCCGGACGATCGACACCCATCGTGCCTGCAGTATTCAGGTAGCCGATTTTCCCATGCCTGGCGATCAGGACGATCGCACCAGGAAGCTTGCCGGAATCAATGAAACCCGCGATCTCGGCGTCCAATTCATTGAGGACACTGGTATTCAGGCCGGCCTCGACTGGCGAAATGCGGTCACCGATCATTGCCGGGCATGCTTCTGACGTTTTGCGGACAGGACATCTGTCACTTTTGCCAACGGCAGACAATTGACCACATCTTCGCGAGTCAGCCACCCCTTCCGTGCAATACGCACTCCGAATGCCAGATACTGCAAACCACTGGTGGTGTGAGCGTCAGGGTTGATCGCGCACTTTACCCCCTTTTCCGTCGCCAGCTTCCACCAGCGCCAGTCCATGTCCAGCCGCCAAGGATTCGCATTGAGTTCGATGATGGTTCCGGTCGCCGCAGCCGCGTCGAGTATTGCCGGGATATTCACGGCATAGGACTCGCGTTTTAGCAACAGGCGTCCAGTCAAGTGCCCTAACATGGTAACGTGCGGATTCTCGATCGCCCGAATCAAGCGCTCGGTCATCTCCTTTTCGGGAAGATTGAACACGTTGTGAACGGAGGCCACGACGTAGTCGAGTTCTCCCAACAACTCATCCTCAAAGTCGAGCGAGCCGTCTTTAAGAATGTCACACTCAGTTCCCGTGAACAGTCGGAATCCCTCATAGGTTTTGTTCAACTCAGCAATTTCCGCTATCTGATCCCGCAGGCGCTTCTCATCGAGACCATTTGCCTGAAACGATGCTTTACTGTGATCCGCGATGCCAAGGTACTCGAGCCCCAGCTCCTGCGCAGCGTCCGCCATTTCAGCCAGCGTATTCTTGCCGTCACTGGCGATCGTGTGGTTGTGAAAGGTGCCGCGGAGATTTTCCAGCTCGATCAGCTTCGGCAGTCCGCCCTTTTCAGCTGCTTCGATCTCCCCTGTATTCTCGCGCAGTGCAGGCTCGATGTAGTCGAGCCCCAGCGCGCGGTAGAGATCCGCTTCCTCGTGAATACGGGCCGAGATATCCTCAGCGTCTCCGGTTGGTGCCAGCCGGTATTCGTTCAATGTGTAGCCGCGCTTCAGCGCCCGCCCACGCATGGCCACGTTGTGCTCCTTGCTGCCGGTGA
>JAGROY010000327.1 GCA_020439995.1 Verrucomicrobiia bacterium
AGCCGTTGGTGTAGAAGATGACGGGACGCTGCCCATGCATTTTCTCTAACCCGTCGGCGTAGTATTTCGCCTGCATCTTCCCGATCTGGGCGTCCTGCGCGGTCTTCTTCGCTTCGATCACGGCTAGCGGTTTTCCATTCTCCGCCCAAAGGACGTAGTCAGCGTCACCTTCTCCGCTCGGTGTTGGTTGATGGAGAACTTTGACTTCCTGACCGACTTCATCGGTGTCCTGACCACGGGTTCCCACCTTCCAACCGGCGGCGATCAGCTGTTCGTCGATGAGTTTGAGACGTGTCTCTTCTTCGCTGAAATCAAGCGCGTTGGCGGCTTGCTGAGCCTGCTTGAGCAAGAGCTGCTTGTCCTCTTCGGACTTCTCGGCTGCCTCTGCTTGGGCGCGGACTTTCTCAAGATCGGCTAGCAGTTTTGCCATTAAGGCCTCTTGCTCGGCAATCTTCTGGAGAGCGGCCTTCTTTTCGCGCTTCAGCGCTGCCTTCGAATCCTCCGAATCTGGGGAAAGTCGCTGAAATCCAGGAATGTCGTCTTTCTTGCCGCCGCAAATAGCCAGGAAGAACCATCGCGCGAGATCATAGGCCTCCTCAATCAGCTCATGAATTTTCCCCTCAGGAAGAGGGTGCAGGGTTCCGTGGGCAGCGTGGTTCCCCTTGATGCGGAGATAGTGCAGCTTGTCCTGGACGACTGCGGGGGTGATGGCCTTGAAGGATGGATCGTTGAGCAGGTCGTTCAAGTTGCTCTGATAAGCCATCTCCAGCTGATGATGCGCGAAGACAGCCTTGACCATGGATTCCGCAAACGTGCGGAGCTTGACCAGAGAGCTAGGAGCATCTGAAAAGGCATAGTTCTCGGCAAACCCGCCGAGATCGGCAAGTTCCCGATGTCCGGAGCGCAAGAACTCGAAGTTAAGCGACTTCATGACACAGGTATTCCCGATACCCTCTGGAAGGGCAGCAGCTCGGGAAGCGATGAGTGCGCGCAGGTTCATGATGTCCCTGCTCCAAGCGCACGTAGCATGCCAAGTGTAGTGAATGCTCTATAAGATATTGGTAGTAAAGCATTTGTGTTTGATTCGTAGTTCTCGGTGTAGCGATTCTAATAAACATCCGTTTATCGGAGAATCTACTTTTGTTTATCTGAAGCAGAGCGTTTGAGATACTGGCCCAAGGCTTGGGGTGACCATCCAAGCAGTCTGGCGGCGGTAGCCTTAACACCTTTTGATTTTTCCAAGGCGCGCTGGACGAGTTGCTCTCTGGCCTCGTCCAGAAACTGAGTGAGCTCGAAGCCTTCGGCGGGCTCAGGAAGACAGCCGATGTTGTCGGGTCTGGAGTAACGATCGAACTTCAGTCCACTTGGCTTAATGACAGTCGCGCCGCAATGCATGGCGGACTGGTGGATGAGATTGCGAAGTTCGCGCACATTTCCAGGCCACTCGTACCGGCCAAGCTCTTCAAGGGCATTCGTGGAGAGGCGGCACTGCTTCTTGTGCCGGGCATTCCATTTCTCTAGCAAATGCATCGCCAGCCTGGAAATGTCAGCTTTTCTCTGCCGGAGCGCGGGAATGCGAATGGTAGAGCCGAATCGCTGATAGAGATCCTCACGAAAAGTTCCTTCGCTGACCATAGCTCTGAGATCACGGTGAGTCGCTGCGACGACTTGGACATCGACTTTAACAGCCTTGTTGCCGCCGACGGGTTCGATCTCACCTTGCTCGACGGCGCGAAGCAACTTGGCTTGCGCATCGGCAGGGAGGTCGCCGATCTCATCTAAGAAAAGGATGCCACCATGGGCTCTGGCAAAGTGCCCCTCTTGATTGGCTAGCGCGCCAGTGAAGGCTCCCTTTTTATGTCCGAAGAGCTGGCTCTCAACCAGTTTCTCTGGAATCGCGCTGCAATTCACGGGCACTAACGGCTTCGTAGAACGCGGGCTCAAATGATGAATGAATTTTGCGAAGTGCTCTTTGCCCGTACCTGTCTCCCCCAACAAGAGCACATGTTCTCCATATTCAGCGATTATGCTAGCTTCCCGAAGTACATCTAGAAAGCCAGGATCTTCGCCGATGATGCCAGCCGCATGGCAAGCCGCAGTGATTCTCTCGTCCTGGTTTTCCTCAGAATGATCATCAGAAATTCGTTGCGTGATGTGAGGGAAATCAGATTGCATCAAGTCGATTTCTCGCACTAAGCTCTTACCTTCAGGCACGAATTTCGGCGGTATGGACTGGAGAATCGTTGCGGGGATTTCACCACTGGCTGCCAACAATACCCAACAGGCGTGCATGTGTGGCGTTCCAGATGAAATCGCAATCGCATATGCAGGATCGTCGTGCGCCTTGCTGATCTTTCTGAAGTGTTTTCGTATCTGGCGGAGAATGCCTAGGTGGTTCGTTGGATCTTTGAGCGGAACATCGAGAATCGTTACTTCGACTCCCGGATGTCGGGCGCAAATCACGTCTTTAGTGTCGGAGGATCTCTGCGCAACTGTTGGAGTACTAAAGAGATAGATATAATCAAACGAGCGTTCCGAAACAATTGTTAGAATCGGCCCAGTTTGCTGATCTCCCTCGACGGCAGTATCCCCGAAGGGATCATGGAATCCGGTGAATGTTAGGAGTATTCTTGTCATTGATGGCGAAGGTTTGTGGGAAAGTAGTCGAAACTACTCCTTTCCGCTGATCCAATCATTCAGATCTTCCGCATCTCCGGTGAAATCGATTTCGTCAGTGGGTAGATTTAATCGCTGTAGAACGTGTTTCGTCAGTGCAGCGATCTCCTGCCAGAATGGCTTGGTTTTGTTGCCGTATTTCTTGCCCATCGTGTTCTGGTCACAGGCTGAGAGATCGGTTGCCTCGAGGGCCTCCTTTCTCCAGCTGAGTTGTGCGTCGGGCGGCACCAATGGCGGGATGTACCCTCGTCTCGCAGCCTCCTCTAACTTTGACACTGCCGACTTGTAGGTTTTGTTGCTGGCCCGTTGACAGAGGGTCGGCACGGTAGCGAGTGGCCAAATGTTAGCTTTCTCTTGATGAATCAACTCGCAGACTAACGCCGAGGCTGCTTCAAGGTCACGAATGCCGGCCCAGTTTGGGAGGCAAGGGAGCAACCACCAATCAGAGGCATGCAGTCCAATCCGCGCCCATGGGCCAAGGTCATTCGCCGGGAAATCAATTAGGCAAATATCGAAATCATGAGCGACCTCATTGAGGCATGCTCGAAGCAATCGATAGGCTTTGTGGCGATCCTTGTCATCAGCCTTGGTAAAGGCGTCGTTGAACTCCCACCAGTCAATGCGATCACACGTTAGGATAGAGATTTTATTCAAATACGCTCCGCTTCCAGGGCCTTGATACCCATGTCGCTCTAGCAAATAGTGATGCACTCGATGCGTGTCTGCTTTTCCGTCAAATTTTTCACGTAGCAGCAGGGGCAAAGACGCCTTCCTATGAAGTCCTGCGGTGATCGCTTCCCTTCCTGCGAGGATCTCGCTAGAAGCTCTCTGCGAGTCGAGATCGACCAGAAGAACTCTCTTGCCATGTAGTGATGAGAGAAAGTCCGCGAGAAAGATTGTCGTGGAGCTTTTCCCACAACCTCCACGTGGGTTAAAGACTCCTATCGTCTGCATGACCGCTTTGAGACCAGGGTCTTTCAGTCCGGCAGACTCAAGCAATAATCCCGCAGTGTCTGCTACTCGTTTGACATACTTGTGAGTGAGCCGTGATCCCGTGTGTGATCTTCGGTTCCGAGCCTCTCGTAGCTCTTGGACATGGGCTTTCGATTCCTTTCCCAGCGTGTCTTGGAAAACCGGCCAGAAAAGACTAATGGAGTGGAGCGCTAGAAGCAGATCCATTTGGATCCCTTCCGAATTGCGAAAAACCGTGATCTTCCGCTCTTGAGCTTTCCGCAAAAGCTCATTCTCCCAAGCGGCATCTCCGAAGCGCGCAGTCAAACGTGATGTGACCCAGGGCACTAACGCACGTTCTAGGTTTTCGAGAACTCTTGTAAGATGTTGTGATGGGGTCGTCGCCATGAATTTCTGGTAATTTCACTCGGCATTACAGAGCGATTCTTTCCTCAATTGGCTCTTTAATCAATACCCGAATCGTTGTCTATCAGTCGATCATTAGCCTTTTAAGACACTCCCATTTATCCGCTTCGCGGTCTATCCGATGATCTAAAGAGCCTTGCCGACGCGAGCTGATACTCGACATCGAACCCGAGTGAGCCTGCCGATTCGAAATGCAAGAGTAAAGCTGATCCCGCTAGGCAACGAAAGTTGGAAAATCTCTCCCAAGAACGTGATGTGACTCTCCAGACGGCGAATTAACTGGTGATGAAACCTATCGCTGTATCCGTCGGCTGGCTGGCAACCGTTCTGGCCATCACTTTTCTCAACTCCTGTAGCAGTGTGCCGCGTGCGGCGACGAGTGCTGCCTTGGCTGGCACCGGGGCCTTTATTGGCCACGAAGTATCGGATGGCGAACCGGAGGGAGCATTGCTAGGCGCGGCGGCGGGCGTGGTTGCGGGCGAGTGGCTCAAACATCAGCAAGAGTCGGGGAAGGCCAAGGCCTACGCGAATGGCTATGACAAAGGTCGAAGCGATGAGGTGAAGCGGCTTTACTGGGTGCAGCGGAACTTGCATCGGGGTGATGAGTTCAGCCTGGGGAATTCTCTAACGCCTTCCTACTACGAGATCCCGGTGCCGGAGCATGTGAACTCGGACGGCACGATCATCGAACCGCACACGGAAATCATTGAAGTCCTGGAGCCATGAGATCGCGATTCAC
>JAGROY010000328.1 GCA_020439995.1 Verrucomicrobiia bacterium
GATTCGACTGCTGAAGCAGGCTGTGCAGTTCCCGTCCGAGGTCGGCGAGAAACTCGCGGGCGAGCAGGCGTTCGGAACGTTGGCCGATCCTGGCAGCGATGGCATTCTTGTCGTGAACGAAGACGCGGTGCCGATCCTTAAAGCGTGTGTTTGAGACGTAGAACTGGCGGAGGTTGGCGGCGGGCAGCGAGTGCGGGGCCATCACGAGGATCGATTCCTCGACGCTGGCACCCTGGGACTTGTGGGAAGTGACGGCATGACCGTGGCAAATCTGAGTGAATCCGGACGGCAGGATCTTGTCTCCTGTGAGCCGAATGGATCCGAGATCGACGGCGACTACCTGGAGCCGGTCGCCATTGCTTACGCCAATTTCCGGACAGTTGGCCCTGAACAGCAGGGCATCGCCGGCGGCGATCTCGAGCTTGCAGGGTTCAGCTACATCGAAAGCGTGGCGTTGCTTGCTGGTGATCTTTGTTGTGGTTCCGTCAGGTTTTTCGCAGAGCAATCCATTGTGCAGAATTTCTTTCACGCGGATGGATTCTCCCGGAGCGACTCCGGCTGCCGATCGGTGAAAGTTGAGCACGTATCCGGGGCGGTAGTCGCGCCAGTGGCATTTTTCGACGGCCGTCCACGACAACGATGCGGATCCTGCGATCTCGACTTCTGGCCCGCGGATGAGTCCGCGCCGCTTCAGTTCGCGGCGGGCCTCATCGTTGAAGAATCCGATCTCATCCCAGGTTGGTATCACGACCAGAGTCTCGCGCCCGGCCTCAACCGCGTTGGCATAGTGCTGCGCAGCTTCCTTGAACAGGCGGGAAACGTGCGGGACTTCGCTCACGAGTCCGATGGAGTCGGCGTGGGCGAAGGCTTGTTCGGCCTGACCGGTGGCCAGCAACTGCGCGAGCGTGCGGTGTTCAGGTTTGCGCTGGCGGCGGACGCTCTCCGGCCGCACCGGATCGATGATGCGGGAGTCGAGCAGATTCCGCAGCGCGCTTCCGCGCTCAACGGATTCATGCTGCTTGGTGTCACCGACGAGGACGAGCCTCGCCCTTTGTGCTTCCGCAACCCGGACGAGGCTCGCCATTTGCCGGGAGGAAAGCAGTCCGGCTTCATCGACGAGGATGGCGCGACCCTCGGCTTCCTGCTGGGCGACTTTGTCGATGAGGAACGAGGCCACGGTCGCCGCTGTCGGGTATCCATTGGCACGCAACTCAGCGGTGGCGCGCGTGGTCGGAGCGAGGGGGATGAAGCCGTCCGGGCAGTGCCGAGCATGCGCTTCATTGAGTGCCTTCAAGGTGTGGGTCTTGCCAGTCCCGGCGTCGCCGATGAGCACCCCGATGCCGTCGGCGGATGCCGCGAGCCGTTCGACGGCGTGACGTTGTTCCTCACTGAGCGATTCCATCAATGGGGTCGGTTGCAGCTCGCCGAGCGGATGGAATCGGTTCAACGAATCCCTGGCGAAGCGCAGCAAGGTCGCTTCTTCCTCAAGTGCCTGCTCGGTGGTAACCTGATAGCGATCGGTGATGACTCCGGCTTTGGACAGCAGCGCGGCACGAAGTTGATCGGTATCGAGATCCCCGAGTTCGTTGGCTCCGAAGCGCAGGGCGGCATCGAGAACGTCACTGAATCGGGCGACGCTGAGGCGTTCGAGGCAGTGATCCATTCCCTGGGCGACGGAGGCTTTGGGATTGCCTGTCGGGATGGTGGCAGTGGGATCGGTGCGTCGCGCGCGTGCTGCATCGACGATGGAACGCACTTCCGCGAACTGGTCTTGCGACAGGCGTTGGCGCTGCAGCTGCCGAACTTGTGGTGTGAGGATCTCCTGAAGCTTTGGCTCGCGCCAGTCGATGACGAAGTCGCGGATTTCCCGCTCGGTCGGTTCCCGCTGAAATGTCCGCGTGAACTCGGCGGTGAAACGCACGGTTGCAGCGTCGCGATCCTCTCTGATAAAATGTTCAATGCGCCGCTTCGATGGGAGGTGGCCGAAGTGCTTCAGGTAGCGCACTCCGAAGGAAACGCGCTGTTGCGTGCGCAGGGAGAACTCGGCTTCCACGGCGGTGGCGATGCCTTTGATGCGGAAGCTTTCGCCCTCGCGTTCCACATCGTATCCGAGCGCACGGAGTCTCCGCGCGAAGTCGTGGTAGAGCACGCGCCGGATATAGGGACTGGCCTCCATCATGGCCCGACGCTGCAGGGCGAACCACTGGTCGCGCTCGACGTCGAGACTGGCATTGGCCATAACGGCATGGGCGTGGAGCTGCGGATCCAGCGCCCGGCTGGAGTCGTGGAAGAACAGGGCTCCGGTGATGTTGCCGCTGATGCGGATTTTTTCGGTGCTGGCGAATTCTCCGGTGCGCAGACGCACGGCGGCGAAGTGTTCCATCTCGCGCACGGCCACGCGCACGGATTCCTGGAAGGCCTCGGTGACGCGGGTATCTTCACCGATGATGGCGACGATGCTCGCGGTCTTCGGAGCGCTGAAGGTGATGTCGTGCAGCGCGATGGGTTTGCGCTCGGTGAGTTCCCCAGTGACGGGATGTTTTGCCAGGTACGGCTTGCGGTCGCGGGCGGTGAGCCTTTCTCCAGTGAACGGATGCCGGTTCTCGCGCAAGGCCTCGAACTGCTCTGCATTGACGGTTCCATGCAGCCCAAGGTGCCTCGCCCCTTTGCCGATCCATTCGCCTTCGATCTTCTCGCCTTCAGCGTAATAGTCGTTGGCGCGGAGATGCCGCGCCAGGTAAGTCGAGCCATTGGTGATGGTGCGCGCAGTGATCATTCCCTGCGGGTAGATCGACATCTGCGCGGGGAAATCACGGTGCGTTTGCGATAAAAATGAGAGTCTGCAGGCCCTTGGAACGTTCGCGTCTTTGGCAAGTGTCAAACAACGGGGCGGGAATCCATCAAACATCCTGAAATCTTGCCGCGCGCAGAAGTCATGAAGTCACAGCCGGGTTGGACACTGCGCCAGGCAGGTGCTACCATCTCTACAATGAGCACCCTCCTGGAAAGAATTCGTTCCGATGTCCGCCTGCTGACTGCCGAAGAACAACGGGCTTTGGCCGTGGATTTGTTCGACGCTTCCTGGGGCCCCTACGATCCCGCCGCAGAAGTCAAGGCGGCCTGGGACGCAGAGATTACCAGCCGGGCAGAAGATATTCGCGCCGGCAATGCCGATGTCATCCCCTGGGCGTCCGTCCAGGCTGACTTGGCCAAGGAATTCGGATGGGACAAGTAATCGCCCATTCGGAAGCCATCGCAGAGTTGCGCGAGGCCATTCGTTATTACGAAGAAAAGTCGCCAGGTCTGGGGCGACGTTTTCTTGACGAGGTGAACGAGTTTGTTCTCCGCATTGTCGAGCATCCCACCCGTCACAGCGAACGTGTAGCGGGTGTCCGCCGTGCCAATCTCAAGCGCTTCCCACTTCACATCCACTACCTGCTGGATGCAGATACCATCGCCATTGTCGCCATTGCCCACGACAAACGCCGTCCGTTCTACTGGAAGGAAAGACTCGGTGGGGAAGTCACACCATCCAGTTGGTCGCCATACTCTGGCGACGCTGGCAAGTAAGCGCCTCGCAGTCTTCACGTTCGAATAAGCCGAGACCAAACCCAACTCCGAGATTCCGTGAGAGGGGCAAAACGAAATAAAGTGTCTGGCACGGGCCTGACACGTTACTGGCACTTGCAGCCGGGTACCACACCAACGATTTTCAGGAAATAGGGCAATCCTATGAACTCGACATCGAAATCAGCAAGCGAATGAATGAGTGAAGCAGCCATCAACGATCTTGCCCTGGAAACCCGTTTTCTTCCCAGATTCCTTCGTGATCCAGATGCAGAAGCGCTGCTCCAGGTATGCGCCGAGAAATTCGCGTGGGATCGATCGATTCCCGACCGTCCCTTCGCGCGTTTCGGGGTTCCCTACGGTGACGACGAGAATCGGGAGGTGATCGTCTTCCATCCGGAGGTGGAACCGCTCCTCAGCCGGATAGAGGAGGAGTTCGGCTTCCGGCCCGACAGTTGCTCCGTTCACTGGTATTTGCGCGGCGAATCCTTCGTGGGATTCCACTCGGACAACATCGAAGATATCGCCGATGGCACCGGCGTGATCATTTTCTCTCTTGGTGCTGCGAGGGTGTTGCGGTTCCGGTGGAAGCAGGATCCCAGTGTGACGCGCGACTTCCTGCTCGAGCGTGGCAGCCTGTTGTTCATGAGCCGGGCCGTGCAGGAGGACTGGAAACACGGCGTCCCCCGGCAGCCGGATACTGGCGAGCGCATGAGTCTCGTGTTCCGAAAGATCCCGCGGTGATCTGTCAGGCTGCGACTAAAATGAGGGTCTCACTGGAACGAGGACGAGTGATCTCGTTGACCTCGGATCTACTACCGAGGAGAGGAGGTTCTCATTGCACTGCTTTATCGCATCATGAAACCGGCGCAGCTGGAAGTGGTCTGCTTGTGGTTTGATGATTTGATAAAGACACAAGACCCTAAGCACTTCGTGCTTGGGATTCTTGTGGTGGTACATGGGGTGCCGCCAGGTGGTACTCGGGTAGCAGAACGGCGTGATTTTCAGCGCCAGAACACGATCTACAACCTGAAGACTACCGCAGTACTACCATGCAACCACCCTCCGACAACCAGGCTGAACAGCCGACCTTACCTGCCTACGTTGATCCGCGAGAGAGCCGACTTGAGCCGTTCGCTGAACGCATCACGCAGATGCGGGTGAAGCGTTATCCTTACCGCGCCATCGCGGAAGACTTGAGTGGTCGCGGCATTGCCATCAGTTGGCAAGGGATCCGCAAGTTTTGCCTTGCCCGAAAGATCCACAAGGGGCAGCGCACATTTGCCACTGTGGCACCAGCGGAGGCGATGCCCGAATCCTCTACCGAAGAAGTCGATCCCAGAAAGGTGGAAATCGCTGAGCGCGTTAAGGCACGCGTGGCGAAGAAGCGGGCAGCGAAACGCTTCCAATACAGTGACGAAGAAAAGCCCATTCGAACGTGGAAGGACGAAACCTGAAAGCTTTGTCCGTGATTTTCTCCGGCGAATTCCGATCTAATGATGATGAGCTCCAAAAAGGTTCCCACGGCATCCTTGTCGAAACGTCCGCGCATTGTCTTTACCCAGGGCGGCAAGGGCGGCGTCGGGAAAACGGATCTGAGCCTCTCGCTGGTGTCGTGGTATCGGCAGAACGGCGTGGCCCCGATTCTGTTCGACTTCGATATCGAGAATACCAACAAGAGTGGGCTGCAGAATTTTTATCCTGACGCACGCAAGCACGATGTCCACCGCGACGGTGCGCTCGACGAGGTCTTTGAAGTCTGCGATCAGGAAGCCGTCGAAATCGTGCTGGCCGACTTGGG
>JAGROY010000046.1 GCA_020439995.1 Verrucomicrobiia bacterium
TCAGCCAGCAGGTTGACTACGACGATCAGGAACCCGTAGAAAACGACCAGCCCAAGCAGGAGAAACTCATCGCGATCGATGACGGCATTCACAAAGTGCTGGCCCATTCCCGGAACCGAAAAGATCGTCTCCACAATGAATGAGCCACTGATCAACGATGCGAAAGCCGGCCCCAGATAGGAAATCGCCGGAATCAAACCTCCCCGCAGTGCATGCTTGATGATGATACGGGAAACCGACAGCCCCTTTGCATAAGCAGTACGAATGTAATCCTGCGAGAGAATCTCCAGTAATCCTACGCGCGTCAAACGGGCGAGATAGGCGGCAGGTCCGAGCGCGAGAGTTAGCGAAGGGAGGATAACATCCTGAGGTGTCCCCCACCCTGCAATGTTGAGGAAGGGAACATTCATCGCCACGTAGCGCTGTAACAGTGACCCGATCACGAATGATGCGACGCAAATTCCAACCATCGCAAAACTCATTCCCAGATAATCAATCCATGTGTTCCTTCGCAGAGCAGAGAGCGCCCCTAGTGGAATTCCGATAACAACGGCCATGCCCAGCGCAACCAATCCGAGTACCAGCGACGCTGGAAAACTCTGTCGGATAATCAATCCAACTGGTCTTACTCGCTTCGTCGACATTCCAAAATCCCAGTCCACAAACATGTGCTTGAGCGTTACGAAGTACTGAACCGCTAATGGCTTATCCAGCCCCCACTGCTTGCGCTTCTCTTCCTTTACTTTTTCAGAGATATTCTTCTCACCGGTGAAGGGCTCACCCGGCAAAGCCTTGGCCATGAAGAACGCCAGTGTCACGAGCATCAACAGCACGAACACTCCCTGGATAAGACGACTTGTGATATAACGAAGCATTCGAGATCGCGTTGCCTATTTAGTAGAATGTTTTTTGAGGCGGACTGACTTGAACGGGTGGTTGTCGAGCAATAGCGGATACCAGCCCTCAACATCATCATTGACGAGATAATTTCTTGTGTACCAGTAGACTGGAAGAATCGGTCGCTCTGACATCATGAGCTGCTCCGCCTGTTCCAGAACCCGATAGCGCTCATCACGATCAGCGGTGTTCTCGGCCTTGTGCAGTAGCGCTTCATACTCCTCGCTCGACCAATTGGTGTTATTGTTGCCGCCGTCCTTGACCCACATATCAAGAAACGTGGTCGGATCCAGATAATCACCAATCCAACCCGATGCCGCGATGTCGTAATCCTCAGCGAACATGGTAGTAAGGTAAGACGTCCACTCCATCTGTCGAATACCTACCGTGATTCCCAGGACTTCTTTCCACATCGCCTGATACGCCTCGGCCATGCGCTTCGCGGTCTCCTGGTCTGTGGTCAAAAGATTCAGCTCGGGAAATCCCTCACCCTCTGGATAGCCCGCTTCCGCCAGGAGTTGTTTTGCTTTTTCCGGACTATATTCCACCATCTTTGGCGTCCGGTAAGATCCGTTGGGAGGCACAATGCTGTAAGCTGGTTTTTGCCCTCCCTGCAGCACGCTGTCGATAAGAGTCTGAGTGTCCAGAGCTATGGACAGCGCCTGGCGCACTTTGACATCATTCACTCCGGGCCTGTCAATGTTCACCCGCATGAACCGGGTGCCCAGATACAGCTCGTTTCGATAATTGTCAGGGTATTCCTTCTTTGCCACCTCGATCAATTCCGGCGGCAGGGTGTAAGTGATGTGGAGCTGGTGATTGAAAAACATGCGAGCCTCCGTGTAGAGGTTCTTTACAGGAAGGTAGCGAATGCCGTTGAGGCCGACATTGGCCTTGTCCCAATAATACGGATTGCGCTCGACTTCGATATGATCGTTGAAGCGCCAGGTTTTCAGCTTAAACGCGCCGTTGGACACGATATTCTCCTCTGATGCCCAGGGATTGAACGGATCATCGATTGCACCGTGCTTCAACACGGTGTGCTTGGGTACAGGAAACCAAGTGTAGTGTTTCGTCAGTTCTGGGAGAAACGGTAGCGGCCCACGTAGCTTTACCTTCAGTGTGTGCGGATCAGGGGCTGTCGCCTTTACCGTCGAGAAGTCACTGGTCTCACCTTTATGAAAAGCTTCGGCTCCTTCGATGTAGTAGAGCATGAAGGAATAATCTGACGCCAGCTCCGGTGTAAGAATGCGCTGAAACGCGAAAAGGAAATCCTCCGCAGTGACGGGCTCACCGTCTGACCACTTCGCATCGTCGCGCAGGTCGAATGTCCACTCTGTGAAGTCATCATTGGGAGTCCACGTCTTCGCAACGCCTTCTGTCGCGACGCCGTCTTCCTTTTGATGCTCTACACACAGGCCTTCGAACAGCCCGCGGATGATATTGCTTTCCAGAACTCCGCTCACCTGGTGAGGGTCGAGTCCCTTGGGTTCACTACTATTGCCAAAGAGCAGGATGCCATCCTCAGTTGCCTGCTCCACCTGTGACTTCACCGAGCAGCCTGCCAGAACGATCGCGAATGAAGCGACGATCAGGCTTGCTTCCAGTTTGAGAAGCATTTTGAGATGGTTTGGGTGAGGGATGGAGACTCTCACAGGGATGAGATGGGACGATTCACTTTCAGGATGAACGAATTTCAGAAACTAGAGCAGCCCGCAAGCCAATTGGCGTAAAATCGACTTTCTGGCATCGACCGGACACAGAAAGAGCACCCCTTTCGAGGTGCTCTTGAAATTTCAGGTGCCTGCGCCGAGTGAATACCCACCACAGAAGCCATGGTCAGTCGTTGTTTTCGGCGTTTTCGGCCGCTTCGCCCGGCTTATTGAACTGGAAGCGCACTTTTACCCGTCCACGCTTGGCATTAGCCCTGGCCTTACGCTTAGTGCGCTCGACAGGAGTTTCAAACGCTCTAAGCCGACGCACTTCTTCAATCACCCCCTCTGACTCCATTTTTGACTTCAAACGCTTCAGCGCGCGATCAATGGGCTCTCCTTTTCTTACAGTAACTTGAGGCATACAGATTGAGTGGTAATGTGCGGTGGTTTACAGGTATTGGTTAGTTTTGGACAGGATTTACCAAGAAAGTCGGTATTCTAGACGGTGAAAGGATACTGTCAACAAGCTGGACCGGGAATATCAAGGTAAAATCAGGAATTTCGGCTCTAAAAATCATCGGGGGCAAGGATGACTTTCACATTGGCCACTCCTCCAGTTCCAATACCTATGAATCTTCCTGCGTCATCGAAGCTCAAGGTCAGTTCGATCTCTTTGACGTAAAAATCGTCCTCACTGCTGATGTTGGTGATTTCGTCGAGCACGGCAACAATTTCACGCCGGGCGCGCTTTACCCCTTCCTTAATCCGCAGAGGCGGAACTGCGACGCCCCGAAGCTGGGGTTCCTGACGCTCCCGCAGTTCGCGAGGCTCACGCGGACGTTGATCCCTGTCCCGATCCCGCTGGCCATCGCCATCACGGCGCTCGCTACGATCCCGGTCCCGCTCACCGCCATTCTGGGCAACTACTTGACGGTCAGCACCTTGATCAACCTGCGTAGAATCCCCATCGTCGCCAACTCGATCGGAATCCCCACCTTCTCCCGGCCGAGCCCCACCGCGACCAGAGCCACCACGACGCCCACGGCGCCCACGGCGATTTCTTGATCGCTCGTCACCTCCCTCGCGGTTACCGGGGCGATCAGAGTCGTCTCTTCTCTCTTCGCTCGAATCACGGCGACGGTCGTCTCGCCTGGGCCTGTCCGTAACCGGATCGCCCTCAGCCTTCCATGGCTCTTTTTCTTTTGGCGCAGGGGCTTCGGGAGCTCCCGCAGCTGGGACATCCTCGCTCTTGGGAGCGGCAGGAGCGGCTTCAGGCGTCGCGACTTCGGCCGGCGCAGAGTCATCGTTGCTCACCGTGGCTTTCTTCCTCGCTGGTCGTTTTGCTGCAGATCTCTTCTTTGCAGCTTTCTTCGCAGGGGCTTTGTCAGCAGCCTCTGGAGGATCTGACTCGTTGGATTGGGTATCGTTGGCCGTATCAGGCATGCGGTTCTAGTAGCACCTGTGGTTCTCGCGGCAAGAACTATCGCTGAGGGATTTCGACCGAATGCCTTTACTTCATTAAGCTCAGCTGAATATGACAATTATTGCGCCAACCGCCTGTAGATTTCGACTTCGGTATAGCGATTGACGATATCCTGCGAACAGCCGTTCGAATAGAGCCTCACATAGCGGCCTTTCACTCCGCTGGTTTCCAGCACACAACCATAATTGGTTTCGAGGTAAGGAAGATCCGATCCTTTGCCGATATTTTCGGACGGAACACCGTCCCGACTATTGTTGAATACGGTCAACACTCCCTCCTCAAAATCGGGATCATCAGAAATCTCGACTACTACATCGAAGTAGACCGTGGGAGTGGAATAGTCGTGCCAGAGAGCGATGCCATAAATCTCATGACGGGCGTCGAGGTCGAGCTGCACCCACTGCATGCCAGAGTCCAAAGTAACGATCGCCTCGCTGCTGCGGACGCCATCGGTGATGTCCCCCAACTCGCCCTCCATCGGCAACGCATCACTGGCACTCACCCGTTTTCCCAGCGCCACATTGCTACGGGCGTCGGCGGGCAACCGAAGAGTCATGCGCGGCGGCTGCTCTGCAATAGGATTGCCCAACGGATCCGTCAATCCAGGCACGCTGACGGGCGGGGTACCGACGAATACTGGCGGCGGGAAATCCATCTGCCATTCAGTATGGGGTACATCCTTGCTCGTTTTCGAAGGTGAGGATGGTACCGATGGCAGCTTCACGATCACTACGCCCAAGGCAATCAGCAGCGCAGCAACAGTGGCCCACTTTGCCAATGCCTGCCACACAGGCGTGCCGGGATCCAAGTCTCGCCCGGAAGGCAAACCGCTGCCCCCACCTTGGTCGATGCCCGCCATGAGGCCCGCCACATCTACCGGCACGGCGGACGCCTCGCTCAGCATTTTGTCGATCTGCGCATCGCTGAATGCACCCAATTCATCCGGCGGAAGGTAGCGTCCAACGACTGCACTAGTGATTGCATCATCAGCGGTCATCATTGCTCCTGAGTCGAGCGAATTCGAAGAACTTGGCTTCATTGGATAAACAGATTTCAAGAAGATGTGGTGGTGTCTTGAGTGCGATCTTTCAGGTGGTCAAAAATGGAATGCTTACCCAGCTCCTCACGCAGGCGTGCGAGCGCCTTTGCACGATAGACGCGAACGGTGCCCCGGCTGAGATTCAGCTCCCGGGCGAGATCTACGGTGGGCACTGGCCCGGATGACGAGAGTGCATCAGCCCAAAGGATGCGTCGCTGAGGCTCTGGAAGTCTGCCGAGGACTTCCAGCAGAACTTCACGGGCTGCGGAACCCTGACTGCTGACAGCACCCGCCTGCTCATCTGTGGAAGAATCAACACCTGATGCAGCGAGAGCATCGAGAGCGCCTTGCTCGACGACTACTTCCAGCTTGCGGGCCTTGAACCATCCGATGCGTAAAACATCCCGCGCTGTGTTATCGGCTATCCGGAAAAACCATGCCTTCAAACCTCCCTTGCTCGGATCAAATTTGTCGCGATTGCGCCAGACACGCTCGACCGCAATCGCCATCACATCATCCACATCCGCTGCACCAAAGGCGGTCGCAAACCGCTGCATCAGGACACCTTTCACCTGCCCGCCATATGCTTCAAGCATCTCCTCGAGAGCACGTTCATCCAAGGCCGCCCCGAGACGCACCTCCGCGTCACCGACAGGCGTGGTTTCTGACAATTTCACTGGTATGATCAGCGCTATCATAGGTCCCGCATTGTTCAACACACAATACGGATTGCCGTTAATACGCTACCGGGTCACAGGATGCCTCGGCTGCTCCCCGGCCAACACTCGCCGCACTTCATCCGCACTGGTGCGCCGAATCTCGTCCAACGCCTGCTCGGAATAGTAGGCCGTATGCGGCGTCAGCACGACTCGCTCGGCAAATGGGCGGCCAGACCGCCACAGCCGCACCAGCGCATCGCCGTCTGTGGCTGGCTCTTCCGGCAAGACATCGATTCCCGTTCCCGCCAGGTGACCGCTTTCAATCGCTGACGCGACAGCGCTGGTGTCGACGATCGCGCCACGGGCGGTGTTGATGAGGACAGAGCCTTCCCGCATTGCAGCCAAGGCAGCGGCATCGATCATCCCGCGTGTCACTTCCGTTAGCGGAGCGTGAATCGACACCACATCACTCTGCTTGAGCAAATCTTCCAGGCTCGAAACTCGACGCAGTCCCAGCGCTTTCTCGATACCTGGCGGTAGAAATGGATCGTAAATGACAACGTCCATGCGAAAGGCTTTTGCCCTGAGCGCCGCCGCTGTGCCAATCCTGCCACAGCCAATGACGCCAAACGTTTGCCCCGCGAGGCGTTGCAAAGGTTCGACCGCCCCACGATCCCACGGCCTCAGTGAATCCTTCAGCCGCATCTGGCTGGCACACAACCCACGCCGCAGCGCCAGCATCAAACCCATCGCGTGATCTGCCACCTCATCGACACCGTAGTCGGGCACATTGGTAACAAGAATTCCCCGCTCGGCCGCTGCCACCAGATCGATATTGTCATAACCCACGCCTCCCCGCGCGATCACCCGGCACCGTTTCATTTCCTGAATGAGTTCACGGGTCATCGATACTTCGTGGTAAACGATCACAGCATCGACTTCTGACAAACGGCCCACGACGTCTCCGTTTGAACGAGCCTCCCAGCATTCGACCGTCGCGAGACCATCGAGGCACTGACGTTCAATCATTGCAGGCTCAGCCAGGCAATCTGTGATAACAACTCGGAACATGAGAGTCATCCTAGCGACGATCTCCTACTCTGCAAATCCAAGTCAGGAGCCTCTGACTTCACCTACGTTACTCCAGCCAGGATCAGCCTAACTTTTGCACCATTCAGGTTAACAATAATGAATGGTTAAATGAATGCTGCGCCATCGCTTTTACAGGAACAGAAGAAGTGTGCTTCGAGCAGTTGGTAAAACACAGGATCTACCGTACCTTATCGCGTGATGCAGAACACAACTTCAGATTCGAACCAGGCAGCCCGCTCTGATCCCTGGGACGGCGAGGGAGCAGGCGAGTCTCCCCGAGGCCCTGGCAAGCCACCGCTTGCGGAGCAGTTGCGCGAGGGGGGACATGCACTCTTGGAATCTGCGAAGCAGCGACTGGTAGGAAACATCGCCGTCTATGAGTCAGCGATTCTGGATGCAACGTCGAAGCTGCGGCAACAAGACCATCCTGTGCTGGCAGAGAGGTTAAAGACTGCGGCAGATTCTGTCGGCAACGTAAGACATTATCTGGGAGAACGTTCCGATGAACAGCTGCTGGACGAGGCCAGCGAATTCTGCCGCCGACATCCCGGTTCCTGTTTTGCTGGAGCGTTTCTTGCTGGGCTGGCGGCGGCGCGTTTTTTCAAAGCGAGAACACCGCAGCCAAACGATGATAGAGCAGAGGCGGCTAACCATGGTTGAGGCGAAAGAAGCAGAGGATCGCACTTCACGGGACGACCGTACAGGATCATCGTTTGCGGATCTATTGAGCGACCTCCGGGACGACGCCGTGATGCTGCTCAAGCAGGAAGTCGCCCTCGCGAAACTGGAAATGTCAGAGAATGTGCGACGGGCCGGATTGCACATTGCGATCGTGATTGCTGGCGCGCTCATCGGATTCACTGGCGGCGTGCTATTGCTCCTGTGCATGGCTGCACTGCTGGCCTGGACACTCATCGCTTTGGGCGCAGCCCCTGCTGCTGCGGTGGCGCTTGGGCTTGGGATTGCGAGTCTGGTGGCAGCAGGCGCTGGAGCTGGATTGCTTTTCTACGGCGGGCAAAAATTGAAGAATCAGCGGATTCTCCCCGAGTCAACCATCGATAATTTAAAACAAGACGTGCAATGCATTCAGCAGAGACGCCAGTAGATTGCAACGAGGACGGAATCGGTTCGGCGGCAAAGCTGCACCTTCAGTCTGAAATTAACCAAACAAGAAATCGTATGGATAAGACAATGAAGTCACTTAGCAAAAAACTGGATGGTGCCAGTGAACTGGTACAGTGGGCTGACCACTGTCTGCTCGATTGGGAGGAAGGTGCGGACAAGGTGGTGAGGCACATGAAGAAACATCCAGTTCCCTACACAGTCGCCGGGGTTGGTCTCGGTTGGATTCTGTTCCGCGCGTTTACAGATAGCAAAGCGGAACAGGCTCCTGTCAAAGAGCGCCTGGGACACGCGGCATCCGACGCCGGGGAGCGTATCTCGCACGCCGCTCACGTCATCGCAGATGAAGCCAGGGAGACCGCAGGAGCAGTCCGGGATATCGTTGGCGAGGCCGCTAGCGATGTGGCTAAGCGCGCGCGAAAAACCGCAGATCATGTCGCTGACTCAGCCAAAGAGGTGCGTGATCGCATCCAATCAGACATAAAACACGGGGCTCGTGAGCTGTCCAAATCGGTGGACGAAAAGCAACTGGCGATAGGTGCCGGGCTCCTCGCTGCCGGAGTGATCGCTGGATTGCTTCTTCCACGCACTCGAAAAGAAGATCAATTGCTTGGCCCCGCACGCGATCATTTAAAAGAGAACCTCGTCGAGGCCGGACGCGATGCTCTTGAACGCGGTCGTGAATTCGTCCACGACAGCATGGAAGCTGCCCGATCCCGTGCACCGAGTGAAAATAACGGATCCTCCAAGCCTGAAGAATAAACGCTGCCCTGTCGCCGCTCACGCCTCTCGAATCGCGTCTTCTTCTCTCATTCGCGAAGGGAACACGGGCTCCGCTGCCGGAATCCCATTCCGTCTTGCGTTCATTCGCCTCCTCGCCTTCCGGAGAGCAAGCAAGCTCGACTGACGACAGCCTCGGAAGGTCGTTCTTTTTTCATCTCGGCTTTGGGCCGGAATTGTATTCCAGAAGCTGGCTCCAGCGGATCGATCCGTTTTCACTGCAAAACCGTCTGGCAAACTCTGCACTCAGCTCGGCGCGCTTGGTCTCGAGCGATGCTTGGAAAACGGATTCAGCTTCCGTCTGTTGACCGTCGAAGGCCTGCATTACCCATTGATAGCAATCCCGGTGACCTGAGATCAACTGCCAGAAACCAGCTCCGCAGAGTTTTAGATAGTCGCCTTTGTCTTCGGTCGCTATGGTTCCGTAGCAGCAGCCATTGACGGCAACCACCTTACCGGATCCTGCATTGGTATTGGTGCCAAGGGTACGCCGCGCCTTCTGAAAGTCGTCGCGCATTCTGCGAATCTGGCTGCTGTTGCCCCAGTTGGGCCCGGATTTGATTGATACCAGATATTTGATTCCGTGCTGCTCAAACTCCAAATCGATACCTTCAATGCCCGACTTTCTACCGCCGAATGCCGCAGCATTCACCGCCAGCGCAATTCGCTCTAACACACCACCAAAAACTCCTTCCTCCTGCGACGAAACGTGCGCGTCCAGGATGGTGTCGACGAACCCGGTGGCGGTAAGGATGTTCTTGGCGCGAAAAAGATACGGATTCTTGCGCTGGAGTACATCGTCCAGCTTCAGCACTGCCAGCCGCTGCGCCCGGTTGGCATGAAAGCGTTCCAGCTCCTCCAGGGTTACCTTTGTCACCACAGCTTGAAGTTCTCGGGCATCCCCCACTTCCTCGACAGTCTGGGCCCGCACGTTCGGCTGACTGTACAGGACGAGAGTCCACGTGATCATCCAGAAACGAACCAACCTCACGCCCCCGGGTGGTTGGGTTCCCTGCCGAGCGCATCTGCGCCCTGCTCGTCTTCCACCACGATGCCCATACGTTCAGCACGCGTTTTCCACAGCCTCCTGGCGAGAGCCTGCATGTCCTCAGTTCGATCGACTTCGTCGACGATTTCCAGGCCCAGCAATGTCTCTACGATATCCTCAAGAGTAACGATGCCGGCAACAGCGCCAAACTCATCAACAACCATCGCGATGTGACTGCGCTCACCTAGAAACACATCGAACGCCTTCGAGATCGGCATTGTTTCCGGCACGGCTTTCAAGTCGCGCACCATCGTGCTGATCGGTCGGTTATCGTCAGGGTTCTTGATCACTGAAAACAAGATATCTGAACGCAGAACGAACCCGTCAATTTCATCGACCCGGTCTTTGTAAATAGGGATTCTGGAAAAAGGGCGCTCACTGTAGCGCTCAACGAACTCCTTGGTTGTCGTCGCTTCAGGCAGAGCAAAAAGCACCGTCCGCGGCGTCATGACGTCCTCTATCTTGGTCGACTGCAAGGACAGCAGGTTCTTAAGAATCGCCATTTCACGCAACTCCAGCGACCCTTCGCTGTGGGCAATATCAGCGATTGCGGTGAACTCTTCGCGGCTGTAAGCGCCAGTCGTCTGACCGTGGGAAAGGCCTGAAGTCAGCTTCTCCGTTACCCACACGATCGGGCTCATCACCTTTGTCAGAATCGGCAATAACTTACCGACGATGGGAGCCAGGCTCTTCCAGTAGACGGCCCCAATGGTCTTGGGAATGATCTCGGATAGAACCAGAATCAACACAGTCAGGACAGCGGATATATAGAGAGCGTTCTCATCACCAAAAACGGCAACCCCTTGCGCGCCGACACCTGCGGCACCGACGGTATGGGCCACCGTGTTCAAAATCAGGATGGCAGACAGCGGACGATTGACGTCCGCCTGCATCGCCTCCCAGGCGGCAGCGTTGGCGGGATTCTGCTGCTTCTGCGAAAGCACGTATGGCCGCCGAATACTAAGCAACACAGCCTCAAATACCGAGCAGATGAACGAGAAGAACAGAGCGATCGACAGGTAGATCACCAGCAGCGCCACCTTCTCCGGCTTGCCGGCACTGGCAACTGTCGAGGTGCCGTCCTGGCCGTAGGCAACCAGAATCAACGCAAGCAAGACAGCTATGCCAACAGAGAACGTTTTGACCCGAGTGCGCGAAAAGCGATGATTCATGGGAAATGCGGAGGCATGGAAGCGTGACTACAGAGGCAATGACACAGGGCGCCCTTCGACTGAAAGCGTGCACACGGCCGGAATCAAACCTCCGCTTTCAACCCAGCCGCGAACGACTTTACGTAAGTTCCTTATTTGTAGAGTCTGTGACATCGGTGAATATTGGAAAACATCTACGACATTAGCAATATAGAAATTCTCAGATTCTTCGGGGTTGACGCAATTTTGGCAGTATTGTAGCCGATCTCACCGACGATGAACCTCCTCTCACCTTTCTCAGATGCAAACCTCTGAAATCTTGCCCGGACCGAGTTCCAACGAGTCGGAACCGCTCGGGACAGTCCGGAGATTGATAAGTCGACGAATGTTCTCCCGATCAGAGAGTGATCACCGAGCGGTCGACTCTCCGGGGCACTCGCGAACACGAAAAAATTCGGGTAGTGGAAGCCTACGTTCGCGAGGGTGTTCCAGCCACCGGCCGATCCGACCGAGCAGCTTTCCTTGGCAGGGTATTCGCCCAATGAACTCACTGTTCGAAAAGATTGCGGACAGCCATTCTTTGAGAAAGCGTGTTGGCATTACTCGATCCGCTTTGGGATGCGCTCGGTGGAAATGGCAACGTTCAACCTCCGATGCCCGCCCCAGGGCAAACGTGATCCGCAAAGGTGCCTCCGTCATTGTGGCCGTCACCGCTCGCGCCTATCCAGGCATTGCCGCCTGCATCAGCGGCTGGGTCTGGAACCGCAGTATTCCCCTGCGCCAGGCCCACCTTTTCTCGGCTGCAAACCATTTACGAACCTCCCTGCGGCCTGGTGATCACTTCCCTGTGTACGCTTCGTCCATGTTGTTCCGCCAGCAGGTCCTATGACCTCGAAGTAAAGCAGATCTTCCAGCAGTGGTCTTGGTCACGCTGCCAGGTTATATAACATCCGGACTTTCACCGAATAAGAAGCGCCTCGCTTTGCTCGATGCACAACGTCAAAGGGATTCCAGCGCAGAATCAATCGCTCCAGAGCGAAGCGAACCAGTGACGTCAATCGCGCTTGCCATCAGCGACTTGGGCTTCTTTTTCGGTTCTTCCGGTTATTTAATGG
>JAGROY010000329.1 GCA_020439995.1 Verrucomicrobiia bacterium
AAGGCGCACCACGACGTGTTCAACGTGCTCTTGCAGATCCTCGATGACGGCCGGGTCACGGACAGCCACGGGCGGACGGTGAACTTCAAGAACACGGTCATCATCATGACCAGCAACATCGGCAGCGAATTCATCACCGACGATGCTGACCGCGCTGAACGCAGCCGCCGCGTCACCGATGCCCTGAAGCAGCAGTTCCGGCCAGAGTTTCTCAATCGGGTTGACGAAACGATCATCTTTGATCGCCTCGGCAAGGAAGACCTGCACAAAATCGTTCTCCTTCAGATCGAACGTGTGGT
Source organism: Verrucomicrobiia bacterium (assembly GCA_020439995.1). Lineage (GTDB taxonomy): Bacteria > Verrucomicrobiota > Verrucomicrobiia > Verrucomicrobiales > DEV007 > JAGROY01. The sequence goes on from JAGROY010000329.1 coordinate 300, forward strand.
GTCCCGATTGGCGAAACAGGGCCTCACTCTGAAGCTGAGCGACGAGGCTGCAACCTTCATCGGCAATCAGGGCTACGACCCCGTCTACGGTGCCCGGCCTTTAAAACGCGCTATTCAGAAACACCTCCTCGACGTCCTCAGTCTCGACATCCTTGACGGCAAGTTCGTCGATGGCGATACCATTGAAGCGAGGATGGAGGGAGGAAGAGTGGTATTCGTGAAAGGGTAGTGCAGTGAAACCGGGCTAGCTGCCCTTCCGCAGGAATTTTTCTCCCCTGAGGACACTGACGTCCGTGAGCCAGGCGATCACGGCGTAGTCTTCAAAGTAGGCGGAGGAAAGTTCTTCCAGTAGGGCATCGGCAGTTTCAGGGGACACGATCGTTTCGATCATGACGTTGCGCCCTCCCCAGTCACTGGCGCGCACGCCGCGGGATCCTTCACCTTCGACCTTGGTCAGGGTGAATCCCGTGGCCCCGTGCCTGCGAATGAGTGCGACGATCGGCTCCTTGAGGGTGCTCTCAGAGACCATGGTGACTTTTGTAAGTGCGACCTTCATTGGGAGAGTTTCTGGAAATATTCAGCGAAGGAAAGGAAGAGTGGAATGCCCACAGTCAGATTGAATGGAAAGGTAACACCGAGCGCAAGCGTAAGGTAGATTCCCGGGCTGGCCTGTGGCAGGGCAATCCGGACTGCGGCTGGTGCTGCGATGTAAGAGGCGCTGCCGGCCATGGCTCCAAGCACGGCGGCCCCACCTGGATTCATTCCAATGAGGATGCCGACCGCGGTGCCGAGGATGCCGTGGAAGGTGGGCAGCAGGCAACCCACCAGGGCGATGCGGATGCCGGCTTTCCTGAAATCGCCCATTCTGCGGGCTGCGACCATTCCTAGTTCGAGCAAAAATAAGCAAAGCACTCCTTTGAAGGGAGCGATGAAGGCAGGGGCGACGGTCGCAATTTTTTCTGCGCCGCACAGCGCGCCGATTGCCATTCCTCCGACGAGCAGGAAGATGCTTTTGCCTGCCAGAACTTCATGAACTGCTGCTTTGATTCCGCCCGCACGATTGGTTCGCGCGAGCAGGAGTCCGATCAGAATGCCCGGTACTTCTAACACTGCTACCAAAGCCGGGAGAAACCCTTCAGCCTCAAATCCCGCGAGCCGCGTGGCTTCCGTAGCTGCGAGGAAAGTCACTGCGGATACAGATCCATAGTGGGCTGCCGTGGCCGCCGCATCAATCTTGTTGAGGCGTCCCAAAGACTTCAAAATCCAAAACGCCGAAATCGGAGTGAAGATTCCCAGCGCGATGGTCGCCAGCACCGGAGTGACAAGCACGTCCAGCGCAGTCTCCGACAGTGCCACTCCGCCTTTCAGCCCAATGGCGAAAAGCAGATAGATCGAGAGTCCCTGATACAGCGCATCAGGAATTTCCAGATCACTTTTGACCCATCTCGCGATCATCCCGAGCAGGAATGCCAGGACGATTGGCGAGATGAGATTTTGTATTAAAAGATCCACGTTCAGGAATGCCTCGATGCTTGAAGTGGAATAGTTATACTGCCGCTGCCAGTGGTGATTCTGAATAGCTGACCGTCGGACGATAGCGCAGGAAGCATCCCGCGCCCGAAAGACGCGCGAGCCTTTCGCTATCGCGGACTGTTTCGATCAGCACCCCAGACCTTGTGGCCAGGCGGACCAGTTCTTCGCGGGCTTCGGTGTCTTCGCAGTCCTGATCGATGACCAGCATATCCGCGTATCCACCGGCCAGGGCATCTCTACAGGCATCAAAACCTGCTACGGCCAGACCTCCAGACAGCAGGGCCGATTCGAGTAGTGCCACTCTGTCATGGCTTTCCTTGTTCTCAGCCTCGGTGGCGAGTCGGATGGACTCAAGAATGATTGGATCGACTCCGCCATTTGGATTCGAGGTAAAAGTGCAGATCAGTTTGTCCTTCAGCCGGGAAGGAAGTGCATTTGTGAGCCGGTTTGCCATTTTAGGGCTGCCCGCGACGATCAAATGATTGTTGCCTCTGCGGCTCAACAATTCATCGATGATGCCGATTTTCTCTTTGATGAACTGTTCTTCGCGCTGACGTTTGTGATTCTTGTAGTGCTCGCGTGTCCACTCGCGGCCTACCCTCTGCCGCAGTTCCGGGCGTGTAGCAATGAGTTCCGCCGTGACTGCCCCTATCGCTGTTTCTAGAATCCGGGCTTCAGACTCAGTGGTGATGACGACTACGAAGCGGTCGTAGGTATCTTTGAGTTCAACGAGGGGATAGATGTGCGGCAGAGTGTCAACGATGAACGCTGTCTGGAGTGACACCTTGAATTGCAGGGGCAAAAGCACTGGACTTTCACCTCCCCGGGCGTAGATCGCGACGCTCCGGGACGACTGATCCAGAGAGTTTTTGAGGTAATCTTTCACTTCCGAGTACGCGTCCTCGAAATCATCCAGTCGGTCTTTCGCCAGGCTTCTGAACGCTCCGCGAGCTTGGGTCTCGATCTCAGCGAGGTAGTCGCTCTGAGGAGTGGTGAGGTTCACGAAGCAGGAGATCAGAGGACTTGAATTTCCCTCTACTTCAACGAGTTGAGTCACGAGTTGTTTTAAGTCGTTCTTCATTGTTTGTTCGTTTCTGGGTTGAGTCGGCTGCAACCTATTTGGTCAACTAGCAGCTCTTGCGGACTTGTTCGTGCTTGATTCCAGTCGGCAGACATGCTGTGAATAACTTGATCCAAATGTCGCGTTAAAAATAACGCGACACAAATAACCTGCTATTTATGTCATGCAACAGAAAAATCAAACAAACCCGTCTCCTTCTGATCCGGACGAGTTCTCAGGATGGACATTTCTAACCAATCACACCCACATCCTGGTGTCTCTGAAGCGGGACCCAGAGATGACCGTGCGGAATCTCTCGCTCCAAGTCGGGATTACGGAGCGGTCGGTGCAACGCATTCTCACAGATCTTGAGCAGTCAGGTGTAGTGACGCGGATGAAGAGTGGTCGCCGGAACCAGTACAGCGTAAACGAGGACTTCCGGCTCAGGCACCCACTGGAAGCAAACCACACGCTCAAAGACCTTCTCGAAGCCGTGAAGTGACGTGGCTCTGCCGACACGGATCGACGCGTCGCTACGATACTCTATTCTGATTTACTATCGAAACGCACCTCGCCATCGACGAGGGTCATCACTACATCGAAGTTCTCATCAAGGACGGCAATGTCGGCGATCGCTCCGGGTTGAAGTGTGCCAAGGCCGGGCAAGCGGAGTGATTGCGCCTGATTGAAGCTGGTGGTGCAGACGAGCGATTCCAATGGCAGGCCTGTCAAAGTGTGCACGTTTTTAAGGGCATCGTTGAGGCGCAGGGTGCTGCCAGCCAGCGTACCGTCGTGCAAACGGCACGCACGGTCTTCCACCACGACATCGAGCCCGCCGAGATTCACGTGGCTACCATCGGGCAGCCAGGATGCGGCGACGGAATCGGTGATGAGCATGAGCTGCTCTGGCGGTTTCAATTCGAACACCAGCCGGATCATGTCCGGCACCAGGTGGATGGTATCGCAGATGAGCTCGATCATCACTTCGCGATCCAGAAGGCCTGCTCCCACTACACCAATCTCGCGATGATGCAGGCGCGTCATCTGATTGCAGAAATGAGTCAGGTGCGTGAGTCCGGCGGCTTTTGCACTGGAGAATTGCGCGTAGGTGGCAGCCGTATGCGCGAGACTCGTCGTGATCCCCTCGGCAGTCATACGCTCGATGAAAGGAATGGCACCCTCCGTCTCCGCAGCCATGGAGACAATGCCGACTGGCGAAATGGCGTGCAGGGCTAACAACTCGTCAATGTCTGGTGGCCGCACGAAAGCCGGGTTTTGCGCGCCTGCACACTCGGCGTTGATGTAAGGGCCTTCGATGTGCACGGCGGGAGTTTTTGCCGCATCCTGACGGCCACGATAGGCGGCTGCCGCGTGCATCATTTTCTCCAGCTGGTCGCGCGGCAGTGTAATTGAAGTCGGCAGAAACGTGGTGACGCCCTCACGGAGTTTGGCCTGTGCTATCTTCCTTACAGCGTCCTCAGTGGCGTCGGAAAAATCGCTCCCGTTGGCACCGTGCGTATGGATGTCGATGAGGCCGGGCACGACCGTGGCACCAGATAGATCGATGACGTCATCCCCTTCGATCGGAGGAATCTCCGAGGATGGGGCGACGGTCAGTATCCGACCGTTCTCGATCAAGACAGCTGCGTCCGGAAGGTTACTTCCCGGGCTTACAGCGCGAAGATTTGTTAGCAGGCGGCGCATGGGTTTCAGTCGATGATTCGCTTGGCCTGTTCCACCCAGGTGTCGATCTGGGTGACTGCGGGCAATTCCAGGCGCTCTGCAACATTTCTGCGAACCAGGGTGCCCCAACCAGCGATCTGCTTGAAGCGGTAGACTCCGATCCGGTTCAACTGCGTGGCGAGCTCCGGGCTGATTCCTGTGATGCGCTCCAGAGGATCCGACTCAGCAGGACGCGCCGTGTAAACCGCTCCGTAGGGACTCATTTCCACGTCTTCGCCTTCGAAGCCTCGCGGGATGTCCTTCAGGTAGAAGCGAACAGTGGAGCGGGCGGTGTCGCTGATCCGGTTCCATGCGTTGCGGAAGCCGCTGCGGGGAGATTTGACTCTGGCCTCCGCCCGCCAGAGCCGCAAATCGTGTTCTTTGAGGAGAGGTTCCTCTCTGGCTATAGTTTGAATGTTAGTGTCCGTCCACTTGGAAATCTGGCGGATCTTGTAGATGCCCATGGCATTGAGGAAACTGGCGTGTCCTTCTTCCAGGCCCGGTAGCTTGGTCAGGTTGTCGGCATCGAACGGGGCCGCCTTGTAGCGGAAGCCTGAGTCCTCGCCAGCTTCGGCGTGATCCCCATACACACGTGCTTCCACAAAGTCACCAAGGTGGCGCGCCCTGGTGGCCAGCGATAGCTTTTTGCTGTCGTGCGCGGTGGGCAGTGCCACCTCCGCATTATCGGGTTCCGTGGATTTTTCAGCCGGAGGAAGTGCCGCTTGTTCCGTTCTCCATTCTTCCTTCAGCTCTGCAGCCCGCTCCTGGAGATCGTTCACCGCTCCACGGGCTGTCGCTTCCGCCCTCTCGGCAACTTGCTTGACCCGGTCGGTCGCATCCCTGATTCCTTCGCGTCCTTTCTCGAGTGCCGCATGGCGCTTTTCCGAATCGGCGACCGTATCGGCGAGATGACCGGCAGACTCTCTAACCTCGTGGGCGAGTTTTGTTGCGCCTTCCTTGATGTCTTCGGCAGCTTTCGCGATGGCCTCTTTCACCGGATGTCCCTTGAGGTCTTTTGCTGAAGTGGCGGCCGCTCCCCAATCGATGCCGACCAGAGCGGGCGATCGACTTTCCAGCGCGGCTGGAGCAGTATCACTGAGATGGGCGATCTGGCGGAAGGTGAAGATTCCAGCGCTGTTCAAAGCCCTTGCCGCATTGCTGTCGATTCCGTCGATCCGGGTTAAATCATCCGGCTCATCCGGTGCCTTCCTGTAGAGCACTCCAAGCTGCAGATCCGCCACGACTTCTTCACCTTTGAACTCGCTGCGAATGAGGTCAGTGACTTGTGTGGCAGTTCCGGAGATCGCGTGTCCTGCTTTTGCAGCGATGGAGCCGCCTTCCTTCGATGATTTCGCTGCAAGATTTTTCGCATCTTCCAGCGATGCCTTCACCTGGCTGGCACCACCGGCCACCACCTGTTTGGCTTCGCGGGCAATGTTCTCAACCTTGTCCCTGGTCTCCGACACTTTCTCCCGGACGTGTTCGATCTTCTCTCTGACAGGCGATGCTGTTGGCTTCGTTTCAGCCAGAGCAACTGCGGACGTCGTGGCTGCCGACTGCGATGTATCCTCCGCCTCGACCACCGTGATGCCAGCCAGAGATGCTGCCTGAGCAGTGAGCTTGCTCTGCCAGAACGGCCACGAGAATTTTTTCAATCCCATAAACCGCCTTGCCAGGTCGTCGAATTCGGTGGGCTTCAGCTTTGCCACCTGCTCGTAGCTGCGGATGCCTGCCTCGTTCAGCTGCCGGGCAGCGAGGGCATCGATACCGTCCAGAGCAGTCAAGGCGTCGCCCGATACTTCCGGGGTTAGGGGGGGCGCTTCCTTTGCTGGTTCTGCCTGTGAAGGAGCCGGAGCCGGGATTGAAGGAGTGGGCTTTGCTGATTCTTTCTCGCGCGTGGCGGCGCTCGGCGGGATGAGGGGATTCGAGCGCATCCGGGCGTCGATGCGAACTTCTTCGCGCACTTCCCGCCAACGCAGTGGTTCAAGGCTTGAGTGCTTGTTGGCGAGTTGGGCCAGCTCAATGTCGTCCATTGAGAACAGCTGTTCGAACTGCGTGATGCCCAGTGTGATGAGGGCATTGGCGGCTGCGGGGTTTAGTCCTGTGAGCAGGTGTAGTGGATCAGCGTTGGGTGGTACGTTCACGATCAGTCGTGTTGTGCGTTCGCTTGGTGGTGTGTTACTGGAAGAAAGTTTTGTCAGAGAGAATAGTGGCTCCGGTTGCGGAGGGGCAACAAAGGAATCTTTAACCGCAGAATCCTTGCCAAGCGGCGCAGTTTCCGGGTATTCTGGGGCAGGTGAATCTCCGGGCACTTCCGGTATGAACTCATTTTCCGCGATCGAGTTCGCACTGGCATCTTCCAGAGCCTCGCCAGTGTCCATTTCGTCAGTTTCCTCGTCTTCGCTGGTAGTAGCTGGAGCCACTGGCGAGCCGACAGCCTCGATCGTGCCGACAGCCTCGATCGTGCCGAAAGTTGCCTCCGTTGCTGCTGCAATAGCGCCGAGTGGTTCTAAAGTAACCGAACCCGTGTCGGGCTCCGTTTCGTCGTCGACGACATCGTTCGCAAGGTCGCCGATCAGTGGCATTTTTTCAGGGAGATCGCTTCGGCCACTGGGGCCACTGGGGCCACTGGGGAGACTCTCTGTCAACGTTGGAGGACCTGCTGCACCGATCACGATCGTTGGTGCCGGGATCGGGGCATCCACTCCGGGAATCGGCTTTGTCGCTGGCTCTGTCGCATTCGGCTCAGTGTCGGTTGGCGCTTCCGCCGATATGGAGCGAGGCTCGGTGACAACCGGTTGATCCACTTCCTCTGACGATGGTGATGTCAGTGGCTCGGAAGGAATCGGCATCGTCTCAACTTCAGGCTCTGCAGTTGGGGGCGTTGAAGGCGTGTCATCATCATCATCGTAGGCGGGCGATTCCGTCTGGGCGGTTTTGCTAAAGTTCAGCGCATCCCATTCGCGCTTGAGAGCATCCTGTTCCCTGAGCAGTCGTAGATGGCGCCGTGCCCATCTTCCGCGATACAAGTAAGAGAGCCCCAGCCCGATCGCAAAGAACAGGATAACGAGAAAGATCTTGCTCGTAGGTGCCATCGTCTCCCAACCGATCCAAAAGGGGGACGTCATCGCTTGGGCCAATAGGGGGATGGTTGAGGGCATTTGAAAAAAAGGGGGGGCTGATTCAGGGGTTAGTTCTGGAATTGGTCGCTGCGGGCTTCCTCAATCTGTGCCTTGAGGCCGGCGTTTACCTGCGCTGCGTCCGAGTAGCGCTTGCGGTCTTCACGCCAGATGCAGAGTCCGGTGGCGTAGCCCGCAGCCAGGGACACTGCGAGGACCAGAATGGTGCCGCCGCTGAAGCCGACATTGAACGCCGCAAGGAACGCGGAAAACTGAAAAACTGGATACATAGCTGAAACTGAAACTGGACGGTTGATCGGCATGCGCCTTGCCTCCAAGGCTAAGCGTTTTAGGATCGAGGGGCAACCGAATTGAGCGCATGCCCGCGCAGGTGTTGTCGCACCAGTGCGACTGGAAATAAGCGGACAGGATCTCATCCTGAGAGGGGGCTGGAAGGGGCTGGAAGGAGACCATGAATGAACCCCAAGCCGCGCTCCTCCAGATGATCGATCATTTGTCACCCATGTGCCCGGGCACTGCATGATCCCGACTGCTTCCAGTGCAACCTCAGCGATGGTCAACCAGATCGGACTAACGGTGCTGGCTATCGCCTATCCGATCAGTAAGAGGGGCCCATTTGCCCCGCGGTTGACGAGACCGAGATGAAAAAATATCACAGACATCCCATAGACGATGA
>JAGROY010000330.1 GCA_020439995.1 Verrucomicrobiia bacterium
AATTTCTTAATTCAACGACATTGTCCTATAGGTGATGACACATTCGATTATTCTCCGATTCTTCGAGAACATGAAGTTTCGTGATATCGGATATCTGCTTGGAGGAATGAGTTCCGATGCGGTGCGAATGCTAACGAATCGTGCCGTGGTCACTCTCGCGAAAAAGCTTTCCCGTAGAGGTGTGGTCATCAGTTCTGCCGCGATCGTGCCCGGGTTGGTTGGGATTGGAGCTGCTGGCATCTCAGCCGTCAGCAGTGCATCGATTGGCAACAAAGTGATCCAACAAGCGATCGTTTCTAAAGCGGGTGCTTACTCTTTCCTTGCGGCTTCAGGAGTGGAGTGGGCGATGCGTGGCGCAGCTTTTTGTTTAGGGCTAGGTGTTCCAGTAGCATTCTCGGGCTTCGACCCCAGGTCTGCGGCCACCGGGTTGAACCTAACGCCAGAATTCGCTCTCAGCAGTGCGGGGCATCAAGTTCCCCGAGTAAACCTCGTGCAGTATCAGTCTGGAGTTACATCGGACGACGATGCGCTCAATCGGCTCCTCAGGCAAATCGCAACTCTTGAGGATGACTACCAGGATCCGGCTACACTGTCTGAAGCGATGCAAACAACGATGACGCTGGATCAAGAGCAGTTTCCAGTCGTTTGGGAGGCTGTCTTGAAAGCGCAGCCGCCAGTCATTCTTATCGACACCATCGTTGCTGCCTGGGCTGAACAGGATCCTATCGTTGCATTCGAAACCGTGGCTCTGGTCAATGATGGGCTCAAACAGGCCCGCATTGCCATGCAAACCTGGTATCAATTCGATGAGGAGGAGGCCGCGCGCTATTTTGGGTCGCTAGAGCCTGAATTCTTCGATGGGGCAAGGGAGTGGTTTTGGCATTCGATGGCTCAGGTTGATCCTGGCCTGGGGCTGCAACGGAATGCTGGGCGTGCTCGGAGTGTAGCGGCGGCGGGGCCTTTCATAAACCACTACACGCTGCTTCAGGGGTGGTTTAAAGCTTATGAGATTCCGTTTCTCCAGACTCATGTTGGTAAGCGTCCAAAGGGCTACTACCCGCTGCATCAACAGGTGGAGGATGCCATTGGGGCGCTTCCGATTCTTACGGCAGAGCAGTTCATCGGGCCATTGGAGTTTGTCGCGGGGATTGGGGACGTCGAGCTTCGACGGAGCTATCTTGAGAAATGGATGCCCAAAGCTCCACCGGGTCTTGAGCGCGGGGATCTGATCCATTGGGTGACCGCATCGCCAGTGTTCCCCGAGGATCTTCGTGTTACAATTCTTGAACAATTGAATCAACCATGAGGGCGCTGCACATTGCCATCTCCCTTGCTGCGGGGCTATGTTTGGGAATCATTTTGAATTTTGGAAAAGGAGAATTGGAGACCCCAAGGAGTCCGAGGAGTGATGATCTCGGTTCGAACGAAACGGTGGACAGGCCCACGCGACTGCCTGTAGCGCGCCGGCTGGAAGAATTTATTGTTAAACTTGAGGAGGAGCCGTTCGGTCAGTCCACTTTTGTGCGAGGGCGCGCCCTTGAGGTGAATCTCGCGCAATTTTGCGGGGAGGTCGAAATGGATGAGTTGCCGGATCTGTTTGAGACTGTTTCGAATCTTGACGAGGCGATGCTCGATCCCACGCTAGCGCTGACGATCATTGGTGCCCGTTGGGCGGAGTCGGATCCTCAGGCGGCCTCGGAGGCGGCGAGACAACTGGACATGACGAGTCGCGCCGCCGTTGAACGTGCGATCTGGCCAGTCTGGGCTCGTCGGGACTTGCGAGGGTTCCGGACTCACATGGAAAACTTGAGAATCGAACTTGGAAGAGACGGGGTAAAAGCTGGTGCCCCATTCGGCGGTGGAGCCCCATGGGTAAAGGTCGATCCGCTTCCGGCGATGGAAGCATATTTGGAGGGAGACTTGCGATTTTTCGAATATGCATCGAACACCGGATTCGAAGGCGCCCTACCGCTAACTGCGCTGCCCCTTCCGCCTGCCGGTCAAGCAAGTTCTGGTTCGTTTGGACCAAACGAAGGGGGTTCGCCGATGCTTGACCTCTGGCTAAAGCGGGATCCGTCATCAGCGATGACTTGGGCTCGCGACGCCATCGCACGGGACAAGCTCCAGCCGCGGTACCGATTCCTTCTATTGGATCAGCTGAGCCTGAAGGGCTATGAATCTCTAGCTGCTGACCTAGCCTTGAATCATTTAACCGAAGATCTACAGGTGATCGCACTTGATCGGATCCTGAAACGATGGATGCTGAGTGACCCGCTGGCAGCACGGAGGTGGCAGAAGAAGGAGGGATTGCTCGCTCCACACGGATCTTGATGTCACTCGGGCGGCACGGGTGAAGTCTGGCATTCTTGAATTGAATGATAAAATGCTCACATCGCGGCGCTCAAGGGGCGACAATTAATCTGTGGTTCGGTCAACGTAAGCATGCTACATCTGCTTTTCGCTTATCCCGTCATCGACCATGATCATTCATCCTGAAAGCCACCTTGAGAGAGTAGGGGAATACCTTCGTGATTTGCGTGTGCTGGAGGTCGGATGTGGGGACGGGTTTCGCTCAAAACAGTTGGTGGGGTTTTGCCGTGAATTGGTTGGCATCGATCCGAACGCAGCCGCTGTGGCGGAGGCCTGTGCCAGACACGGGGATGAGCGCATTGAGTATCTTGTAGCAACCGCCGAGAGTCTTCCATTTCCAGCCGCAAGCTTTGGCTCCGTCGTGTTTGTGTTGTCGCTGCATCATATCCCTGTGCATCAGATGGCCTCTGCGATCGATGAGGCGATACGTGTGGCTGTGCCGGACGCCCCGATCATTTTCATTGAGCCCGGGTTCAGGGGCTTGTTCTTTGAGATGGACGAAAAAATAGGGGTCTGTGATGGTGACGAGCGGCTGCAGAAAGCCCAGGCGTATGCGGCGATTCTTTCCCATCCCGGACTGCAGGAGGTCGAGGAATTTTGGGACACCACGCGATACAGTTTCACTTCGACTGAGGACTTTGCGGACGAATTTGAGCTGTTGCCCCGCCAGTTTGCTGCTGCGGACGCCTTCCTCACGGTTGTGGGGCATGAATTGGACGGAGAGCGGCGCATCAATGTGTGCCGGAAGCGCTGATGGTGGAATCTCGTTGAGCGGGATGCGGAGTTGAGCGAGACTGCCCGATGCCGAGCCAGTTCACTATGACCCGCCGGGTTGCATTCTCAGAGACCGATCTCGCGGGGATCGTCCACTTCGCGAATTTCTACCGTTACATGGAAGATGCCGAGCATGCCTTCTATCGTTCGCTAGGATTCTCTGTGCATCCATCGGAGGCGGAAATCGGCTGGCCGCGTGTGAAAGCGTCATGCGATTTTCGTTTGCCGCTTCGTTTTGAAGAGGAATTCGAAGTGCAGGTGCTCGTCGCGGAGGTGCGCAGTAAGGCAGTACGCTATCGCTTTCACATTTGGAAGAACGAGCCGCGTGCGCTGGCGGCGGTTGGTGAAATGGTGGTGGTCTGTGTGAATTTGACTGGTGAAAAAATGCAAGCAGTAGCGATTCCAGATTTCTGGAAATCGCAGCTGGAGCCTGCCGCGCCGGACTTGCTGGACAATGCGCAGTGAACGATCGAGATGCATGCAAAAACTTTCGTCTTGTTAGGGGCGCTGATATCATTCTCAGCAATTTCTAACGCGGAGACCTACTACGTATCCGTCCGGGGATCTGACGGCGACAGTGGAACGGAGAGCCAGCCGTGGCGTTCGCTGGCGAAAGCAGCCGGGGCTGTGAGGGCGGGCGACGTTGTTTTCGTGGGAGGTGGAGTTTACAAAGAAGTGCTGAAACCATCCCGGTCTGGCACTGCTGAGGCATGGATCGAGTTTGTCGCCAAGCCTGGCGAAATTGCGATCATCGATGGGACGGGAGTGAAGCTCGACTCATCGAACAAGGGGCTCGTGTTCTTTTCAGGAAGTGTGGCCTACGTCCGTGTGCGGGGATTCGAAGTGCGTAACTGCAATAACCAGGGCGGTACCTCCCGAGATCCCATTGGCGTTGGTTTCTTTGACGATACGCACCACATCGAAGTGGTGGACTGCCGGATTCACAGCATCTCCACAGATACAGAGGATTTCACGCCGAAGGGGATTTCGATCGAAGGACGTGCGCACGATATCACCATTCGCGGAGGTTCTGTTTCCAGGATCAGCACAACGGAATCCGAAGGGAATGCCCATGCGATCGCTGTCTATGGTGAGAAATCGACACCTGTGGACAACGTGACGATTGCGGGCGTGGAAATGTTCGATCTTACCCTGGGCACCAGCGAATCCCTTGTGTTCAACGGCAATGTGACCAACTTCGCCGCGCTGGGAAACACTATTCATCACAGCAATAACATTGGTATCGACGTTATCGGCTTCGAGGGCGTTGGCCCCAGCGGACTGGATCAGGCAAGGAACGGCGTGATCGCCGACAACGTGGTCTACAATATCAGCACCCTGAAGAACAAAGCCTATGAGGAATTCAGTGCGGCCGGGATCTACGTCGATGGAGGACGCGATTGTGTGATCGAGCGCAACCGCGTTTTCAACTGTGACATTGGTGTGGAACTTGCGAGTGAGAATTCCAACGGAGTGACGAGCGGAATCACTGTGCGTGACAATCTGGTCTGGCGAAATTCTATCGGCGGAATTCTCCTCGGCGGCTACGACCGGAGAAGGGGAGCGACTGATGACTGCGTCATCGCAAACAATACCTTCTTCGAGAATGACACCGAAGAGTTCCAAATTGGTGAGGTTAATATTCGCTACCGCACAAACAACAATGTTTTCGTGAACAATATCTTCAATGCGGGCGCTCAGGGGTACCTTCTGACATTCCCAAAAGAGTTCGCCGACAGCACAGGAAACACATTCAACGGAAACGGTTACTTCACTTCCAGCCGCACTCCAGGGTGGCAATGGCAGGGGCAGTGGTCGTCTTCGTGGGCTGCTTTTAAACGCGACAGCCGGCAGGAGGATGCCGGATTCTTCGTGGATCCTCAATTTGCAGGAACTCCAGATGAAGAAGGTGGGCTGGCTCTCCTGCCTGGTTCTCTGTTGATCGATGCAGGGCTTGCTCAGGCAAATGATACGGCCCGGCTGGACGTTGCAGGCAATCCGCGGGTGACCGGCAGCGGTATCGACATTGGCGCATTCGAGCTGCCGGGTGAAGTCCTGCTGGTCAAGGTGAACACTCTGGAACTCACGAATTCAGACACCAGCGGGCGGGCAATTTCGCTGCTGCCAGCTATCGCAGATCTGGCTGGCCTGCGATTGGAGTATTCCACGAATGGCGTGGACTGGATTTCCATCGCCGAAAACACTGATGTCGGTTGGACGCTTTCGAATGACGTCAGGATTGAGATGCTCGCTGGCGGGACAAGTATAGTTGACTCCCGACCGGTAACCGCCGGACTGTACCGCGCGGTTACCGGTCAGTAAATGCCCTTTGGATCAGTGGTTGTATCCCACTTCGCCGTGGTCTGCGAGGTCGAGCCCTTCGTTCTCTTCACGCTCGCTGACACGGATGCCGATGGTAGCTCCGATGATTTTTAGAAGGACGAAGCTCACGATCGCAGTGTAGATGCCAGTGATCGCGCATGCTGCTGCCTGGGTGCCAAGCTGTTTACCGATCGAATAGCCTTCAACTTCCTGTCCTCCGAAACTGCTGGAGGCAAAAACGGCAACGAGAATCGTTCCGACGATACCGCCAACACCGTGGACTCCAAAAACATCGAGTGAATCGTCGTAGCCAAAGCGCTGCTTGATCCGAGCAGAGAAAAACCAGCAGAGGAAGCCTGAGCAAGCTCCAATCGCGAGTGCGCCCACCGGGCCGACGTCTCCTGCTGCGGGTGTGATCGCCGCCAGGCCTGCCACGGCTCCGGTAGCAATGCCCAGCACGCTGGGGCGCTTGTGCAGCACCCACTCGACCGTCATCCACGTGAGAGCAGCAGTGGCTGCGGACATGTGGGTGACGATCAATGTCATGGAGGCGTCACCGTTCGCCGCCAGGCCGCTGCCCGCATTGAATCCGAACCAGCCAACCCACAGCATCCCCGTTCCGGCCACAGTTAGAGGAAGATCGTGAGGAGCCATCGCCGTCTGCGGATAGCCAGTGCGCTTGCCCACCATGATTGCTGCGACGAGTGCTCCCACTCCAGCCGTAACATGGACGACGATTCCGCCAGCGTGGTCCTTGATTCCTTCCAATCCGAACATGCTCCCGCCTCCCCAAACCATATGGCAAACGGGCACGTACACCAGCACCGCCCATAGGCTCGTGAACAGCAACATGGCGGCGAACTTCATACGTTCGACGAACGCTCCGACCATCAGTGCCGGAGTGATGATAAAGAACGTCATCTGGAAAGCGAAGAATGTCAGCTCCGGGATCGTCTGCCCTTCCGCATAGGGCTTATTGAAATCCACTCCACTCAGGAATGCTTTGCTCAGTCCTCCGAACCAGGCATTGCCTTCTGCGAACGAGAGGGAGTATGCGCCGATCAGCCACAGGATGCTCATTACACAGGTGATGGCAAAGCAGTGCATCAGCACGGACAAGACGTTTCGTCTGCGCACCAAGCCAGCGTAGAACAATGACAAACCTGGAATGGTCATGAACAACACCAGGGCGGTAGCGACAGTGATCCACGCGGTATCTCCGCTATCAATAGCCGATGCTGCGGATTCCTGAGCGTGAAGGTGGGATACAGGCAGCATTAAGCCGCCGGTGACTACCAGAAGGGGGATTTTGGAGTTTCTCATATTGCAGGAGTGGACGAGTCCAATAGGCGCTGGCGAAAGAGTCAATCTTTCTCTTAGTCACAAATTCATTTTTGTTTGTAAGTATTTAACAAGGAGATGGTTGTGTTTGAAAGATGGTGGCTTCGGTGTGCCGATCGTCGCGGGCCAGCTATCCAGCGTTCAATCCTTTTCTTTGGGATTTTGCTGGCAATCGGAACCGACAACAGGGACGCTGCTGCTGATGAAATTGGTTCTCCCACAATTGATTGCGGCTTCTTTGCTACTGTTCATTGGCCTCCCGGCGTCGGCGCATGACCCGAAGGTGCACACCTCACGGGTAAATGGTCGACCGATGGCATTGCCAAAGTCTGACGATATGTTTCACTTTGTGATTTATGGAGACCGCACGGGTGGAGTTCCAGAGGGGATTCATGTTCTGGAACAGGCCGTGACGGATACAAACCTGCTGGATCCCGATCTTGTCATGACAGTGGGTGATCTGGTGCAGGGTTACAACGAGCCTCCACAGTGGATGGAGCAGATGCAGGAGTTCCGCGGAGTGATGGGGAAGCTAGCGATGCCCTGGTTTCCGGTGGCGGGAAATCACGATATTTACTGGAGGCCGACAGCAGGTGGAGATGCGCCACCTCCCCAGGAACATGAGGACAACTACGAAAAACATTTTGGCCCGCTCTGGTATTGGTTCGAGCACAAGCGCACCGGCTTTCTGGTGCTCTACACCGATGAAGGTCCAAGTCCGAAGAAATTCTCCGGCCCGGAGAATGTACAGATGAGTGAGACCCAGCTCAACTGGCTGGCGGAGGCGCTGGGAGAAATGAAGGAACTCGACAATGTGTTTGTCTTTCTCCATCACCCGCGCTGGATCGGTGGGGGATACGAAGGCAGCAACTGGGATGCAGTCCACAAAGCGCTTGTTTCAGCGGGGAACGTACGTGCGGTATTCGCCGGGCATATCCACCGGCTGCGCTACGATGGAGTGAAAGATGGCATCGGCTACTACGCGCTGGCCACGACTGGCGGATCGATGCCGGGCGACTATCCCGAAGTTGGGTACGTCCACCACATGAATCTGGTCACGGTGCGGAAGAAAGAGTTCTCCGTCGCCATTCTTCCTGTCGGTGCCGTGATCGACCCCACCAAGTATACTCCCGAGCGATTGCAGGATCTGGATGCTGTCCGAAATATGCCACTCGCTCTTGCATCGGATCCTATTTTGATTCAGACTGATGAGAAGGCGGTGGGTGCTTACAGGATGAAGGCGTCCAACCCGGCGAACGTTCCGATCGAATTGACGGTAAGCCCGGAAGTATCGGAGTCCGGTTGGCTGGTGCTTCCTGACCACCAGCACGTGAAGATTCCAGCAGGCGAGGCGGTAGAGATTTCCCTGACTTATGCTTTCACAGGAAGTTCGGAAGCCTTGGCTGTGCCTCCGAAACTTGCGGTAGAAACCGATTACCTCGAAGGCAATGCCCGCATCACCCTGCCCGGGAGAACGCTGGGCATGGAAGTTTCCCTGGCACCCTTGGCCGATGCATTTTTTTCCGGTGATGAGCACCGCAAGCTCGAACTGGGAGGGGAAGGCTCAGCGCTTCGCGTGGACTCCAGTGCGTTCGATCTGCCCGATGGTTCTTTTACGCTCGAATGCTGGGCCAATCCGGACGTCGAGCTGGAGAACAACGCGCTTCTTGCAAAAATGGAATCGTCCGGGTTTGGGATCATGATCAATGGTGGCGTACCGCAGTTTCAGGTATTCCTTGGTGGCGGCTACAAGCAGGCAGTAGCGGCGGAAAAGCTGCCACTGCACCAGTGGTCACACGTTGCTGGTGTCTTCGATGGCGAGGCTGTGAGCCTCTACGTCAATGGAAGTTTGGTTGCGCAGTCAGAAGCGAGCGGGCAGCGTAAGCGCAACGAGCTTCCGCTGTTCATAGGGGCTGACCCTGGTAGCAATGGCCAGCCGACACGCAGTTTCACTGGTAAAATCGACAATGTCCGCTTGAGCAAAGGTGTCCGCTATTCGGGCGATGCTTTCGTGCCCTCACGTGGCGAGTTTTCACTGGATGCGGATACGCTGCTTCTTCTCGACTGTGATCGAACAATTGCATCGTTCGTGCCGGGTCAAAAGTCCGGTGGCCAAGTGAGCGCACGACTGGTCGGGCCCAAGGCGAAGCTGGTCGACGGAAGTATCGACGATTGATCAGTGGGGTTCAATGTCTCAGCGCCCTCCGGAATTGTAACCGTAATCGCGGTGCTGGCGCTCTGTGGATGCGGTGATGAAAAATCTGCTGGTACCGCTGGGGGGGCTGCGGTGGGCTTTCGGCAGGCGTGTAGTGCCTGCCACTTGTTGCCACGGCCGGATGCCTTGCCCACGTCTGCCTGGCCTGCTGTCATTGACCAAATGATCAGCATCGCCGAGGTGTCCACTGTCACTACTCTCCATCCAGATGATGCCGCTGGTGCTAGAGAATTTTACGTAGCGAACAGCCAGTCATCATTGAGAAATCACACGGCAGCCGAGGCTCGCCGAGACGATGTCGGGCTGTGGTCAGCCGTGCACCTTTCGCCTCCCGGCCTGGAGGCAACCCTGGTGCCTGCTGTTTCACATGTAGCGATCGGAACAATGGGAGCGGTTGAGCCGCTTTCGCTGTTGGTCTCGGAAATGCGCTCCCGCACACTGCTTCATTTTCCGTTCGCTGGAGCCCCGGATGTATCCCCAGTGCTTTACCCGATTCTCCGGGACCTCAACTATCCAGGCCGTTTCACATGGACGGATTTGAATGCCGATGGTCTGAGCGATCTCGTGATTTCGGGAATCGGTTCAATGCAGCCTAACAATGCTACCTCTGGAAATGTTTTTGTAGTACAGCAGCAGCTGGGAAGAACGTTCCAGCGTCAAATCGTGGCGGCAGGGCTCGGGCGTCCGGCAGATGTCTTCTCGGGCGATTTTGATTCCGACGGCGATCAGGACATTGCACTGGCAGCATTCGGGCTACGCGATGCCGGGCAGCTTGCAATCCTGGAGAACCGGGGCGAGAATCTGGATATGCGTCTGCATCAGTTGGACGCACGAGACGGTTTCACTTCTCTGAAGGCAGCTGATTTCGATGGCGACGGAGCGATCGACCTGGTTGCCCTGTTGGCACAGGAACACGAAGAGGTGATCGTTTTTAAAAATGAAGGGGAGTTCAAGTTTTCGGCCCACCTTGTCTGGAAAGCCCCGCACCCGTCGTGGGCATTTTGCCACCTTCAAGTGGAGGACCTCGATGCCGATGGGAAACCTGACATCATCACTACCAATGGAGACAGTTTAGACTACGACGTGGTCAAACCCTACTCGGGGGTACAATGTTTCCGAAACTCCGGGCGGCTCAAGTTTCAGTCCACTGCGATCGGAGCACTGGCCGGCGCTGCTTGTTCGGCCACTGCGGATATGGATGGCGACGGTGACCTCGATGTGGCCGCAACGGCCTTCATGCCTCTGTCTTCCCCGACAAAGTGGATCGAAAACGAACTTGAGAGTATCGTCTGGTTTGAAAATCCCGGGAACCAGCCTGCGGAGAATTCAGCGTGGCTGAAGCATGTGGTTGAATTCCACAGTGCCTGCCACCCGACTGTTGCACTGGCGGACTGCGATGCAGACGGAGCCACGGACATCGTTGTCGGAAACTATGTGTGGATTGACGAAAAAAAGGGGCCACTTTTCCGAAGCCCCTACGTGAGCATTTATACTCGGAGGCCGAGGTGACCGCTGTCGGACTTAACTTGCTGTGGGCGTCAATCCACCTTGATCCTGACTGATTTCTCACAGATAGTCCGCAGATGTTCGAAGTTCGAGACAAGCCTCAGATGGTTGAGCGCGCGCTGTTGATTGGCGTGTATTTCAATAAATTCGATGAGGAGGAATCCGGCAGCCTGTTGGTTGAGCTGGAGGAATTGACGCGGACCCTGGAAATTGGTGTGATCGATTCAGTGCTGGTCAAAGCATTGAAAACCCACGCAAAGTATCTCACCGGGACTGGCAAGGCGCAGGAACTGATCGACTATGCGAAGGCTCTGGACTGTGACTGCATCATTTTCGACAATGAACTGTCTCCCGCACAGCAGCGGGCGTGGGAGCGCGATTCAGGGCTTTGCGTCATCGACCGCCAGGAGGTGATTCTGGATATCTTTTCGATGCGGGCGCAGACAAAGGAGGCATCTCTTCAGGTGCAGCTCGCGAAGATGCAGTATTCGCTGCCGCGCCTGGCCAGGATGTGGGCGCACCTCGACCGGCAGGGCGGGGGAGCCGGAGGTGGAGGTGGGGGCGCAGGTGCTGCAAGAGGTGAAGGTGAGAAGCAGATCGAGGTCGACCGTCGTATGGCCCGCAAGCGCATTGATCGGGTGAAAGCCGAACTGGAGGTTGTCCGCCAACAACGAAAAACGCAACGCAAGGAACGGATGCGCGTTCCATTGCCGCTGGCATCCATCGTTGGATATACCAATGCGGGGAAGTCATCGCTGCTGAACAAAGTTACTGAAAGCTCGGTGCTGGCAGAGGATAAATTGTTCGCCACGCTCGACACGACTACTCGAAAAGTGGAACTCGCCGACGGCCAGCAGCTGCTTCTTACAGATACCGTCGGGTTCATTCGCAACCTGCCGCACCGGCTGGTGGAATCGTTCAAGGCCACGCTTGAGGAGTCGGTGATCGCGGACTTTCTGGTGCATGTCCTCGATGCCAGCGAACCGAAAGTTTCCAAGTTCTATGAAACGACGATGGACGTCCTCACGGAGCTGGAAATTTCCGACAAACCGATGGTTGTCGTACTCAACAAGATCGACCTGGTTGACGATCCAGTGCGTTTGAATGAGCTACGCACGCTCTTCCCTGGTGCGGTGATGATCTCTATCAAAAGCGGTGAAGGAATGGAAGAGCTGCTGGACCGGTTGAACGGAATGATCATCAACCGAGTAGTGCATTTGCGCCTGCGGTTGCCCCAGGCCCGAATGGATCTTGCAAGTCTCATTCACCGGGAAGGAAAGACCCTTTCAACGGAGTATGATGGAAACGATGTCTTGATTGACTGCGTCATTCCCAAACGGTTCGAGGCGAAGGTGGCCGAGTACACCGATCATGACCCGAAGGCTTTTGACTAAGCCTTGAAAGAAAAATTGTTTAACCACGAAGGCGCAAAGAACGCGAAGCTTGAGGACGTTCTTTTATTCAAATGAAATGACTCATCGATCAGCGCCGGCAGCGACAATCTTCTTGACTGACTCTTCCGGTGTTTCGACGCAGCAATGCGCACCTGCGTTGGCCCGTTCTTCCATTGGTCCGTAGCCCCATAGACCGCCCTAGGCCGGGACGTCGTTCGCGCGGGCAACCTATGGCATCATGGCTGCGGTCACCAATCAAAGAATGGATGCGTGGGAGAGCGGCCTGGAAATTTAGAATTTGAGAGAAAATTCCGTCTGGAAGCATTAATTTTAAAATTTCTGTTTGATTTTTTGATAAATGTCGCGGTAATATCTCGCATATTTGATAAAAATCAAGCCATGAAATTACGTATTTGCAAAATTTTCCTCATTTCGTTGAGTGTTAGCATCGCCTGTCTGAGCGGAGCATTTGCCCAGAAAGACGGTTACGGCTATTATCAGGGGCCAGCGCCGATGCAGCAGCAGGGGATGATGTCGCAACCTTCCGCGTTTGACGGAATCAGCTACGATCTTCTGGAAATGGGATACCGGTATATGGTATTCGACGGCGACAATAGTGTATTGGATGACGGGCATGCGATCAGCTTGGATCTTTCACTGGATCTGCTCTGGTATTTCTTCATCGAGAGTGAATTGCTCTATGGAACCACCAACACGGACGTGGATGTCGATAAGTTTTTCGATCTGGACGAAAGCGGCAACTATACCGAGTTCAAGCTGGGGCTTGGCGGGCACATTCCGATTTCTGATCGATTTCACGTGGTTGCAAGCGCAGGCTTCTTTTACGAGAATCAGGATCTTTCTGGTGACGTGTTTGATGATCTGAACGGCATCGTCGATGGTGGTGGCTACTATGTCAGGCCGGGAGTCCGCATGCTGCTTACCGATTCACTGGAGGCAGGTGCATTTGCTGAGTATACCAAACTTAGTGATGCTGATGATGGTAACCTCGGCGTCATCGGAAGCCTCACTTACAAAGTGACGGACGTGATTGGAGTCTCTGGAAATATTCAGCTGAAGGAGGACGTCAGCACTTTTGGCCTGGGCATTCGCCTCTCCTGGTAAAGGTAGCGTAGTGGTGACTTTCAGTCGCCAATTCTTTGGGCTCTAAATAGCGGGGGGGGAGTTCGATTCTTCCTCCTCCAGAGCCGGGCGTTCATCGTCATCTTCGATCCCGTCTTCCTCGATTTCTTTACGCCAGCGATTGGAAAGCCAAGGGCGAACCAGTCCGTAAAGCAGATAGCTGACAAACAGGATCGCTGGCATGAACCACCAGAACAAAGCGGTGAGGACGAGCACCAGCACTGCCACAAAGACCCAGGAAAATGAGCGCTTGGCCTTCCAGTTGAGAGCTTTGAAGCTGGGGTATGACCAGTTGCTGAACATCAGGAATGACAACAGCACCATGAGGAAGGGGAGGATGATCGTCCAGCGTGCCGGGGCGGCATCGGGGACATCGGGGTTTTCAAGTTTGAGCAGCAGCAGGGTAAGAGAACCGATGACGCCGGCTGCGGCAGGAATGGGAAAACCTTGAAAATCCTTGGACGCATTCTGATGGTTTTCAGCTGCGACACAGTTGAAGCGGGCGAGCCGCATGGCCCCGCAGAGCAGATACACAAACGAGATCAACCATCCCAGATTCTCGTACTGTGAGGGTAGGTCCTTGAGGACGACCTCGTGCACTAGCAGGGCAGGAGCGACTCCGAACGAAACGATGTCCGCGATGCTGTCGAACTCGCGCCCGAACGGCGATTCACCGCCACTCATGCGGGCGACCCGGCCATCGAGTCCGTCAAAAATGCAGGCACCGAGAATCAGAAGAATCGCCGTGTAATAGTGCTCGTTCGGTCCCCCATGCATTCCGGCGAAGACCTGTAAAATGGCAAAAAATCCGCAACAGAGATTGCCGGCCGTCATCAGGTTCGGCCAGAGGTAAATTTTGGTCGGCGGGTGACTGTTCTGCTTGGAATGGGAGGACATAGGTGCGTGATCGGCGTGCTGCTTCCCAGAGACTAGCCCAAAACTTTCTCCGGTGCATTCGATAAAAGGGCGCTGGACGCCGGCCTACTTGAGGCTGACAGCGAATGCTTTGCGCAGGAAGAGGCAAGTTCCGGATGCACCCTCACAAGCGTAAATGTAGGCACTGCCACGAAGCTCATCGGGGAGCCGATTGCTGTCATTTGGCTGAATCTCGACTTCCAGTTGTCGCGTTTCTGTGCTGGTGGCGGAGTTCGCTGCCTGGGCATTCAGGGCGACTGCCGCCCCTTGAATCGAGTCCGGAGGATTCCAACCGCTATGCGAATCCCACCAGACCACCATGTCTCCACTTTCGTTGTTCCAGTGAGCGTCGAGTTCCGCGTTGGGCGTAAACGTCAGATGGATGCGCCAGCCGGGCTTCTTTGCATCGGTGCTGGGCACTGGAACGGCTGATACGCTTATCAGCTCTCTGGTATCGTCGGGGAGCTTGTTCAATGGATCAGGATGTGGCGGAGGTTTCTCAGTCGCGACTTTGGATGGCGTCGGTGCCGCATACTCAGCTCCAGATGGTTCAGCCACCAGAGACGTCGGCACTTCGTTACGCGAAGTGATCGTCGCCCGCGCCTCGGGCACCCAGTCGTAGAACGGGTAGGGCTTGTCGAGCTTAGGACCGTACTGCTGAATGCGCCTTCGCCAGATGTACTGGCCGGGGTCCCCTGCGAGGGCTTTTCTCCATGCGGCTACCGCTTCTGAGAAATCAGCAGTTTCACCAACAGCCGAATCGAACCGCTTGCGGTGCAGTACGCCGAGATGAAACCACTGACGGGGGGACTTGCTTTCAAGTGCCCGAAAATAGCTGATCGCCTCCGCAATCCCTGCCGGGTTGCCAGTGTTTACTGCGGATAAAGCTTTCGCCAGTTCGGGGCTCCTGGCGATGGGCTCCGGTGTTGCAGTGTCAGGGTATTCCGCTGCCAAAAACGATTCAAGATCATGGTCACTGGGATTCTTGTATCGTATCACTCCGGATTTATCGACCAGAAGCGTGATGGGGACTGCAGTGACCTCGAGCAGGTTCAGTGAATCGATTAGCACTGGCCAGCCCATCTCCTGCCATTGCATGAAGAGTCGAGTCCGGTCACCGTGTTGTTCCTCAGAGATGCCCAGCATGCGCAATTCTCCTTCCGTCCGGAGTCCTTCACTTTTCTTGTGCCAACCTGGCACATGCTTCCGGCAGCCCGCTCACCATGATGCGAAAATTTGCAGCATCAGCTTCTCCCCGCGAAAATCTGCAATCGATTTCAGTTCTCCAGACTGCGATTCCGGGAGATCAATGACAGGGAAAGAAGTGCCAGGGACCAGGGAGATTTCGGCATGAACAGGAGTGATGACGATCATGATCATGACGAGGGCGGCAAGGGAAGTGAGCAATTTTTTCACGGTAGGAATACTTTTTGTCGAGGTGTTTCCCCTCCCACGTAGGGGAATACAACCTTTCTTAATAAAAAGATTTGCACCAGAGCCGGGACTTGCTAGCGAATGTTCATCATGAGTGAGCCCATCAAAGTTGCTGTAACGGGCGCAGCCGGTCAGATCGGTTACGCCCTCCTGTTTCGTATCGCCTCCGGCCAGATGTTTGGTTCGGATCAAAAAGTATCACTGCATCTGATAGAAATTCCACAGGCACTGGAAGCACTGAATGGTGTGGTCATGGAGCTCGAAGACTGCGCCTTTCCTTTGCTCGAGGACATCGTCCCTACCGCAGATCTGGACAAGGGATTCAACGGAGTGAACTGGTCACTGCTCGTGGGGAGTGTGCCTCGAAAGGCAGGAATGGAGCGCAAAGACCTGCTGGAGATCAATGGCAAGATTTTCACCGGGCAAGGCCAGGCAATTTCCCGCAACGCGGCGTCCGACGCCAGCGTGCTGGTCGTTGGCAATCCCTGCAATACAAACTGTCTCATCGCCATGAACAATTGCGACCGCATTCCAAATGACCGGTTTTTTGCGATGACCCGCCTTGATGAAAATCGCGCCAAGACACAGCTCGCTATCCGGGCCAACGGGCACGTCAGCGAGATATCAAACCTCGCAATCTGGGGCAACCACTCGGCGACACAGTATCCGGATTTCTACAATGCAAAAATTGCTGACCGTCCTGCTACGGACGTGATCACCGACAGCGACTGGTTGCAGGGGGACTTCATCAAGACAGTTCAGCAGCGAGGGGCCGCGATCATCAATGCGAGAGGTGCATCGTCCGCTGCCTCTGCTGCAAATGCGATCGTAGACACAGTCGTCAGCCTCACTACTCCCACTCCCGCTGGCGATTTCCACAGCGTTTGCGTATGCTCGGACGGCAGCTACGGCGTAGATGAGGGACTCATCAGTTCGTTCCCCATCCGCAGCGACGGAAAGAAGTGGGAGATCGTGCAAGACGTTCCTCTCAACGACTTCAGTCGGGCAAAGGTCGACGCCTCTGTAGCCGAGCTACGTGAAGAGAGAGACGCCGTATCGGCCTTGCTGCCTTAAGACTACGATAGGTCAGAAGGGCTGTGCAAATCAGCCGCGCACGTCATCGAGTGTTTTTACCCGGGCTACCTCGGCGTGAACGCCACGTCGCGCGCGCAGGCGTGGATTTGCTCCAGAGGATTCTTTCAACGGGCACCAGCTCGGTTTTTTTCCCGTGCCTCCCGGCGTTCCCGCTCTTTTTCCGCTCTCAGAAGTTTGTAACGGGCGGTCTCCTTCTCGCGGAGTAGTGCCCGGTAGCGGTCTTCCTGCAGCGTGTATTCGTTAAGCTGGCCTTGAGTTTTAAGAATTAACTTGTCCGCAGTGTTCCAATTCGCGCTGTATCGGGTGAAACCATCGCGCTTGCTGTAGGCTTTCGTTACTTCCACTTGGGCTTTGTTCTTCAGATCAGTGTACTTTTCAACGAGAGCTTGGATCTTCTGCTCTTCCTCGGTGATCAGATCCAAGTCAGTTTTCTTGGGCGCTGCCGCAGCAGCTTCGTTGAGTTCCTGCCTGACGGCTTTCTTGTTCGCTGCTACGGATTTCCTGTAGGCCTTCTCTTTGGATGTCTCTTCATCGAGAAAAACTTGAGCCTCCCCCGGATCGTAATCCACCTTTTTCTGCCACTCGGTCGAAAGTTCACTGAAAGGAATCGATGCGGCACCGCTGTCGTGAACGATTCCCAGTGCGGCGGGCGTCACATTGTTGATGACCACGTGTTTGAAAGTTGTTC
>JAGROY010000331.1 GCA_020439995.1 Verrucomicrobiia bacterium
TCCGCTTCTCCGGCCACCTCACCCTGACTTGATAAAATGCATCTTCACTTGAAAACCTCCCAGTCGCTTCTTTGGGAAACTGTAAAAATAAACTCGACGAGTCCACCGACGCTTCTTGAGCTCAGGCAGGGACTTTGAGTCAAAAAGATCCTCGACGGCAGCGCTATCAGAGTTCGTCGTGATCTCTTCACCAAATAGGTTAATCTTGCCTTTGAAAACATTTCGCGGATTTAATATACCGGCCAGGTCTCCAGGTTCAGGCCACAAGAAAACAATAGTGAAGATGTAAACTTCGCGTTTTCCTGCAAAGGTCACAGCCTCTAGGCCATGATTGTGGAAGACATATTGATCCAGGGTGTCCATTTCTAGGAGCGCTGGTTTACCAAGGACATTTTCGAGCGCATCAATGGTGGTTGCCCCCCTATTTAAGGCAACTCCCCCAAGCGTTACGGAATCCTTTGAAATGCTCAGAATGACATCTTCTGGATCTGCTTGGTCCGCACTGGCATCCAAAACAAGGAGAGTGATCACAGCCAATCCAATAAATCCAATTAGGGAACTGCTGAGTAGTTTCATCGCTAGTATTCTTTTTAGTGCCGGTTTAGTGCCGGGAGCGCATCGGAGGCCAGAGGCGTTTTTCTTCGGAAAATCTGCTCATTGAGAGAAGTCTCAGTGATTCTTGATGAGTCCTTTCAGGTGTTCAACGTATGCGTCCGCTCCTCCTTCCTTATAGCCGGTACGTGCCGCTTCTTTGCCCTTGGAGTCCAAAAGTATAATCGTGGGGAAACCCTGCACTTCAAATTTCTGCTGGAGCTCCTCGTTCTGACTGGTGAGTTTTTTGCTCAACTCTTTGCCACGCGGAAAATCGAGCTCCACCAGGATCAGATTCTCTTTCGCATACTGCTTGAAGGCGCTTTGATCGAAAACCTCTTCTTTCAGCCGGATGCACCATCCACACCAGTCCGACCCGGTAAAATCAACCAGAACATGTTTTTTCTCAGCCTTCGCACGAGCAAGAGCAGCCGCGTAGTCGGTCTCCCACTTGAAGACCTGGGATTTGGCCTCGATTTTTTCGCTCCCGAATATCGTGCCTCCGTCAGCGTCCGCCTTCTTTGCAAATTCTTGATCCTCTCCGGAAAGCTTGGAAAGCGGCACATTCACCATGCGCCCGTCCGTTTTCTTTATAATCGCAACACCGTCTCGAACCCTCACCAGTTCACCCTCAATGGTTCGATCGGAGCCAGCTTCTTTCCAAACTCGCCCTTCAAGCGTCGCCCCCATCAAAAACACAACAAGGACAATATTCGTAACGGCCTTCATACTTTTCTTTATATTGGTTGTCGGGTAAGGCGTGCAAATGCACTTGCTGGAGTCTAATCAACGGCCACCGCATATGCAACATATTGTATCTGCAATCCAGACGCGACTACCGATCCATTCGGTCGATAACACTCGATTTAGCAGTTCGTTTCAAAGCGCAACTCATCAAGCGACTGCAATCCAAAGCGCTGTAAAAACTTCCCTGTGGTCACGAACTGCAAGCGCCCCCCCTCCCCCACGAACTCCTCGACCAGTCCAGACTCGCGCAGCACGTTGACCACATGGCGCTTGTCCACATCGCCAAAAAGCAGATCGATCTCGGCCTGGCTGATCGGCTGTTTGAAGGCGATACAGGCTACCACTTCGAGCGCGGCCTGGCTCAATTGCCCTGCTCCTTCGCGCGTGCTGTGTTCCGAAATAAATTCCCGCAGCCTCGCGTTTTCAATCCTGGTGGTGACGAGTTGAGCAGTGCCGTTGATCAGGCGAATTTGCAACCCTACCGCATCGAGCGTCGAGGACGACTCGAACAAAGCTTTCACCAGCTCAAACGAAATGAACAAGTGAACGACGCCACCGCCCGTTTCTCGTAGTCATTGTCTTCAACAAAAGGACTCCCGCAACTTTTCCCGCAGGGTTTCGATGGTGTAGCTCTTGCCGGTCGCGAGCTGGATCTGCACTACCGCGAGCAAAGCGTGCCCGTTGCTGGCCGCTTGCCCTCCTCGCCGTTTTCCTTTGCCTTTCAATATCCCCGCTGTGATCGCCGTTGGTGAGGCCATGGTTAGAAGTCAAATTCAAGTGCTTCCACCACTCCGCGCAGACGCGCTCGATCGATGTGCGTGTAGCGTGCCGTGGTTGCCATGCTGCGATGCCCGAGCAGCTCTTGCAGTTCACGCAGATTGCACCCCTTATCGTTGAGTAGCAGATTCGCTGCACTGTGCCGCAGTCCGTGCGCCGTGATGATCGGCCCCCCTGCCGCTCCACAGGCCGTTGCCAGTCGCCGGTTGAACGCCTGGTTGCTGATCGGCGTGCCATCGCGTCCCGGAAAAACCAGTCCACTCTTCGGAAACTCCACCGCACCTTTGCGCAAACGCACACCGCGATAGCTTTCCAAAAAACGGTGCCACTCTTGCAGCGATTCCGAAAGTCTCGGCACCAGAGGCACATCGCGAAATTTGCCGCCCTTCACTTTGAGCCTGGCTGCCGAAAATGTTCCGTCCTTTTCATAAATCAGTTTCTCGGCTGGGAGCGTTGCCCACTCATGGAAGCGGCACGCAGTGAAGAACAAGGCTTCGGCCAGGTGTGCCGCCAGATGGCCAAAAAAGTCGGAAGACGCCTCGCGCAGAACCAGCAACACTTGCGCGGTTTTCTACCAGTCCCCAAATCACTTTCGAAGCGCTGCTTCCTCCTCCTGTGCAAGGGCTATCTCTGCGTCGATTCGCTTGATGTACGATTTATGCTTAGAAATAACGGCGGATTTGTCTCCAGAAGCAACCGCAGTTTTGAAATTCTCTTCGATTTCCTTTAGGACTCCAATGCGCTTTCGTTGAAGCAACCTCCGATCCTCAATAGTGGGAGCGAGAGCGATTTGACTGGTTAAAAACTCTTCTGTACGCTCCAGGATCTCACCATGTTTTGTTAGACCGGCTTCCCGATTACATTGAGACTGTCGAAGTCTCGTCTCTAAGTAGTCCCGCTTCTCTTCCAAGAGCGCCTTAATTCGCGTCGTCGGGTCGTTGGTCTCGTCAGGTTTCGTATTGAATTCATCCTGCTCAGGAGCCTTTTTAAGGTTGGGTTGGCTCGATGTGTCGATCTCTTCGGCGATAAGTCTATCCATCTCAACTTGGGCTAGTCGTCTGGCATGCTCAAGTTGTTGCTTGGAAAGCTGATTCGCGGCGGCGTGCACTTTCTTAACTTCAGGCAACGCTGATCTTCGCACGACAATGATGCGATCGCGGTTCTTCAAGAGGATCGGAAGGCTACCTTCGCTGATAGCCCCCCGCAGGTCCGCTTCCAAGACCTCAGTTTTACCATCAGCCTCCCTCAGAACCGTGATTTTCCGTTGATCTGCACTATCACTGAATCCGCGTGCCATCGCGACGGCTTCAAGAATGGTTGACCAGTCCGGCACTTCGTAAATACCAGATCTAACAACAGCACCAAAAACCGTAACAGTAACAGTCTCGTTGGAAATCTGCGTTTGCTGACGTTCCTTTGTAGTGGCTTCTGGTTCGGCCTCTAAATTACTTTGCGCAAGCACTCCCAAGATAAAGATGACGGCGAATTGTGTTGTGCATTTCATCATTCTTGTATTGGTTGAGCGTTTTCTTCCAGCCTAGGCAAGTCCGAGAATTCCATGGCATCTGCCCATACACATATGGGGGCGGGGTAGCTATCAACCCATTCTACATATCAGATCCGTGGTGGCAAATCTTTTTACCGGCGAGGTGCTCGATCAATCACTTGAAAACCATGATCATGACCATGCTAATAGCGCGCAGAACACATCTTCAAACCCTGTCCCCGTCCGGCTGGCCTCCTACGGAACTGAAAATCGGTCTGTGCGCCATACGATAGCCTAGCTTGCGCAGCTTGTGAAAGTCCATTTCACGTTACTGGGCACTGGAAGAAGAGCACGTCTGCTCCCCTCCTCGCACTCCCGATGCCGCTTTTCAGAGTTGTGACATGAACCCCTGGGGTGTGGAGTCAACCCTTAGAATTCAGAATTGCACCACAGCATTGTGAGAAGGGATCTTTGCTTCCACAGGGACAACACGCTTCATCCTTGGTTACTGCGCCATATCGACGCACGAGATTCGTCAGCAACTTGGCGTGCACAGAAGTGAAGCCGACAATTGAGTGACGAGACGCCTCCCAGACGGGAAAAGCCAGCACCTCCGTGTGCGTCCCATGATCAGTGACCGCAATAGAAAACTCATTTGGAAACGTTAAGCGTTAAGCTCCTCAGACTCTGCCAAGCCTAGGATCCTGCACTCGCAAAGGAGCAAGGTATTCCCTATCGAACCACACATCGCTGGCTGAAGGTTTGCCGGGAATCTGGATTAGTGGATTAGTGGCTCTCGCTCGAAAGATCCGCAATGATCAAGGGAAACACAGGAAGATCTCTGAGACATTCAGGATTCAGGAATTCATTGATTACGATCCCGTGACTCTCTGACATCGAAAATGTCTCCGAAACGAAGTACAAATGAGGTGTAACTCAAGTCCCCCTCCTCGAGAATTCGATTGGTCGCTGGGTCGACGATCGAGTAGTGAGAGGCGATTTTCGATAAGCCTTCTTCTATCTGGAATTCTTGGAACGCGGCGATAAGCTCGAATCTTCCCATGTACGCAAAGTTGTCCAGATCGCCAACGAGTTCGATCACTTCTTCACTGGATTCCGTCCCCAGACGTTCTCTGACGGTGTTGGCGAACTCTTCCATCACCTTCTCAGATTCATCAGGGAACGGCGCTATACGAAAAATGGTTCTGTCATCCTCTCGCTCTTCTTCAGGCGTTATTTCAGTGGCATTTGCCACTGCAATATCGGTGAGATCACGAAATAGCGAATCGACGGCCTCTTGGAGAAACACACTGTCGTCAACAGACAATCCCAGCCGTTCGATAGTTCTTCGCGTCAGAGTGCCATCCTTCCCTATAATCGCCGGCAGGGCAACATCCCTACCGGAAACATCATCTGCGCTTTCAGTGATGGTCTCCTTCGTAGTGCGATCACTAGGGATTGAACGGCCATCGTGCGTTGGAAGGGGAATTCCAATCCTATTCGTGTCTTCCGCAACTTTCGCATTTCTCCAGGTCACCGTCGGATCGGTACTTGGCCAGAAATACACGGTGATCGCCCCTAATAGGAATGCGAGCGAAAGAAAACGGACTCTCATACGGGAAAGGAAATGCGTCCTTTAGTTACTGCGCTTGTTCAATCTTTCTCACATCAACGCCAAAACGCCGATGAAACGCAAGTGGTGGTACTAATCCGCTAAATACATGTCTCCCCGTGTTGGAATCAACGCCATACCATTCAATCATTCTACGGTCCTCGGACACATTCGCCATCGTAAAAAAGATCTCCACATATCCGGGCGCATCGAGATAGTCCGACCAATTGTAACTGGTGAGCACTCGGCGGCCAAGTTCTCTATCAAAGCGCTCTGTAATCCTTGTCTCCAAGTCCACCAACAACGAAACGAATTCTTCTCTGGGTGATGCCAGTTTGAACCAAGTCTGCGCGCTAGATCTCAACGGATCGGTCGTTACATTCTCAGTAACCAGTCTTGCTGCATTCTGCCAAAATTCCACGGTAATTGATTGCATATATGCGATGTCCCCACTTGAGAGACCGATTTCCTCAGCCGCGTCTACATTGACTATCGGCCAATCAGTTGCACCAGTGCCCCTAAGCAGCGGTGGAGGGGGTACACCCGGAGATTCTGTGCTCAAGAACATCCCCATCCCCACGTTCTCTGGGCTGAAAAGAACGAGATTATCCGGATCAACCTGTCCTACCGGCGAATGTTCGCCGTCCGCGAGCAGAGAATCGCTGGAAGTAAGCGGTTGCCCAACCGCACCACGTCCGCCTTCAGGCGACTTCGCCGCCGCAACACTCTCCTTCGAGAGGCGAGCCCAGAGCGCAACCACGAAGAGACACACGGACACGATCAATAAGATCAAGTCCCGACAACGGGTGTTACCTAGCCTACAGCCTAGCGATTTTTCTCGAATGTTCGGAATCTGTATCGGTGAATTCAATTTACGAGGTCGCTTGGATCCGCTCTGCTGGGACATCGTAGCATTTCCATTACCCGTTACAATCGCAAAACCTGTTGTGAGTCGAGATCCTTTTGCAACGCGTAATTCCTTGAAAGACAGTAGTCCCGCCATCGTTGCGCAAACGGTCGTTTGTGCAACTGGCTCAAGGCGTGCGTGAACTCCATCTCGGGTAGGTGGTTGATCGGTCGACGTGAACCTTTGTTTAGGTTTGCACATGAGTTTTGTCAG
>JAGROY010000332.1 GCA_020439995.1 Verrucomicrobiia bacterium
GTCAGGGTATCGGGATGAACTTCGATGTTCCATTCAACCGGAACCGTTCCCGCAGATCGATCGTGATTGCCGGAGACCAGCACGACTTTCAGGTCTGCGTGTCGGGAGCGCCATTTCCCTACCTCTGCCCGAATTTCATCCGACTTGCTGGACGCCGCGTGGAGCAGATCCCCAGCGATGATCAGCCGTCGAGCGTGATAGCTCTTGATGAGCGAAGTCAACCGTTCGAGATCGCACTGGGTGTCACCCTCGGGGATGGGCAGACCATGATTGCGAAAAGCCGCGGCCTTCCCAAAGTGAATATCCGCAACGATCAACGTCGCAGCCTCCTGCCAGTACGCAGCCCTGTCTTTTAACAAAAGGACTGACTGTCCGTGTATCGTAAGTGCAAATCCGCTGGTAGTTGAGTTGTCTACCGTATCCATCCTTGCCTGCGTAGCGTATCGAAGACCAGTAGTTCAATGTCAGTGGCGGAACCAGTGCTGAGAAACCGCCCTGAACGCTGGCGGCAGAGAGTCTCCAGTTGGTATTGGAAGCTTTGTAGATGCTCTTGATAGATGTCCAGCAGACTTCCGGCGGATGAGACATCGAGTGTTTCCAATTGTTCGCAGTCAACCATGCGAAGGTCCCCGTTGACCTCGGGTGCAAGTTCGCTTGGAGCTAGAATCTGGATTGCCATCGGCTGAAGACCAGCACTGAACAGCAAATTAAACGGACGGGTAAGGTCGCCGAACGTTAGGAAATCGGACAGCAGCACAGCCACGCCTTTGCCGCGGTGATGCTTAAGAGCGGATTCCACTGCACTCTCGAAAGCGCCATCGCCACCACCTTCAATTTGCTCAACGAACGAGAACATCTTAGCCACGCTTGACCGTCCCGCGCATTTCCCCAGTCGCTGAGAACCATCACTGACATCGGCACCTAACACATGCATACTCAATCGCTCGGGATTGCGCAGAGCCAGCACGCCAAATACCGCTGCAAGTTGCTTCGCGAGAATCAGCTTGCCCTCGAACAGCATCGAATTTGAGGCATCAATAAAAACGGCCACCTGCATCTCCTCCTCCTGATGGAACAGTTTGAGGTAGGGGCGATGCAGCCGGGAAAAGCTGTTCCAGTCAATGAAACGAATATCGTCCCCCGGGGCGTAGTCGCGAAAGTCCGCCAGTTCTGTGCTTGCGCCGCCCTTGCGGGCCAGATGTCCGCCCGGACTGCGGTTGGTTGCGCGCCGCAGCGGAGTGATGCGCGATCTCTGCAGTCTATCGAGCAGACGATTTGGAAGAAGTTGTGTAAGCTGGCCAGCCACGACAGTCACGGGAGAAGGGCTACTGAACCGCGTAGGCTGACATCGTCTGGGTGACGCTTCCACTGCTTTCCGGCAAGCCCGCTACAATTTCGCCCACCAACTCTGCCAGCGAGACATTGTCTGCCTGGCCGTCGTAGTTGAGGAGGATGCGGTGGCCAAGAATCTCCAGAGCAAAGTGGCGGATGTCATCGTGCGAAACGTGAGCCCGCCCCTGCGTCAAGGCACGCACTCTGGCGACGCGAATGAGTGCTTGTGTCGCCCTTGGACTCGCTCCCCATTGCACGTAGCGTTTGACCTTTTCGCCTGATTCCTCAGCATCTGGATGAGTGGCCAGCACCAGCCTCACTGCGTAGTCCCGCAGATCATCAGCCACCACGACTTTTTGTAAAATCTCCCGCAGGCCTGTGATGCGATCCGAGTCTAACACTTTTGCTATTTCCACGGCCTGCTGGAGAGTGGTGCGCGATACTACCTCGTTGAGTTCAGCCCGGTTCAGAAATGGCACGGTGATTTTGAGCATGAAGCGATCCAGTTGGGCCTCGGGCAGAGGGTACGTTCCTTCCTGTTCGATTGGGTTTTGCGTGGCGAGTACGAAGAACGGCTGTTTTAAGTGAAACGTCTGTCCAGCCGCTGTGACGGAACCTTCCTGCATTGTCTCAAGCAGCGCAGCCTGCGTCTTTGGCGTGGCCCGGTTGATTTCGTCAGCCAGTAGCAGCTGGGTAAAGATCGGCCCCTTGCGGAATTCAAATTGATACATCCCGTTTTCCCCAGCAGTCATAATGTTGGTGCCGATAATATCCGCAGGCATGAGATCTGGAGTGAATTGAATCCGGCTGAAGTCCAGCTGCAACACCCGGGAGAGGGCTTTGACAAGCTCCGTCTTGCCGAGACCGGGAACACCCTCCAGCAGGACATTTCCTCCGCAAATGATGGCGGTGAGCGTCCCTTCGACTACCCGATCCTGCCCTACGATAATCTTTCCTACTTCGCGCCGCGCGTGCTCGAAGTCTTCTTTGAAGCGTGCCGCTTCGGATTCCAGTGCGTTTGAGGGAGTAGTCATACTTCAGGTAGATGGAGATCGTTGCCTTGCTGGATCATCTAGGTAAGCGGCGACAACTGCAATAGTTTAAGCTGCTCTTCATTCCCGAAGAATGAAATGCGCTGACCTGGCGGAAAATTCCTGTTCAGCTTGCGTTGTAGCAAAGAGCAACTGAGCTGTTGTGGTAAACACATTTGAAACATGAGAGGTTTGCGCGAGTCTGAGTTTTCATCTTGATAATTATTGTATTTACCATAAATTGTTTCCGTGCCACGGTTAAAACAGCCATCCCGGGGATTTACGATCGGAGAAATCGTCATCACGCTGGCCGTGGTGGTAGTGATTGCGACCATAGGCTTGATCACGGCCGATCGGGTCATTGAAGGAAGTCGTTCGTCGAAGCTGATTGCCGATGTTGAGACCATCAACAGCGCGGCGAGAGTATTCCTGTCACAGGGCGGAGATCTTGATATTGGGCCTTCTACTGATCCAAATTTGGTGATTGCGCACCTGCGGGCAAAACTGAGTGATGAGGAAGCCGAAACGTTTGTTGGGCTGAAGGGGGGGATGGTGGATCCTCGGTTGCGAGCGGTTCTGCTCTCGCCGGAGGAAGAGGCTAGCTCAATGAGCCGGGCGGTTTGGTTGCCCGGGGAAGCGCGGTTCCGGATTGCCACTTCAGGCAGGGGAGTAAAGGAATTCGTTCTAGACGCCACGCCGATCACCGCTGAGCACTCGAGAAAGTCTGTTCTTAGATTTGCGGAAACGTCTAACTGGGTGTGGGACTACGCAGATCGTTCAAGGGGGCCTAAATCGGCTTTCGATGAGCCGACCCTGAGTCCGACGGAGACAGCGTCGGTGCCGCCAAGTCCAGCTTCCCAGTCGGCCTTGATGCCTCCATCGATGAGCATTCCGGGTGGAACCTATGATTTTGCCCACTACCCGCTCTCGGTCGCCCTTACCGATCCAAATCCCAGTGGTG
Source organism: Verrucomicrobiia bacterium (assembly GCA_020439995.1). Classification (GTDB taxonomy): domain Bacteria; phylum Verrucomicrobiota; class Verrucomicrobiia; order Verrucomicrobiales; family DEV007; genus JAGROY01. The sequence continues at coordinate 3,325 of JAGROY010000332.1, forward strand.
TATCCCGGATTTTGTATCAGCTCAATGGTGGAATCTGGAACGTCTATTCCGGCACAAGCCTGGTGATTGCGCCCAACGCGTTGTCCACCTTGGTGGCGTACTGTGAAAGTTCGAGTCCAGATCGCTGGCTGGACAGTGTGGCTACGTCGGAGAGTTACAGCACCTTTACGTTTTCGGGAAAAACAGCTGGAGAATTTGATGGGGCTACTGGTGCGAGCACGATGGTGATCGCCTACGAAACGACTGCGGAAAAATCGGAATTCTTCTGGGGAGACCCTGCAGTTGCGGAAGGATTTCTTCATCCGAGCGAACTAACCTTCACTGGGGCGGAATTCTCGACGATCATCCTTGAACAGGAATTTGTGCTTGGCACGCTGGATTACTACAACGGATCGATCTGGGCTGGCACTGGCGCTGACACTGTTGATCTCGAAGTGGCGCTCGACTTGGCTGAGGAAGGGGCCATGCAGGCAACGAACATCGCGTTTGAGTTGGAGCTGGTGAACACGCCGAATGACTATGTCCACAATACTGCTGACCAGAACGCGGACTACGTGCGGCTAAGGGTTCCTGTGCAGGAAATGACTACGATGATCGATGGTAAAACGTACTATGTGCATCTGAGTTTTGGTGAATCAGGGCCGCAGAGTTTTACTACGGACAGCACGTTTCACGTATGGGAAGGGGCTGAGGCGAGAGGTACGATTCTAGCTAAGTTCTCAGCAACGCCGCCTGGAGGCGAAGACGTCACAAGGCCCAGTGTGGTGGTGAGTTCCCGGTCCACGCTTGTTGACGGGCATTTCAATGTCGACATCACTTTCAACGAGTATGTGACCGGCCTTGGTGCCAGCGATTTTTCGGTTTCGAACGGATCTGTGTCTGCCGTTACCGGTGACGGTTACCAGTTTGTCCTTGGCGTGGCACCTGCTACCGACGGGGCAGTTACGGTCAGTCTGCCGGAAAATGTTGCATTCGACTTGGCTGGCAATGGCAACACCGTTTCGAATTCGGTCACCGTTTCAGCTGACAAGACTCCACCAACGGTTTCATTGGTCGCGGCCCCTGCGGCAAACGGCGATTTTGTTGTTGATGCAAAGTTCAGTGAGCCAGTGGTCGGCATGAGTGCGTTTGACTGGGAAACGAAAAACGGAATTGTGAACAGCGTTATTGGAAGCGGGGCGGAGTATAAAGCAACAGTGATACCTGCTGATCCCGGCATTGTCAGTGTGGGGCTGAAGGCTGGTGCTGTTACTGATCTTGTTGGCCACAGTTTACTGGAAACTGCGGAGATCAACGTGCAGTATGATCCTGTGCCGCCACAGGCGATCTTAAGTATGGGCACCTCTGATGTGGCACCGGTGGTTAGTGGGATGTTCTCGGTTGATCTTGAGTTAACGGATGGAGTTTCTGATCTTGCTCCGACTGATTTTGTTGTAACGAACGGGTTGGCTTTCACCATTGTGGAGAGCGATCCATCACACTATGCCATCTCCGTCGTTCCCCAGAACCCGGGTGATGTTTCCCTGTTCCTTGCGGGCGGCTCTGTTCACGACCTTGCTGGAAACGGGAATATGGAATCGAATACGATCACCGCCAGCTATATCCCGCCGAACGTGGCGTCCGGTTACATTGATTTCAATGCATACACGATTTCGAGCTGGGGAGCGACTCTGATCCTTCAGCAGGACAGCGGAACGGCGAATATTAATGGGGGGGGGAAAGAGCTGCGGCTTTCCGGGAATGCGTGGAAGTCGATTGATTTCTCTTACCATGTTACATCGAGGACAGTGCTGGAATTCGAGTTTAAGGCGAACAAGGAAGGGCTTGTTCATGGGATTGGGTTTGACGATAACCAATTCTTGAATCTCCAACGGGTCTTGCAGCTGTATGGGCAGCTCGAAGAGGGTATTCAGGATTTTCATGACTATTCGGCACCGTCGTGGCGGACTTACTCAATTCCTGTTGGTCACTACTACACTGGGGAATTCGATCGAATGTTTTTTACCGCAGGTCAGGACCTGACGGGGGTGCTCGATGCTGAATCGCGTTTTAGAAATGTGCGTGTCTACGAACAGTAGAGTAGATAGAAGATGCTGACTGAAGCAACACAGGGAGAGCGGGCGGGGGTGGATGAGATATCGTTCGGGTGTCCGTGGTGTCACCGGGAATTGAAGATTCCGATATGGACGACCGTGGACACTACCGGGCCCTGTCCCCATTGTTCACGCTTGCTCACGTTTCTGGTGCAACGGAGCGAAGGTGTTCGCGCGGGGAGCGCTGGCAATAGTGTGGATGTTAGTCCCCAGACTCCGGTGCCTCCCGCTGACTCGAATGGTGCGAAGCGAAGGTTTCCCAGGATTGCAATCATCCTGGCGACGGTGTTGCTCGTCTTGGTAACTGTGGCTTACTATCTGAGTGACCGGAAGTCTGGAGCTTCCTCAGCGACTCTCGTTGCCCGGTTCGAAATGCCTGGGATGAAGTTGTCGGATGCGAATGCTGCGCCATACCGCGTGTTGAACCAGTTTCACTATGCCAAATCCCTCGCCGAGCGAATGGAGATGGTATTTAATCCGATTCGGTACCAGCCGGAAATGAGCGGATACTTTGACCGTGATCGGTATCCACAGATTCCGCCGCGCGAATTTGTTCCGGCACCCAGTCTCAAATACTCCACAGCAAGTGCTGCATTTTTACTGGGCGCGCGTGATTCTCAAGACGGGCCGCCGATCGTTGCTCGGTTCTTGCGTGACCGCTCCAATAAGCTCAAGCTCGACTGGGAGCTCTATGTGCAAAGTTCCACTGATAAGCTGGCACGTTTCTGTTCAGAGCCAATCTCCGGCTTTCACCGCTATTTCGTCGAAGTGCGACGTCTGGAGAATTCCAAGGGACGGGCAGTTTGTGTCGCGATCTCGAACTTCGGTTCGCCTAAGCCAACTCTACGCGTGGCTCTCGACCAGCGCTCGGAGATAGGACTAAGAATTGCGGGCTTGCTGGCTCCAGGTGAGTCGCTGCCAATGGCGGTGGAACTTCACTGGGATGATGCCACCACGCGCATCGTTATTTCCAGCATAGAGCCGATGCTCCCACGATTTGGAGTCTTGCGGGAGCCCTTGAACTTCCTCGTCGATGCGCGTTCGGGCCAGTAAGTTGACCGCGAATTTATTTACGGATGCAGTAAAGGTGCTTTGCCGCACGAATGAAGATTTCTGAGCCATCTGGGACGGGGGTGGCATCGACTGGTTCTCCCAGATGGTTGGTGGAAACGATTTCTAGTTTCGGCCCGTCTTTGATGACTACCGTTGTGCCGTCACGACCAGTGAGAAACACATACCCACCCGCAGCGACGGGCGAAGCGTAAACATCCCGCAGTGCTTCCAGTCGCTCTCTGGAATAGTGGGGTTCGCCGGTCTTCGCATCCAGGCAGGTAACGATTCCACTGCGGGCCGAGTGGAAGTAAAGGCGCCCTTGAGACAGGAGCAGCGATGGAACATCCGGTGTAGCTTTGTCGATACTCCAAGCCACCGAATCCGTGTCAGTGATGTCGCCGCTGGCACCTTCCAGTTTGTAAGCACCCAGGAATGCTCCGCGAAAGCCACTGCCAACATAGACCATGCCATCGGCGGCAACGGGTGTGGCCACCGGGCGTCCTGTCTGGCCAGCAGCGCTCCAGAGTTCCTTTCCATCGGCCAATTGGTAGGCCCGTGCGAATCCCGGGCCGCTTTGGACGACGATCCCTTGCCCGTTGTGCTCGACGATGAGCGGAGTCGTCCATGATGAGCCCTCGATTCTGGGAGTTTTCCACAGGGACTTGCCAGTCTTAGCGTCCAGTGCGGTGATGTAGGAGTCGCCTTCGTGATCCCATGGCACCACCAGGCGATCGCCATGCAACACTGGGCTCGAGCCGTCACCAAATCCCCCCCGCGTTTCCATTTTCCCCAGATCGGTGCGCGACCAGACAAGCTCTCCATCGACGGTAAGGCAGAACGTTCCTCTGGAGCCAAAGTGGACCCACACGTGCTTCCCATCAGTGATTGGAGACGCGGAAGCATAGCCGTGATCCTGGTGGTGGCCGGAATGCGGTACCAACTCTGCGGTCGTTTTCTTCCAGCGAACATCGCCGGTTTTACGATCGATGCAGAGGACGACAAATTGGAAGGGGGATGTGGGCGTCTCGCTGGCTTCAGCAGCGCTGTCGGTCGCGATCGCCGTTGTCACAAACAAGTTGTCTCCTGCGATGACGGGAGTGCTGGAGCCGCGACCGGGTATCTCGATTTTCCACGCGACGTTTTCAGTCGCCGACCAACTCGTGGGCGGAGTGGCGTCGTTGGCTGTACCGTTGAAATTTGGGCCGCGCCACTGCATCCAGTCGGCTTGGACGAAGACAGAGGACAGCAGTAAAGTGGAAGCGACGAGGGTGGAAGGTAAGTTCATAGCGAAGTCGTGATCGTTGGAATTCTGTTAAAATGGTCAGGCCGACCTGCTTACGGCAAGGCTCTGGGCCCATTCGGCCATTCATTGGATACACGATGCGCGAGCCCCCGGGTTTATTCTCCCGCCCAGAGAGAAGGCGGAAGCGTCACCTTGTTCAGGAGAGCATCGATTGCCGCCAGTTCATCATCGGCAAACGCGGTCTTACTGACGGCTGCCGCGTTTTCAGTGACCTGCCTGGGCGAGCTCGCACCCGCCAGTGCGCTGGTGACCCGTCCATCACGCAAGACCCAGGACAGCGCCATCTGCGCCAGGCTTTGTCCTCGGTCACCCGCGATGCTGTTCAGCTCGCGGATTACGTTCAGCACTCCGTCAGCCAGTTCTTCATTTCGCAGCAAGCCATCGGTTGTCGCTGCACGCGATGCGTCGGGGATGCCGTTGAGATACTTGTTGGTCAGCAGGCCCTGATACAGTGGGCAAAATGCGATCACTCCGAATCCCAGTTCGTCCGTCAGGTCGAGCAGCGACTTCTCGATCCACCGATTCAGCATCGAATAGTTCGGCTGGTGGATCACGATGGGTGCCCACTGGTTGCGTTGGCAGATCTCGATCGCTTCGCGGGTTTGCTCGGTGTTGTAGCTGCTGATGCCAGCGTAGAGCGCTTTGCCCTGATCGACGATCGAGTTCAGAGTTCCCAGGGTTTCCTCCATAGGAGTGTCTGGATCGAATCGATGACTGTAGAAAAGGTCGACGTAGTCGACGTCGAGCCGCTTGAGCGACTGGTCGACACTGGCAGTGAGATACTTGCGCGATCCCCACTCGCCGTAGGGGCCGTCCCACATGTCGTAGCCAGCCTTCGTGGTGATGAGGATTTCGTCGCGAGGCAGATCTTTCAAAATACGCCCGGCGTTGATCTCGGCACTGCCATAGGGCGGGCCGTAGTTGTTCGCCAGGT
>JAGROY010000333.1:0-1504 GCA_020439995.1 Verrucomicrobiia bacterium
ACACTGCCTAAATGAACAGTTAACCAACTTCATACCGTACGCAACACTCTTTTTCAATTTTCTTTCAGCCGCAGTCCAGAACACTGCAAATATAGCATTTCACGGCACCCCGTAAATCTTCCACAGGCAAGTAAACGTCCTTCCGCGTCGACCACCACCCCGCTTACTTCGCTATTCGGTTTCCCTCGCCTATACTCGGAATCGCGGACTCCGATTCTCTCGACGGAGCAAGCTGGACGGCCATCGGCGAGAGTGCACTCGACGAATTCGGAAATGCAACCGTCCCTGACGGGGCAGCTACTACGGGCGTTGCCGCGCTCTACTACCGGCGAAGGCAACAGTAGGGAGTGTTACAATTGATGAACTCATCTTTTCGATGAGGCATTCCATTCACAGAACTTCCTCAGGCTTCACGCCCTTTGCGTCTTCCCGGGTCATCTATTTTCAGGAGGTTAAGAAAGCGATTCAGCGCCACACACTGCGCAATCGCTCCGACGCTTCAGGGTGATCCGGTCGATGCGCATCGACGAGGTGTCGACCAGCAGCATGTGACCGACGTTGGATTGGCCGAACTGGGCGATGTGCTTGATGCCTTCCATGGCACCGATATTGGCGACCAGCGCGGAGACGGCGCCGATGACAGGGAATCTGCGTTTCCAATGTGGAGGTATCTCTGGATAAAGACAGGCTAGGCACGCGGTTTTGCCGGGAACGACGACGGTTACTTGCCCCTCCAGATTGAACATGGCGCTGTCGATGAGTGGCTTGTTCTGCCGAACGCATTCGCGGTTCATCAGAAGCCGTTCTTCGAAAAGCGGTGCGCAGGAGAATACGATGTCGGCGCTGGCGACCATTTCAGCGACGTTGGATTCAGCAATGTTCTCCGCAACGCTGACGATCTCAATCTCCGGTTTGAAACGGTGCAGAGTCTCGGTGGCGCAAGTCGCGCGACTGCTGCCGAGTGCCTCGCGAGTCATGAGGATCTGGCGGTTGAGATCGCTGGGCTTCAGGTCGCCAGCATGAGCGAGGATCAATTTGCCTACTCCCGCAGCAGCCAGTGAGAATGCCAGCGGTCCACCGAGCCCGCCGACACGGGATACCAGAGCCTTGCAGTTTCTCAACTTCTCCTGCCCAGCTTCGCCAAAACCAGGCACATCCAATTGCCAGGCATAAGTCGCCCGATCGTCATCGGTCAATGTGCCCTTGTTAGGATTAGAACTACTCATCCTCCTGCTATCGGTGGCATCACCACCATCTCGCGTGCGTTTTCTGGCAAGGTTGCCCCTGCATCGGTGCGAACGTGTTCGCCATCGACAGCCACAAACAATGTGCTGCCGCATTCACCATTTTCATCCAGCACCAGTCTGCGAAAATCGTCACCCTCATCCGCCGCGAGCGCCTTTAAGAGGTCGCTCACGAGTGTTCCCGGCTCAACATCACGCCTGACCTTCGCAGACGCGGCGGCGAGTGCGAGTTGTCCGCGATATTCAATAGAAAGCAGCAT
>JAGROY010000333.1:1639-6891 GCA_020439995.1 Verrucomicrobiia bacterium
GCTGAGCCGAACTCCTGTGATCCTCCGTAGAGGCGCGCCATGATCGGAGTGGTGGCGGCGGCGGGCATGACGGCGACGATGTTCCACAGGAAGCGGGCATCAATGGAGAGTGGGAGGTAGTGGCCGAGGACGATGGCGATGGCCGGGATGAGCAGATTGCGCACGGCCGTGGTGTAGGCGATGTCCCATACTTTCTCTTTGCGAAAAGCGCTGCGCAGAATAGCGCCAGTGATGATCAGCATGAGCGGCACTGCAATCGATCCCGCAGAATCAGCGGTGTGCAGCAGCATGGACGGGATCCATTCCTTACCGCCCAGATGCGCGATGGGAATAGCCAGGCAGATCGCCAGCATCGGCGGTGACAGCGCGCGCTTCCATGCATCGCGCAGGCCACCTCCGGTCAACGTGATCACTCCGATGGTCCAGAAGCCGATGGTGCTGCCAAGATTGAAAACGAAAAACAATGCCAGCAGCGTGGACGGGGCCTGGCCGGTTTCAATGAGATTGGAAATGATGTAGATCGGCAGGAATCCGAAGTTATTGATTGCAGCGATGTGCATGAACGTGCGCTGGCGGTCCACTGAGCGATTGGCGAGCCCCCACTTGAAGACCATGCCAGCCACGCCTCCGACCACCATCAGGCCAAACCCGAGGAACGGCAGTGACCACAATTCACCAAAGTTCGAGGTGTCCAGATCGCGCACGATCGAGTGAAAAATGAGCAGCGGCAGGAGAAAATCGACTGCTATCTTCGACCAGCGCTGGTAGTCGTCACTCTTGCAGTAGCCCAGCCGGTCGATCAACCAGCCCAGCCCGCATAGTCCGGCCATCTGGCCGATGGATGAAACGACGACTTCCAGCACGGCTCACCTGTCCACTCATCGTGGTCACTTGCAAGCGTGAGCTGACCAATTTCTGCGCTTTCCGGTGCAGGAAAGAGTTTGTCGTTGGCGTATTTGGCGGTTTAGCTCTGGATGGTTCTTTTGACTTCATCATGCTTGCCCGCCTGCACCACTTTTTCCTCATCAGCGCCGTGCCCTGGCTGAAACGCTTTGGCCTGATGCTCATCGCTGTCGTCATTTCGCTCGTCATCCGCGAAAACTATCCGTTTTCGCACAACCCGATGTATTCGAAGTTCGATGCCTACACCTATTTCCTCCACGTCACGGATGAAAATGACAACGTCTTGTTTTTCCGGGAGGAATTTGGCGACAGCGCCATCAAGCTGAAGAAAATCTTTTCGAAGAACTTTAGCAAGCTGCGCAAAGATCCGGCGACGTCCGGCCTCACCCGCGAGGAGCACTGGCGCATCGCTGGTGAGAGGACGCTGGAGCAATACCACCGCAACCGGAAGCCGAAGAAGGATCCACCGACGCCTTACAAAACGCTCAAACTCGTCCGCACTGACATCAAGCTGGGCAAAGGAAAAGTCGATGAGCAGATTGCGGTCATCGCACAGATCGATGGAACACTGGAGGCTGCACCATGACCATTTTGAACCGGGTGATCGAATTTTTGAAGACGCTGTTCCGCATCTCACCGCGCAATGAAGGGAGGGTGGAGCTGGCGATCGTGCGGATCGCGATCGCGTTGCTGCTCGCGAACAACTTCCTGTTCGATGTGCGGCCAGTGGTCGAGTCCCAGCGTGGGCTTCTGGGAGATGCTGTCACGAATCAGTCGATCGAAGTTCTCGATGGGCTGACGTTCTTTTTCAAGTATGACTACGATGAGCAACCGCACCCTGAGGGGATGACCAGCCTGTGGGGCGTGCGGAATTTGTGGGGCCTTCTTCCGGAATCCAAGGTGTTGCCCATCAATATCCCGCTGCAATTTCTCGCCGATCCTGAGATTTTCTCCGGTGGCGGCACTCATGTGTCCGAGTGGCCATTCATGAAACTGCTTTTTGCGGTAATGTTAGTGTTTTTCTGCTTTGGCGTGTCGCCGGTAGTGTCCTGTGGCTACATCGCGTTTATCGTGATTGCCGTTGGCAGCTTGCGCAATTCGCAGGGGAACACCCACCATGGCACGCAAATCGTGGCGATGGCCGTTCTCGGGCACTGGCTGGGGTATATCTGGTACGCCTGGCGGCAGCGGAGCTGGAAAGGCGCGGTCACCATGGCAACTCAGGCGTCCCAGCGAACCAGCTTTTTTGCAGCACAGCAAATGGCGGCAGCTGCATACGTCGTAGCCGGCGCCACCAAGCTGCTGCGCAGTGGGTTTGCGTGGTTTTCCGAGTCACCTAACATTGCCATCCAGGTTTTAAAGATTGGAAACCAGCACTACTACGGAGACGGCGACAAAGCGCCCTTCGATCACGCGCAGAAAGTCGCGGCAGTGATCTCCGCGTATCCACACATTACTCAATTGATGCTCGGCGTGGGGTTGTTTGCCGAGTTACTGGCGTTCTTTGCGCTCTACAATAAAAAGCTGGGACTCACCGTGGGCCTGAGCCTTGTCGCCATGCACCTGTTTGTCGGCTATCTCATGCAGCTCACATTTCCTCTCAACAACTTCATCCTGCTGTTCTACTTCATACCGCTTCCGTTCGCATTGTCCCGTGTCTTTACCCTACGATCCAAGTCAGGCAATTGCTGAGCTCAGCAAGGCGGACAAGAAACTGGGCAAGGCGATACGGGCGGTCGGTGAATTCGGCCTGATCCCGCAGCGCATGGAAGGAACGTTTGAATCACTGTCGCGCGCCATCATTTATCAGCAGCTCTCAGGCAAGGCAGCGGGTACGATCCACGGCAGGGTGAAGGATCTATTTCCGCGCAAGCGCCTGAAGCCTGACCTGGTATTGTCCATGAGCGATGAGGCTCTGCGGGGTGCCGGAATGTCGCGAAACAAGGTTGCAGCCATCCGCGATCTGGCGGAGAAATCACTGGATGGCACCGTGCCGACTCTGGCGAAATTGAAGCAACTGGAAGACGCCGAAATCATCGAGCGCCTGGTGCAAGTGCGTGGCATCGGCCAGTGGACCGTAGAGATGCTCCTCATGTTCCGACTCGGAAGGCCCGACATCATGCCTGCGACTGACCTAGGAATCCGCAAAGGCTACAGGGTGCTCGAAGGCATGGCAGAATTGCCCAAGCCGACCGAACTGCTTGCACGAACCCAACACTGGGCACCATGGCGGAGCGTCGCCAGCTGGTACCTTTATCGATTGGCGGATTGAGTGCCTAATTCCGTGATTTGCCCCGTGCCAGGACACGGAAGGAGCAACTCTAGACACCGAACTTTCCGTGCTGCGGACGACCATCAGGCACTCTCGCTGGTGGAAATAATTGGAGATCAAGAGCTGCGGGAGGAGGCAATGAGTGCGGCTACAGTACCAACCGGCATGCTGAAAAATTCTCCAAATTTTTTCACTTTCTTGAAATAGCGGCCTCGCGACTGCGGTGAAGAGGAAGAACAAGCGGATGGCCACTGAAGCAGAGAGCTTCCCCAGTCAACCGCACTTTCGAAAAACCAATTCATCAGAATCATTCACAACAACAGTTAACCACTCAAAACCATGAAGACCATCTCTACCATGAACCGCCGTTTCTTGCTCATCATCAAATCCTTCCTCTTCGGAGCCGTCGTCCTCCTTACGTTCCAGTTCAGTGCCGATGCTGCAGTCTTTGCCAAGTTCGATGGCATCGACGGCGAGTCCGACAGCGCCGAACCCTGCCGGAAGTGCTGGATCGATATCCTCGACTTCGAATGGGGCGGATCACAGTCCTCACAGGCAAAGAACGCCAAGGCACAGTTTGATAAAATTGTGCTTACACTCGCCTTCAACAGGATCTCACCCAAGCTCATGGAAGCCTGCTCCGACGGTTCCGTCATCCCGAGTGTGAATGTGGCAATAGAACACGCCGACGAAGCTGCTCGCACCACCTATCTGACGTATGAACTGAAAAATGTTCGCGTAACCAGCTTTGCCCTGGCAACTGCGGACGACGGCACAACGGCAATTCAATTGTCTCTTTCCTACCAGTTTCTTGCACAAACGTATATGGACGAAGATGGAAACGAGACAACCTTGACAGTGGATACGAAGGCGGGCAGAGCCAAGCTCGATGAATCGGCTGCCAGCAGCACCGGACGCTAGCCTGATCGCGCGAGCGAGGACATCACTAAATAAGGGTGGCGGTAGGAGCTTGCCGCCACCCTTTGCATTGCTGCAGAATCGATGCCGCTATCCTTCGTGCATCAAAAACCTATGAGCATCGACCGTCAGTCCGTCTCCCGCCGCTTCGATGCGGGATGCCGCCTCCTGAAAGCAGGCCAACCGCGAAAGGCGGCCCGGGAATTCACTGCAGCTGCGGAACTCGATCCCGACAGCACTGAGATTCTCGAAAAACTGGGGCAGGCACAGCTCGGGTGCGGGGAAAACGCGGCCGCACTGAAAGTATATCGCTCCCTGGTCGCACTGGGAGCAGACACGGGAGAAACCTGGAAGATCCTTGGCGAAATTCATTCGAGATCAGGCGATCACGCGCTGGCAATCGACGCGTTCGAGCAGGCCCTCAAACTTGGCGGCGCAAGCGCGGAACTTCACCACCACTTTGGAAAGTCTCTGTTTCACATGGGGGAAATTGATCGCGCTGCTGAGCAATTGGAACTCGCGGCAAAGGACGGTGATCGCCTGGGCCCAGTCGTCAGCCTGGCAAACATTATCCCGGGCGCACCTTCTGCAGATGCAAAGAAAATCATGCGCGTTCGCCAGGATTCCGCTCGGCTGCTCGCAACCGAAACGCCCGCACCCCGTGAAGCTCGGGAAGCAGTGGCGGTCGATCGCAAGGCCAACGACGGGCGTCTCCGCATCGGCTACCTTTCCGCGCATTTCCATAGTGAAAACTACATGAAGCCCGTGTGGGCGCTCATCAATCGGCACGATCGTTCGCAATTCGAGATCCACCTTTTCTCCGACAGTCCAAAGGGCCAGGGAATGCCGGGCTATCTTGCTGAAACAGGAGACCGCGTGCATCACGTCGCCGGAATGGACAACGATACGTTGACACAACTCATCTCCCGGAACGGAATCGACGTCCTGATTGATCTCAGTGGGTACAGCTTCCCCGAGCGCCTTGGTCTTTTCCTTACGCATCCTGCACCAGTAACGGTGGCCTGGTTCAACAGCTTCGCCACGTCTGGACTCCCCGGCATCGACTGGATCGTAGGTGACGACGAGGTCGTTTCGCGCCGCGAGGAGAAACACTTCACCGAAAAGGTCGCCCGTCTGCCGCTCAGCTACCTGACCTTCG
>JAGROY010000334.1 GCA_020439995.1 Verrucomicrobiia bacterium
GCTTTCAGTGGAAGAACCGTAGGGCCATGATGGCATTCGTCATTATTCCTCTGACCACTGACGGAAGACGATACATACCAGAGACCTGTCGAGTGCGGAAAACTCTATGGCAACTTCGGTGCACATACCCGAGTAAACGCGTATCTCGTTGATCCAAAAACATTTCAAGTCGTGCAAGGTTGAGTAGATTCATCGGACTTTCATTCACGGGGCCGAATAGTCTAATCGATTTGTTGAAGGCACACGGATGTCTCGATTTGCACTGGGTTTCTACCAACCTATCGCCTGTTGGCGTCACTTCGTGGACTCGATGCAAAGAGGGGCACCCGCCCACGATAAAGCCATCCTTGATAGGACATCACGGGATGGACACCACCTCCATGCTGGCGCAGAATATTCCTGCCTGTATGCTTCATCATTCGAATTGCGCCAATGCGTCAATGTTCACTTAGTTGCTTGTTTCCCATATGGCTATCCGAACAATACTGAAATACTCTTTTTTAAGCTTGCTAGTGTGCTGCGCTTCCTCACTCGTAGTGCTGGCGCAACAGGCTAACGAAGAGGTGATTTTCTTCGACGGCAGAGCCGATCAAACGGCTTCCGAGAATGGGGGAGCGATCATCTTTCCGCTCCAAACGGAGCAGTGGCGCTTTTGGTACGAGAATGTCTTTCATGCCAGGATTTCCCCAAACGGGAAGAAGGTCGCCTATCGCTATCAGGACTCTATCAATGTGGCGAATATCGACGGGCAGAATCCCAAAACGCTAGCCTACGACATGCCGGGAAGCCCGCTCGCTTGGTCCCCAGCGAGCGATCGCATTGCCTTTTTCAATCATTGGGAGCTGACCATCATCGATATCGAGGGCAATATCCTGCTGTCGAAGACCGCTGGCTACTTCAACTTCTACCCGCCCACATGGTCGCCCGACGGGTCGAAGCTGGCCTATTCTTCGGTGATTGGATCAGGTGCCACCTTGCAGCGGGTGGTCGTCTGCATGGACACCCTGACTGGTGAGGAGACATTGCTCTACAAGCCGGAATACGTGAGCACCGGAACGAACTTGTTCGAAGAGCATGTCGAATATCCGGTATGGTCGCCGGATGGCAGTTCCATTGCGGTGATTCGATCCGTGTTTCAGCGGGAGGCACCCACGCGACGGTGGTACACGAGCAATGTGGCGATCATGCCTGCGAATGGCGGGCCTCCTCGGGAGATCACATCGCTGCCCGAATACGGGGAACGTGTTTCGTTGCCTGTATGGCTGGTGGCGCTGGACTGGTCGCCTGACGGTCAAGACATCGTCTATGCGATCGACCCGTTGGCGCGCATTCCCTCGCCTGTCGAAGCGGGTCTCTATCGCGTCTCCGCCTCCGGCGGAGCTTCCGAAAAAATCAACGGATTCGTGCCCCACCACTTCGGATATCAATGGGCCGTGGGGAATTCCGCTACCTCGTTGCAGTGGGCGATTCTGAATCCCACGCAGTTGAAGACACAGCTCACCTGGGTCGACCGGGAAGCCACGGGGCCGATTGCGCTGGGAGAGGAAGTTCGGGTCCGCCTCGTCGTCGGATCCGATGAAAAAGAACTGACTGTCAACGAAATCGCTTTCGCCGATTCCGCCGGTCTGAAGGTTCCCGATCAGTTCGAGATTGTTGAGGCCCCGGAGAAAGTCGAGATCGGCACTCTTGAGCCGGGTGAGAAAGTGGCGTTGGAATGGGTTCTGCGTGCGGTGCTGCCGGGCGACTTCTCTCTCACGCACCATGAGATCGCAGGCAAAATGGAAGACGGAGCCAGCATCGGAGCATTCGCAGCCAAACTTGCCGGTGGCGTCTCTGGGATGAAGGTCACCATCGTGCTGCCGGAAGGGCCGTTGAAACTAGAACGCCGGGGCGAGGAGGCCTCCGCAGAAGATCCATCCGGCTTCACTCCTCTGGAGTTTCAAGTCACGATCAAAGTCTCGGTGCCCGAAGCAGGCATTCCTCTTGAGAATGTCACCTTCCAGGGATTCGACGCCAGCGACGGAGGGATCGATATCGACCTGGTATTGGCTACCGGCGTCGAGGACGAGCCGTGGGTGGACGCGCAACCGCAACCAGTGCCTGCGCCCGTGTGGGTGTCTACCCCATCTCCGACAGGCGTGTGGCCGGAAGTTCTACAGCCTGGTGGAGACCCCGCCGAGTTTGTGGTGACCATCACCGCCACCCGTCCCGGGCAGTTCGAACTGGCTGCGCTCTTCACTGCGGCTCCAGAAGGTGACGGCCCCACGCTCACCGCTCGTGGCACTGAAGTGGCCGACCTCAAGGGCGACGTCGTGTTGTCCATGGAGCTGGAAGTCGTCAATGCCCCTCCCAGAATCACGGAAGGCGAGTCGGTCGAAATCTCGGGCATGGTCGAGAATGTCTCGCTGACAGAAACGCTGAAGCTTGATCCGTTGCTCGTCATCAGCAGTGGTCAGGGCGTTCCACGCGGGCCAGTGCAGATCGACGAGGAGCTGCCCCTGGCAGGCAGCCCGGGAGTCTTTGCGCCGACTCTAAAGCCTGGCGACAAGGAGTTCTTCCGACTGAGGGTCGACACTCTGTCGTTGCCAGGATTCGACCAGAGGCAAATGCGACGCCGATCGGTGGTCATCGATTTCGCCGCTTCTGGAAAAGTCATCGATTTGGAAGGAGAGGAGCGAGAACTGGAGCCCTCGGCGGTCGTGGTCGAGTGGGGCAATGGCCGTCACGATGTAAACGACGCTACCTTCTTGCGGGCGGAAGTTACGCCCGACTTGAAAGCGTCCCGATTGCTGTCGCCCGACGACTTCTACACCATCGCGGCAGGCGATGCTTTGGAGAACCTCGTGCTCGGCGGGTGGGACTTGATTTCTGGATTGCCCGGCATGATTGGCAGTCTGCCACCGACGCTCTGGAGCTTGGTGGAACTCAGTGAACAGGCCAACCAGGAGGGCCGCACCGCCGTCTACAATGCATCCCGCTATCTCTGGGCCTGGAGCGATATGCAGCTCGCGATTTGGACTAACCTCGACGAAACCACTCGGGAGCAGCAGATGCAGTTGATTACCCAAGAACTCACCCGCTACTACGGGGAGCGATTCGACTCTGCCGAACAGGTCGGGCAAATCGTCAACAACGCGATCACCGACTTTTTTAGCAAGATCGACACCTACCAGAAGAGAGCCCATGAGGCGTCCAGTTTCGGGTTCAACGAGGAACTGGCTGCAGTGGCTGCGGAGCCGTTTCGGCCCATTGGATCACTGGCGCTGGAAGAACTCGCCACCGCCGCCGCGATCGCCAGCTGGATGTCCAAAGTCTCCCGTTCATCGGAGATTATCGAGCAGGTAGCCAAGCGCGAGGAACTTCTCCGGGCGGACGCCGCGGAGGATGCTGCCCAGGCTACCCGGGAAATGTCCCGGATCGGCGATCCTAGAGTGACGGAAATGAGCGGCCCGATGCGCGCCTTGCCTGCCTCCACGCCCCTCCAGGGGAAACATGCTCTGGACGGCTGGGGGGTGGATCCCGTCTCGGACGCCAATCTTATCCGTATGACCGATGCGAAGAACGGCGGCATGCCCATCTTCGTCGCCATTCGTTCGCGAGCCGACGAAACCATCGAGTGGATGAAGACGCAGCTGGGCATCGTTCCCAAGCCGATGACTTTCAAACCGAAGAACGTGAATGCGGACGATGTGAAATACCTCGGCTACCGCGATGGCGTCGGCTACGGAGATGCCAATGGGATCGGTGCGGGCGACCGCGGAGCCACGCTGCTGGCAGAGCCCATACCGCGGGACGTGGTGATCGAGCGCCTTCAAGGTGTCGATGACGTCACTCGCAAGAGAGTGCTCGACCGTCATGCCGACCGCTGGGAGGAATGGTACGGCCATCAGGACTTCAGTAGTCGCGTCATCGATCAGGAAAACTCCAAGTTCTGGCAGCTCTCCAACCAGATGACTACGCGTGTGACCGAGAACGGACGCACCATCAAGAGCGGCACGCTCGATGTACCTCGACGCGGTTCCGTACCGCAGCCTAACATCAATGCCGATACGGTCGGGCCCGGCGTCGTCGATGTGCGGCAGTTCGAACTACGTCAAGTGGGAGATCCGCCGGACGACGGCCTTTTCTCCGGAGGGCGCCAGTATTTCGAATGCTGGCTTGAGGACGATCTCGGGAACGACAATCTGCGGGGTGCCATGAGGCGGATCGCGGGAGACATCGATACAGTCGCCGTGGGTATGGCCGACGGTTCAGCACTGCCGGTTGCCAGCGAGTTCTCGGAAACCGTTGCCAAGAACATGCTGCACGGCGTCCAGGCCCAGCACCCGTGGAGCAACTCGCTTACCGTAGACAAGCTCTATCAAAAGTTCGTCAACAACGGAACCCATCGCTGGCACCCTGATCCAGCGAAACGTGGCGAACCGCTGCTGATCTATGTCAACGGTGAACGTCGGGTTGGCTGGTTCCACCCCACGCGCACCATTACCCGAGAAAACCCGCTCAAGGGCTTCATGTGGGTCGATGGTGGTGCCGCCGACATCGACGATGTGATTCGCTTTCAGAAAGACATGCGCGGAACGTTAGAGAACGTCGCCGAAGTCAATCCCGCCATGGCCAAGCCTATCGCCTCGTCGATCCGCGAAACCTTTCTCAAGGAGGATCTGAGCGACGGAACCAATCTGGTCGCAACCTGTACTATCGGCACCGCGCGGGTCGGCGGCAGTTTGTTCCGACTGAGCCGGAGCCAAGTCTTCGAGAAACGCAACGAGGACGGAAGCTGGGAGCCTGCTGATCCGGCGCAGGGGTGCGAAGGTGGTGGGGTCGTCGTCATGCCAGAGACGTTTTTATCGGAAGGCATTCCAAAAGGCACCGCAATCCTCTCGATCCTGGAGGACTCGCTTGGATTCGACTGGCAGAAGATGTTTCAAATCGGTGACCAGATTATCGTCAGCCCGGGAACGGCCAACGAGGAGCATCGCAGGGTCACCGGCCACGGCTCTCTCATCCTTGACCGACCTCTCAGCTTCTCGCATCCGGCCGGATCAAGGATTGTCTCCCTCGGGACTCCAGACAATGATACAGACGCCGATGGGCTTACAGACACTCAGGAGCGGGAACTCGGTACAAAGGCCGATCATCCTGACACCGACTCCGACGGCATCGATGACGGAACGGAAGTACGCCGTGGTACCGACCCGCTCATTCCCGATACGTTCAACAATTCCCTTGGCATTGTCGGTATCCGCCTCTTGCAAGATGGGCGGATCGAAGTAGT
>JAGROY010000335.1 GCA_020439995.1 Verrucomicrobiia bacterium
TCTACCTCACCGCCGCCGACGGCAACCGCTACGGCTTCAACTTCGATCCGATCGAAGTCGCATTCGGCGGTGCCATCGCCTACCGCCCGGCGTGGACCGCAGACGCAGGCGTCCCCTACACCCTGAGCAGCGGCACCACCCTGCTGCAGAAAGTCAACGGCGCCTACTTCCAGCTCTCCAACGGACTCGCCTACAACCCCGCCCGCGGCGGCAACATGGAAGTCGACGTTACCCTCAGCGCCAACGACGGCGCCGCCTGGCTCTACAACACCACTTCCGGCCTCGTCGAACAACGCTCCGCCGACGGCAAACGCCTGTTCTGGAGCGACAGCGGCGTGGTAGCAGAAAATGGCGACAGGATCCGGTTCGAGCGGGATGGAGCAGGCAGCATTACAGTCATCACATCGCCCGATGGTGGGCAAAACATCTATCGTTACGACAGCTCTGGCGATCTGGTGAGTGCCCTTGGTTTGACTACAGGATCGCGCCACACGTACGGCTATGGAAATGAGTTCAGTCACCATTTGACCGTTGACCTTGGACCGACCAGCGGCTTCGTGATCGACTACACTGAGACAGGAGTATTCGACGGCACACGTGACATAGCCATCAATCTGGGAAGCCTTGCGACCGCGTTGAAAAAATCCACCACCTTGGACCTCGCTGGTGGGGAGACTGTGTTGCTCGCACTCACTGTCACCGAGCGCGAACTGGCCACTGCACTTACAGGGCGCTTCACGCTGTCAGTTGAGCTTACCTCGCTGGACTTCGCCCCGCCTGTCGTGCAATCAACAACCCTCACCACCGGCAGCGCTATTCAAGACGGCGGTTCTTCCTATGGTTTATTCACCGTTTCGACGGCAGGCGTGCACCTCTTCGAATTGCAAATTCCAGCTGGCAGTTCCGGCGAACTTGAGATGAACGTGAGCCTCGCTGGTGACTTCGATGGAGACGCCGACATTGACCTTCAAGACCGCAACCTATTCCTTACAGCGGCGAATGCGGGCGACCTCGCAGCCGACATCGATCGCGATGGCAACGTAGATGCCGCAGACCGTTTGTATCTCGACTCTGGCTTCGGAGTGGTTGCCGCTACGCCCCCAGTGCTCGCCGCTGGAACCGTGTCGACCATCGTCGGCGTTCCCATCGATCTTGATCTAGGCCAGTTCGTTACCGAGAGCCGATTCGGCACGCCCCGCTTCGTTTTGTCGGAAATCATCGGAGGCACGATCTCCTACGTGGGTGGAGCACGGGTGCTGTTCTCACCAACCGAAGGCTTCTCGGGAGCGGCTTCCTTCAAGCTCGCTGCAGACAATGGCATCGCCGCAGCCGAGCCTGTGAACATTACGATCAATGTCAGGAACGAGGTGGTTCGCAGGATTGAATTGGGGACGCAGAATCTGCAGATCGAAGTCGGAAAACACGGAAAACTTGAGCTGTTCGCGGTTTTGGAAGACGAAACACGAATCGCTTTGCCCTCAAGTATCGTTTCGTTTGAGAGCTTCGATCCCTCGGTAGCCCAGATTACATCAAACGGCTTTGTTTTCGGGGCGGCTGAAGGACTCACGGGCATTGAGATCCATGCTCTGGGACGAGCGACAATGGCTGGCATCACAGTAGGAACTGCGGGCGATGGTATCCTCCTGCAATTCTTCCCTGCCTCCTACAATCTTGAAGTCGGAGAGACGCGGCAGTTCATCATTCGCGAACGCATTGGCGATACGATCAACGACGTATTCCTTGGGGACACCGGGGCGCGCTATGTCGTGGAGAATTCAGATGTGGGAGCGATTGACGAGGACGGTCGCTTCACGGCAACCAAACTCGGGACTACCACGGTCGTCTCCTACTTCAAAGGGATCGCGTTCTCCGCGACCATGATGGTGCAGGAGGCCATAGTCGGCTCAGGAATGCTCTCCGAAGACGGCGGACTTATCACCAGTGGCGGCGCAACCGTTGGGATTCCAGCTGGAACACTTCATGCCGACACGTTAGTTACAGTGACCGCCTATCGAGAGGCAGACGCCCCGCTCGCCCTCCCAGAGGGCCTTGAGTATGCAGGAGGAGTTCAGATCGAGGGCCTCGATCTGGTCACCGACCAACCAGTCAGCCTGGTCGTTCCTGCCCCTGCTGGCGCGCAACCGGGAGCGGTGCTGCCGCTACTTCAACCCGTCGAGGTCGTGAATGCCGATGGCACGATCGAATTGGCATGGTTCTTGGCCGATACTGGAGTTGTCGGCGAAGATGGAATGATTCGCACCACCTCTCCACCGAATCTGGGTCTGGGCATGCGCAAACACTCCGCGTCGCTCGACATCAACCTGCGCCCGAGCGCTTTCGCCGCGATGTTCGCTACCGGCGCGGGCGGCAGTCTGCTGGGAACCATGGCTATCATCATGGATCAGTCGCAACGCTCGCAGGTGATTGATTCTCCAGGTATCATCAACAGGAGCGACGCATCTGGATCCCCGGGCGTGGTGGACATGCAGGGTGCCGATGGCACCAAGGTTTATGCAGCAGCCGGCCCGGTCGGCGATTTTTCCATTCCGTTGATGGTGGGGATTGGCATCCGCTACAATCTCCAAGTGGCCACGACTGCGGGTCTGCGCAAAGTCGGCGGCGGATCGCTGTCCGTCCTGCCTGGGGAAATTTCCCAGCAATTCTTTGCACTGCCTGCGGAATTGTTGTTCGCAGAGATTCAGCCCATTTCACCGCCGGTGATCGAGAGTGCGGAATTTGTCATCGACGAAATCGAAGGAGCCTTGCTCAAGATCACCGGAAAGGACTTTCTCCAGGAAAATCCATGGGCAGCGTCCTACCTCCAAGCTGATCCGAATCTGGGCAATCGTGTTTCAGACCTCTATGTGACCTTTGAGATAGGTGGACGGGATACATTCGATACCAATGGCGAGCGGTTGCTGGTGGGAGGTCGCGATGTGGTGATTTCGACAGGACTGCGCCTCGTTGACGAGGACGGGAAGAAGAAACTATTCGTGCCGCTGATCGATGGGATCAATCTTGCTGACGCCACGATCACGGTGTCGCGGCCAATGCTTTCCCCGGCCGATGGCGTTTTCCAGCGCAGAGAGTTTACCAGCAATGCGGCCAAGATATTCCTCCTGCCCCGCTATGGCTTCGCCGCCGATGCCCGCACTGGAACGGTTGCAGTCATTGATGTATTCAAGTCGGAGAAGATTGATCTCAATGGCAATGAAGCCACGATCAGCGACCCTTCTGAAGTAGCGAAGATTCTGCTCGGTGCGGGAACGGATGCCGAGGGCACATTCGCCCCACGAGAGGTAACGATGTCGGCTGGAAGTGAACGGGCATACGTGACCTTGCAGGGAGTTCCGGGCATCTCCGTGCTTGATGCAGTGGGCCTGACGGAGATCGACATGGATGCTGAAACTCCGGGAATTCAACACATTGTCCTGAACGCGAATCGCGCACGTCCGTGGAAAGCAGCGGTGGATCCGATTGAGAAAGTCCTCTACGTCACTGACGAATTGACGGCGTCGGTTTACGTCATTGATATCGATCCTTTCTCCTCCGACTACCACAAGCACGTGCGAACTCTCAACCTCGGTTTCGCGCCGGTTGGCCTTCGCGGCATTGATGTCGCGCCGGACGGCAGTTCGATTTACGTAGCGGCACCTGCCAGGGATTTGTTCAACGGATCGTCGGTCAATCCGGGCCGAGTCATCGTCCTGACACCAGACAAATCGGAGCCGTTGGAGACCCGCAAGTACGACCAAACCGAGATCAACGTCGGGCCTACGCCGTACGATATTACAGCCACCGACGATCCAAACGTCATTCTTGTCACGGACCGGATCAGTCAGAGTCAAGGCCTCGGTGTAATCCGCCGGTTCCCGTCCAAAGTGACGAATTTCCCTCCCGTCTACGCGGTGGACTACGTCAGCATGCTCGGCTTCGGAGAAATTCGCTACCGGGTCGAGGGCCGGAACACGCAGGTCTTTGGTGTCAGCAATATTCAGGGAGTCGCCTTCATTCCCGAGAATACTTTCGAAGCATTCATTGGCCCACACCCTTCGTATGCGCTGGTGACTGGATACAATCGCTTCATCGTCGATGATCCACTTCACGATCCCGCGCTCGCTCCCATCTACGCCTACAATCCCGACTTCAGGTCGCAGACGGGCCAGCAGATTCCTGTAAGCCTGGGAGCTGGAGGCAATGTTGGGATCATCCGCAATCCGCTGGGTAACTTCCTCGATGCCCTGGACAAACCCCGCATCGTAGCTGCCACCAGCCCGATCATTCAAGGCTTCCCGGACAATCTCGCTGTCTCCCTGACAACGGGTACGATCCTTGTGCCTTTCCAGGGCACTCGCAATGTGTTCGCCTATGATGCGATTCAGATCATCAGTATGATCGAGAGCACTGTTGGCGAGACGTTCCCTGAATGGGGCCATTATCCGTCCCCTCAGGAACCCGTGCCCACATCACTTTCGAGTCTGCTGTACGGAAAATTCTCAACCGTCCCGATCGACGCAATCAATCCGCTGGTTGCCATCGCGGGAGACGTTCGATTCTACACGACGACCAAAACAGTCGTGGTGTCCGATTCCGATCCCAACAACAAGTTCGGGTTCCAGCGGGTGCAAGTCGCAGGATTGAATTATGGCGTGCCGCCCACCGGCTTCCCTGGAACTGAGAACAATCCGACCAATCCTTTCGCCCCGATCGGCACTGGTGGACTTCCTCGCGGTGTCACTGTGCAGCAGGGTTCCGTTGAGTCCCCCATTGTCCTCGTTTCGAATCCGCTCAACCAGTCGGCTTCGCTACTCAGCTTCCCCAATGAAGCACTGGAACTGGAGGCAGGGAAGACAGCGCAGGTGGAAGCGCATAGCGGCGCACTGCAGATCGACCACAATCTTGTGACCTACATGTCACTGGGATCACAGCAGGGTATCACTTTACACTACGATTCGCTCCGAGCCGAACCAACCCCTATCTACTACTCGTCGTTTGCAGGACTGGAATCAGCCAAGCAGAACCAGCAACTCGTGCTTCGAATCGATCTGGTGCGCGATGGTGCAACATTCTCAGCTGACGGACTCGACCTCGCCGATGCTATCGCAATGGGCCTCGAGGGCGGTGAAAACTTTTTCAAGATACCAGCCGATCTCTCGAAGAGCGTTCTGGCAGGTGCAGGTATCCCGATCGACCTGACGGAGGCCCCTACGGGACTCTACACGCTGGTGCTGGACTATGGGCTGCTGACCGAAAAGAACGGTAACTTCAAGGGCCGGATGGAAACGTTCACCCAACCCTATGCGGTAGTAAACGCCACAGAAAGCCCGTTCGGGGCCGGTTGGGGTATGGATGGTTATTTCCGCATCTATCCTGGCGATGGCGGAGTCCTCCTGGTCGATGGCAATGGAGGCGAGCAGATCTTCCTGGCTCCGGAAGATCCAGCCGATCCCTTCACTTCGCTCTCGCTCGACTATTCCAGCCTGCGTCTGGTCAACGGAAAGTTTGAACGCCGTATGATCGATGGAACGGTCTACACATTCGACGGTGAAGGCAAATTGGAGACCGTGACCGACCGCAATAACAACGTCACTACGTACAACTACTCAGGCGATCTAGTGACCAGCATTGTCGATCCGGTGGGTCTCTCCACTACCTTCGTCTACGCGGGCGGGATGGTGGATCGCATCATCGATCCTGCTGGCCGCATCACCGATCTCAACTACGATGGAAACTTCAATCTCGTCGAAATCATCGATCCCGACGGTTCTCGACGAACATTCAGCTACGGCACCCCAGGCTATAGCACGGCTCACGACGGCGACCGGACATTCGACCACCTGATGATTTCGGAGACGCACAAGCGGGGCAACGAGTTTCCTGGCTACTCCGAGCCGCTGGCCCCTTCGCAATTTGTTGACGAATTCGACTACGACATCTTTGGCCGGATCAAGGCGGGTACCCGCATTGATGACAAGCAGTTCTCGCTGAAACCGGCTCAGGCCGCCGCACCGTTTGAGCCTGAGGACACTTCGTCCCCGCTGACTGCGCCAAAAGTAGCGAAGCTCTTCGAAACCAACAACAACGGTCTCGAACTGCTGGCTAAGGCGGAGTTCACCAGCTTCCGTGGTGAGGAAATTCAACTGGAGATGAATCCGTTCGGACAACTCCGCGTGCTCAAGGATGAGGACACCGTTCGCCAGGAGCCGCGCGTATCCGAGACAGGCCTCGTCACCAAAGTAATTACGCAACTTACCGCCGACCGCGAGGTTGAAACGACCTTCGAATACGATGCCTTCGGCAATGTGATTCGGAAAACGGAACCGCTCGGACACGTTGAAACTTACGAATACGGCGCATTCAATATCCTCGTCCACTTCGTCGATGCCGTGGGCAGGGACACCGTGCACGAACTGGACAGTTCTGGCAATGTTCGGGTAACAACGATCACCGACACCATGGCCCCGGCTGGGGCACCAGCGCAAACCGTCACCCGCTACACCTATCTTAGCAATGGACTCTTTGCGACAATCACTGACGCCGAAAACAAAACTACCTCTTACACCTACGATGAGTATGGCCGGATCACCCAGCTCAAGTATCATGACGGCACGACCACATCCTACCAATACAGCGATCTTACCGGAAACGTTCATGCAACCGTGGACGAGAATGGCAACCGGGCAGAAGTGGACTACGATGCCATGAACCGCATCACTGCGTCGCGGAATTATGTAACCAGTGAAGGAGTGGCAACCGTTCTTTCGACTTCTAACAAATACGATGCGCAGGGCGATGTGGTGGAGCAGTCAAACCGTAACGGCGTGGTTGCCTTGTTCGCCTTTGATCAATTCGACAGGCCCATCCTGGAAATCGCCGACGCAGGAGAGCTGGCCATCCGTACGGAGTGGTCGCACGCATACAACGGCTTCGCCACGCCATACGCAGTCCCGTTCGATAAACTCAATCACTACCGCTATGAACGGCGCGAGTCTGGCGCTGTGGAAGTAGAGATCTACGACAAGCACAACCGCCTCATTGCAACCTTCGATGCACTGGGCAGAAAGACCGAGTTCACCTACAATCTTGCTGGGCACTTAGTCGGGCTGCTAACCGTCGCGGGCCGTATCACCTACACCATTGACGATCGCGGTCGTGTCATTCATCAGGAAGGGCCGACGGTCGAGGCGATCGACTTCGACTATGACCTTGCCGACCGGTTGACCAGGAAAACAATCCACAATACCTCTGGAACCAATGCTTCGGGCGATCAGGTTTGGGAATACAAATACACGCTGTTCAACCAGGTCGTGTATGAGAAGAACCCCGAAGAGGTCGAAACGTTCTTCACATTCAACGCTGCTGGCGACTTGACCAAAATCGTCGAATCGGACGGCTATGTGACTGAATACTTCTTTGACGATCGGCATCGCGAAATCCTGCGCACCGAGGCTGGCGTGGAATGGAGGAAAGCCTACTACCCCAACGGAACGGTGATGACCGTAACCGATCCTGAGAATCGAGTAACCTCCTACGTCTATGACGAGATGCGGCGCCTCGTGTCGACAACCAAGCCCGAGGGGATCACCACCACAGTCACTTACGACGGCGAAGGGAATGCGCTCAAAGCAATCGATGCTGAAGGCAATGTTACGCTCTACGAATATGACGGGCTCAATTTCCTCAGGAAATCGACTAATGCAAAGGGCTACTCGACCGTATACGGCTATGACCGCGACGGCAATCGCAACAGCGTTCTCGATCCAAAGGGAAATCTTACCCTCTGGACATTTGATCTGATTGGCCGCCAGCTCACTCAGACTGATCCTGAGGGAGGCAGGACTACCGTGCTCGCCTATGACATTCTGGACAATGCGATCGAGATTCGAAATCCCCGTGGATTCACGTCTACTTACATCTATGACAAATCCGGCAGGCTAACTTCTTCTTTCGATGAACTGCTGCAGGAAACCCGCTATTTCTACGATCAGGTCGGAAACCTGACCAAGCTCGTTGGCCCGCAGGGCGAACAGTATGGGACAGAGTTTTTCTATGATCGCCTGAACCGTCAGGTCGCAGTGGTGCGTGCACCGGGCACGGAAGACGAAGCGATTGAAAGAACTGAATACTACGACTCCGGGCTTGTTAAAACGAACATCAATGCCCTGGGCCAGATTACCGAACACCATTACGATGAGCATCGATTCCTGAGGGAACTGATTGTTGCCAAGGGAACCGAGAACGAGGCCATCTGGCGCTACGTTTACGACAACCTCGGAAATCTCCGCGAGGAGACTGATCCACGCGGCGGCGAGTTCTACACGGTATTCTACGACTACGATGACGTGAACCGGCTGATCGAGACACGCCGCAGTACCGGCACTGCCGACAATCCCGGGCCCGAGGCTACCGTTACCTTCGCATACGACAAAAACGACAATCTGCGCTTCACAACCGATCCAAGGAATGCCGAATGGATCACAGAGTATCGTTACAATGAGATCAACCAACTTGCCTCGACTGTCGATGCCGCCGGCTACGATTGGTTCTATGAATATGACGGGGCTGGAAATCTCGCGCTGTTCCGGGATCCAAACGGACATGAAACCAGTTACGAGTACGATGGCAACAACCGGCTTCAATTCACCACGAACGCAAAGGGCGAGGTCATTGAAAACCACTACGATGCCAACGGGAATACTGACTGGGTAAAGGACGCCAAGGGTTACACCACGCATTTCAACTATGATCCGCTTGATCGCCTTACCGTTGAGACCGACCCAGGCGGCTATTCGACAACTACCGGATATGACACAGGCTCTAATGTCATTTCAGTCACCGATGCTCGGGGTTTCGAGACGACCTTCGGGCGTGATTTTCTAAACCGTATTGTCTCTGTTACCCGGGACATAGGGAACATACCGGGAGAGCGCCGAGTGACTGAGTTCACTGAATACGATGCGGTCGGCAACGTCACGAAATTCATCGATGCGCGAGGATCACTGTATGAGACCCAGTACGACTATGACCATCAGAACCGCCTCGTGGAGCAAAGGGTCAATCTGGTCGTTGAAGGCGCCATAGTGGACGTGCTTACCAGCACATATAGTTACGACAGCGTGGGGAACATGCTGACCGAAACAGATCCGCGCGGCGAGCAGTTCACCCGCACAAATGTCTACGACGTCACCAATCAACCGGTATCCGTCACCCGGCCAGTGGGAGAGCTGGCCATGAATCTTACCGCTGAGTGGATTTACGAATACGACACTGCTGGCAATTTGATCAAATCGATCGATCCCCGAGGGGACTATTTCACGACGGAATACACTTATGACGCTCTCGGAAGGATCTCATCAATTTCAACTCCGCAGGGAAGCCCAGAATATGTCAAGGATCCCGTAGTTGAGGAATTTGTCTACGATCCGGCGGGCAACCTCCTGACCACGATCCATGCCCGCACGGGCCCTGGTGGGCAGCGGTACACGACAACTACAACTTACGACGAATTGAATCGCCGCCGTCTAGTGACGGATGCGGAGCGAAACACCACTGAATACATCTATGATGCCAACGGCAACGTGGAACGCGAAATCCTGACGTCATCGATCGCAACAGTCCCTACCAAGACTTTCGACCGCACCTATGATGAGCGCAACCTGCTGCGCCGTTCCGTCGATGCGCAGGGTTTCATCACGACTTTCGATTATGACGAACTTGGGCAGCCTTCGTATGTCTCCGGGCCGCTGGCTGACGAAAACGGCGAGATTTTCTCGATGAGCTACGAATACAATGGATTCGGACTCGTCTCCCAGCTGGAGGATGCCGAGGGAAATGTCCGTTTCTTTGGCTATGACGAAGTGGGCAATATGACGAGCGCCAGCGACGGACGGGCACCCAGCGATTTCTACACATCGCACGTCGCCTATGATTCGTTGAACCGAAAGGTAGCGGTGACTAATCCTACGGGGACACCTGAGGATCAGGGCTCGGACGTCACCACGCGCTACGAGTATGACGG
Source organism: Verrucomicrobiia bacterium (assembly GCA_020439995.1). Taxonomy (GTDB): domain Bacteria; phylum Verrucomicrobiota; class Verrucomicrobiia; order Verrucomicrobiales; family DEV007; genus JAGROY01. The sequence goes on from JAGROY010000335.1 coordinate 10,019, forward strand.
TGTGGGGAACGTAGTTCGGGAAATTGATCCGCGGGGCGAACAGTATGCTTCGACATACCGCTACAACGCTGCGGGACAACTCGCGGAGATTCGGCGAGTCGGCGGAACCGTAGCAACACCAGTCGATCTGGTAGAGACGTTCGAATACGACCTTGTCGGAAATCTCGTTCGGCAGACCGATGCAAGGGGCGAATTCTACGAGACGACGTTTATCCGGGACGCCTCCGGTCGCGCTCTTGAGAAGACCGTCGAGGCCGGTCACCCGGATTTCGGTAGCCGGAAATTGACCGAATACTATGACTACGATGCGGAAGGCAATTTGCTGGTGCACGTCGAGCAGGGAGGAGAAGATCACACCAGCACATTTGTCTATGACGGATTGGGGAACATGGCGTCGGCTATGGATGCTTTCGGCCTGCTGGTGACAATGCAGTATGACCGCTATGGCAATCTGGTTTACCGCGAAGAGACCCAGGGACGGATAAGTTACGTCTACGATGCGCTGGATCGCGTAGTGAAGGTCACCGATCCGCTGGGGCATGATGTGAACTACAATTATCAGGGCAATCGAAACACGGTTGAAGTCCTCGATGCAAAAGGCGGCACCTCGACGTTGATCTTTGACAGCAAAAACAGGCAAATCGGGGAGATCGATCCACTCGGCAATGTCAGGCGTTCTGAATACGACGCAGTTGGCAACTTGATAAGGGGGATCGACGAACGAGGTACCATTTCCCAGTTCACCTACGATGCCCGCAATCTCGTCGTCCTTCAGGTGCTCGCACTGAACCAAACGGAGGAAGTGACTACGCGAAGCCGCTATGACGAACTGGGCAGGCTCATTGAATTTACTCCCGGACGCGGGGAGGATTACAACGTGACTTATGAGTACGACAATCGTGGCGGGGTCATTGCCGAATACATCGACCTCGGCCCCGAAGGCGGGAATGAGATCGTCGTCAACCGATACGAATACGACGAGGTGGGGAACGTGGTTCGTCTTGTCGACGGGCGCGGTGAGCCATTTGCTATCGAGCAGGTCTTCGACGGGCTAAAGCGCACCGTACAAACGACCCGATTCGTTGGCACTCCGGATTCCCCCGCCACCGCTGTCGAACGCCGCAGCTTCGATGATGCAGGGAATCTTGTCGAATTCACCGATGCCGAGGGACATGCAACCAAGTATGGCTACGACTTACTTGGACGGCTGATTTCGCGCACGACTCTTGACGCTCTGCTTGAAACAGACGTTGTCGAAACCTGGGAATACTTCGATGAGGCGGACGGCCTTCGCATCGTCTATCGTGACCAGCTGGGCACTGTCGCAGAAGAGACCAAACAGGATCAACTGGGCCGGGAGATCCGCGTTACCAGCCGTGAGGGCGGCACAACGGTAAATCATTACGACAGCATTGGTAATCTTGAGCTGGTCGAGCTGGGAACCAGCAGTCGCGCCTACGAATACGATGGCCTGAACCGTGTGCGATTCGCCACGGACGAGGAAGGCAAGCAGATCGAGTATCGATACGATGCCACGGGCAACCGTGAATGGACGATCGACCAGGAGGGCGACGCCACCCACTACGTTTACGATCGTCTCGACCGGCTATCCCGAATTGAGAGTCCCTCTGGCGAGGTCGTTCAGCGCGAATACGATAAAGACGGCAATGTTATTCGTGTAACCGACGCTCAGGGCGTAGCGGTCAGCTACGAGTTCGACGGAATGGGGCGGATCATCCGAGAATCATCGATCCTCGGCGTCCGGCAATACGGTTACGATGCCAAAGGGAATATCGTCAAGAAAGTCGATCGGAATGGCAGCACTGTGGAGTATGCCTACGACGGTCTTGGCAACATGATCACCGAGCGCTGGCTGGAAGCAGGCAGTCAGACTCTGGTCGGCGAATTCACCTACCGCTATGATCGCACCGGTCTGCTCAAGTTCGCCAGCGACGGAACTACGACCATGGAGTTCACCCACAGCGATGATGTCGCAGGCCGTCTGATCTCGGTGAACAGCAACCAGCTTGGTGGCGCGGGAGCCGTGGCTGTCACCTACGACTGGAACGCGCTGGGTCAGAAATTGTCTGAATCGGTGACACTGGGCGGAACTCCCCTCTTCACTTCATCATTTTCCTACGACGCCATCAAGAACCGCCTGGAATCGATCGCGCAGCAGGGAGCCGTCGTAACATCGAAGACAGTCGCCTTTGAATTCCTCCCGGAACCGCAATTGGTGAGTTCGGTAACTCGCAGCGCGGACGGAGGGGCCACAGTGATCACCGACTTCAGCTACGACGCCCGCAATCTCCTTGCATCGATCATCCACCGTGCTGGTTCCACGGTCATCGACAGTTACTCTTATACCTACCATCCAGACGCGCGGGTGGAGACTATCGTGAACGCGATCGACGGAAAGTCGACTTATGGCTACGACGACGGAGGCCAATTAATCTCTGTGGATCACGAGAACGCCACCATTCCCGACGAGTTTTTTGCGTTCGACAGCGGAGGAAATCTTGTCAGTGAGGCCATCGAGCTGGGTGAAGGCAACCGCATTCAGACCGACGGAACCTATAACTACACCTATGATGCCGAGGGGAACATGGCCACACGCACGGCGATCGCCAACGGTGTCTCACAGGAGTTTATTTACGATCACCGCAACAGGCTGGTCGAGGTGCATACGAGGAATGCGGCCAATGTGTTGATTGAAGTCGCGAAATACGGATACGATCCGCTCGATCGCCGTATTTCGAAGCAAGTCGATTCAACTCCCAACGATGCAATCGCTGCACCTGTGCGGCATTACATCTACAGCGGCGAAAACGTGATCGCCGAATTCGTCGACTCGGACGGTGTCGGCGCAGCAACAGCGAGTTTCGACCGCGCCTATCTTCTGGGCCTCGGAGCAGATGAAGTGTTTTCTCAGGACACTGGCTCTGGACAAGTGGTCTGGTTCCTACCAGACCACCTCGGCAGCTTCCGGGACGTGGTGAATCGTCAGGGGCAGCTCATCGACCACACCGTGCTGGACAGCTATGGATTGATTCTCTCCCGCACCAATCCGTCAGTCGACGTGAGACATTTTTTCACTGGCAGGGAGTTCGATCCGGAAACCGGGTTCTATCAGGTGCGGGCTCGCTATCTCGATCCTGTGACCAAGCGTTTCACTCAGGAGGATCCCGACGGCCTCCGCGCTCAGGACACCAACCTCTACCGCTACGTTCTGAACGACCCGGCCAACACAACCGATTCCTCTGGCCGGAATCCGTTCCTCATTTTTGCACTGATCGCTTCGATCGGGATCTTTGGCATCGAGTTGGCCGCACCACAAGTAATTGACACTGCTCTGGAGTATTGGACCAGCACATCCAATTATTACTACAACACGGCGGTCGAGGCAGTGTATACCGTGATCGATCTGCTGGTACTTACGCCCACAGATATCATTCTGCAGACAACTTATGCCATCCAGGGAGCAGCCACTGGAAATTACGGCAAACTGGTCGGCTACAAGCCGCAGAGCAAGATCATCGGCGCTATCCAGCAGACGCTGGATGCCACTCCTCTGGACAATCAACTTGCTGTCACAGGCCTCATCGGGCTCGGATTGGTTGGTCTGATAGGAGCTGCGTTGTATTTCCCGGCTGTCGGGCACCTGTTTATTGCGTTCGACATCATCCAGCTTGGCATCGGCTTCGTTAAAGGAGATCCGGGAATCTCTGGCGAGGCGCTTGGAGGACTTGCATTCGATGCTCCAGATTTGCTTCGCTTCGGCCTGAAGGGAGCCAGAAGCCTGCACACCGGACTGGCGAAAATCGGAACCGAAATACCCGGTGAGGCGGCGCGCGCTCATGGGATCGCTTCAGACCAGGCGGCCAATGCCAGCCAGGCCAAGAACCTCTTTGGGCGAATGTTCGAATCGGCTCACGGCACATTCGGGCGGGCTTTAGATCGCCTCGAGGATCTCACTGGTGCCAAGCAGTTGGCGGATCTCGGACGCACCGCGAAGATCGATGTCGACAATGCGAGCGACGCAGTCAAGCGCGCCGACCGGGCATCGGACGAGGCGGCCGAAAGCGTGACCCACCTTTCCAGGAACGGCAGGGATCCCCCATCAGGCGGTGAACCAGCCGTCATCAAAACCGAGTGGAACGAGAAGGCACTCGATGGACGGGTGGGAGAGGTGCTTGCGGATGCCAAGTCAACATCGCGGGCGACAGGAAACACAATCGATTCCGAGGCAGCGAATGTCGACAAAATTGCGGAGGATCTGGCGAAGCGATTCAACAATCCCGAAACAGCATCTACCGACGAAGGTATCACACCGACGCGAGCGCTTCTCTACCGCATTGGCGAGGCTAGAGGAGTCTCTAGAGCCGACGTTGACAACGTCGTTCGAGTCTTCACCAACCCGGTGCAGGCTTTCGAGAAGAAGATTTTCAATACGGTGGACGTAAGCAAAATGCTGACAGGCAATTCTTTCCGCCGCTCGCTGGAACCACTGGTTGCCAGAAGGGTCGGCTACATTGAAAATGTCGCAAGGAGCGACGGCCCGTTGGCCGACACCGCGCGCGCCTTCCTTGACATTGCCTTCTCCAGCAATGTAACCAAGACATCCGCTCTGGGAGAAGTGCAGCGCAGCGGTGATTTCAACCGTTCGATCGAGTTGCTCAACCTGCTAAACAAACAGGATCCGCTCGCACTCCTGACGCGCTTCAAGAACGGGGACAGCATCTTCCTCGCAGATGACACGAACCGTAAAGCGCTCGAAACCATTCAGCAGTTGCTCGGCTTCGGCGACATCATTCTGCTGGGTGGCAAGGGGCAGACGCTGAAGCAGATGCAGACTTATCAGAAGTTGATCGATGATGTCCGCGCGATGGATGATCTGGAAAGGGCCGTTTTCTTCAAGCGGGTATACAACGATCCGAGTATTCGCGCCGAGGGTGTCGATGCGGAAGGCCTTATCATCAAGTTCGAAAAATCGCTCGCTAGCGGTGGCTTCAATCCAGAGTCTACGGATCTGGACATCGTCATCGTGGCGACGGAAAAGCTGGTTGGAAAATTCGATAGCGACACCCGGTTCGGAAGGGACATTTTTGCAGGTAGATCGGAAGTGCCAGACGGCTACTTCAGCGCCCGGGCAATCGGCGACTACAGCAAGCCATCCTACAAGCACCTGGAGAACAAGGCGGCGCTGGAGCTTGAAGCAACGGTGAAAGGCAGCGAGCTTGAGGCCGCCCGTCAGGCGTTCAATGATCAGATCTTCTTCTCTGCATTCCTCGGCAAAGCACTGGGAACAGAAATTGACGTGGCGGCCTGGATCGGTCGCGAGACCAGTCAGTACACCCGCCTTGGCGGCCAGATCGTAGGGCTATCGAGCGAGGGCAAGCTTCTGCAGAAAGGCACACCGCCAGCGAAATTGCTCGAAAGTGTCGGACTTGCAACGATACAGAACTACGCAAAGGAAGTAAAATCTTCCAACTTCCTCGATCTATTTGACGCCGTTGGAGCACCTTCAGTACGGGTGCCGATCACTGTCCCGGGAACTCGTGGAGCCGCAGCAGCGGCCTCTCCTATCGTTCCCTCTCCCATTCCGCCAGCTCCTTCATTCCTCCTTTCGGCAAGACAGTACGTAGCAAAGGTACAGCGCCCCGCTTCTTACGGATCTGGCGCGAAAGATGCATTCTCCGGGTTTGAGTTCAGCGGCAATGTTCTTGAGGGGCAGGTGCTGGGTATCTATGATCCATTCGGACTGAAAGCTTACCGGGCTAGTGGGAATGGGCTGCAATCCGAAGGGCAGGATACAACCTCCCAGGGATCGCCAGAGTCGGTAACGAATCCTGTCGCCAGCACACTCACATTCGCCGAAGCTGACGATGCAGTCGGATTCGCCATCGACTGGTGGGCCGAGGCAGGAGTGCATGCTCCAATGACGCTCTACGTAAGCATTTCCGACCTTCCCACAGGGCAACTCGGCACATCTTCAATCCTTTCCTACACCGATGCCGGGCTGCCGAAATCGGGATCCCTTGTGCTCGATGTGAACGCCGACGGCGCAGGCTGGTTCATTGATAGCTCGCCTTTCGAGCACGATGGCTTCCTCGTCAATCCTCAGACTCTATCCGGCCCGGCAGTGCCTGGATCAGATGCCGATGGCAGATTCGATTTGATCACTGTGATCGCCCATGAACTAGGACACTTGTATGGATTCACTGATGACGTCGGTGGTTTCGCTGGGAGCATCACCACGGATACCGCAGGCCAGCCTTACATTGCGATTAACGGCAGTCTTGCCGCGCTTACAGATGATCGCGACCATCTCCATTCGTCCGCTTACGCCGACGATCTCATGAATGCGACACTGCGGGCAGGTATACGCAGACTTCCTTCTGCTCTGGATGCGGCGATCCTTCTTGTTTTGAGGGGCGGGGGCACCGATGCGAGCCCATCGCGGACAGGCAGCATCAGCTTCCTCCACGACGCTTCCCACCTTCTCGGGCACGGTGGCTTTGTGCTATTGGCTGAGGCGGTGAAAAATTCTCTGGGCGGAGATCCTCCCACGGGTGTTCGCAACGGAACCTTCTCCGAGGGCCAGTCGGGTGGCAGTAACTTCGCCTGGAAGCAGTTTGGCGCGGTCGCCTACGCAAATGGCGTCGCCACATTGAGCGAGGGTAATCTGCTGTTCACCGACCTGTCGCAGACATTCGTCCTGCCGGAAGGTTCTAAGGAATTGAGATTTACTGTCAGCGGCCTGAACCTGAACTCGAATGCTGGCGGTATGCTTCCGCCGGATGCTTTCGAAGTAGCAT
>JAGROY010000336.1:0-12419 GCA_020439995.1 Verrucomicrobiia bacterium
ACTACCAGTTCGAGGCCATCCACCCATTTTACGACGGCAACGGGCGCACTGGTCGGATCCTGCTCATTCTCTACCTTCGTTTCACAGAACTCCTCGACCAGCCGATTCTCTACCTCAGCCGGTTCATTATCAGCCACAAGAGCGACTACTATCGGTTGCTTCGTGGCGTCACTGAAGAACGTAACTGGGAGGCATGGCTGCTTTACATGTTGGCGGCTGTCGAGTCTACCGCCCGCGAGACATCCGGGCGTATTGGTGCAATGAATGACTTGATCGAGTCGTTTCTGGCCGAAGCGAAGGATCAGCTTTCGGGGCGTGCCTACTCCAAGGAACTGATCGAACTCCTCTTCGTCCGTCCATACTGTAAGATCAAGTTCGTCGAGGACGCCGGCATCGCCAAGCGCGTCACCGCCTCCCGCTACCTCCATGAACTGGCGGAAAGAGGTTTTCTAACCGAGCATAAAAGCGGCACAGAAATCCTCTTCATCAACCACCGCCTCCTCGAACTGCTAAGCTCCTGATTCCCTTCTTCATTCTTCATTCCTATTTCTCCCTTCCCCCATGTCCGACCTCACCTTCATCGAGTCCCAGTTCCCCGTCTCCCGCCTCTCCAAGGAGTCCTACAAGGAGCGCAAGGCGAACTACTCCCAGACCCTAACCGGGCTCGGCAAGTGGTGGGGGCGCAAGCCGCTCGTCCTTGTCCGCGCCACCATCCTCGGCCTGCTCATGCCCGCCTCGGACGACCCGGAACGCGACCGCGAGATCTTTCTCAAGATCATGACCATGGACGGCGAGGGGCTGCTCGCCCGCTTCAAGGGCATCGCCCCGAAGAAGGTCTACGAGGAATTCGCCACCGCCGCCGAGCGCGACGAGTGGGACAAAGCCGAAGCCGCCTGGCGCGACGAGAACGACAAGGACAAGAAACGCGACTTCGCCGCCGCCTTCAAGGAGGCCAAGGAGCGCATCACCCGCGACGCCTTCCTGCGCCTCTCCTACGAGCAGCAGCTCGAGTTCTGCGAGCGCCCCGAGCAGATCCCCGGCCCGTCCGAGGACGCCTGGAAGGAGATCAACGCCCACCTCGGCACCGACGCCGCCGACCTGCCCGGCCTCGTGCGCCAGCTCGGCCAGAAGCGCTTCGGGCGCGTGCCGCGTGTCGGCGATGCCTTCTGCGGCGGCGGCTCCGTCCCCTTCGAGGCCGCACGCATCGGCTGCGAGGCCTACGGCTCCGACCTCAACCCCGTCGCCGCCCTGCTCACCTGGGCCGCCCTCAACATCGTCGGCGGGGGAGAAAAAGTCGCCGCCGAAGTCCGCGCCGCGCAGCAGGAAATCTACGACGCCGTCGATGCCCAGGTCACCGCCTGGGGCATCGAGCACAAGACCGAAGACCTCGCCCCCGGCGTCTGGGAAAAGCTCACCGCCCGCCTCGCCAAAGGCGAGATCACCCCCGCCGACATCGCCGAGAAGTGCTGGCGCGCCGACGCCTACCTCTACTGCGTCGAGGTCACCTGCCCGGAGACCGGCTGGCGCGTCCCGCTCGCCCCCAGCTGGGTCATCGGCGAGAAGAGCAAATGCGTCGCCATGCTCGTCCCCGACCACGAGAACCAGCGCTACACCATCGAGATCCACAGCGGCGTCGATGCCGCCACCATGAAGGCCGCCAAAAACGGCACCGTCCGCAAGGGCTACGTCATCCACCCCATCCTCGAAGAGCAGGGCAAAGACCCCGCCTCCATCGAGCAGATCCGCCTCCTCGGTCGAGGCCAGGATCCTGACAAAAACGCCATCTACCATGAATCCGGCCTGCGCCTCTGGAAAAATGCCGACCTCGTCCCGCGCCCAACCGATGTATTTGGCGAAAGGCTTTACTGTGTTCGGTGGGTGGAAACTTATCGGAACAGGAAGGGTGATCTCCGCTCTCGCAAACTCTACCGAGGCGTCACCAAAGCTGACGAAACGCGTGAGGCGGAAGCGTTAAGCTTGGTGCGTGAACGCTTCGATGAATGGCAAAGGTGCGGCTTTCTTCCGACAATGCCGATCGAACCGGGAGCAAAAACTAGCGAGCCAATTCGCACGCGCGGATGGACACACTGGCACCACTTGTTCAACGCGAAGCAACTGCTGGTTCACGGCTTGTTTGCAAGCCAAGCAAAGATCGAACAATCGACCAAAGAGCAGACGGGCGCGCTTCTACTGGCACTCGGTCGCCTTGCTGACTGGGACTCAAAGCTGACGCGTTGGGATTCAAGTGCGGCGAACGAGAAGGTCGCGCAGACTTTCAGCAACCAGGCGCTCAATACGTTGGTAACTTACGCGGGGAAAGGCCTCGAACCTCTCGGAAACTCCTTCTTCATCAAGTTTGAAGCTAATGTGCTTAATAAAGAATCGCGCGCTGAGACATTCGATGCCCGATGCCTCACCCATCGAGTTCACGTATGGGTAACTGATCCCCCCTATGCCGACGCCGTGAACTATCACGAACTCAGCGAGTATCCACTGGCGTGGCAACAGGAGCTACAAACGAAACTCTTCCCAGAGTGGTATGCGGATTCCCGCCGCGCCCTCGCCGTTACCGGCAGCGACGAGAACTTCCGCCGCAGCATGGTGGACTGCTACAAGAACCTCGCCGAGCACATGCCGGACAACGGCTTGCAGGTCGTCATGTTCACCCACCAGGACGCCGGGGTCTGGGCGGATTTGGCCTTGATCCTCTGGGCATCCGGCCTGCGCGTCACCGGTGCCTGGTGCATCGTCACCGAGACCGACAGCGCCCTCAAAGCTGGCAACTACGTGCAGGGAACCGTCCTGCTCGTCCTGCGCAAGCAGACCACCGACGAGGTCGCCTTCCTCGACGAGATCTACCCCGAGGTCGAGGCCGAGGTGGTGCGCCAGCTCGAGGCCATGCAGGAGCTGGACGACACCCACGCCGGCAGCCCCGACTTCGGCGACACCGACTACCAGCTCGCCGCCTACGCCGCCGCCCTGCGCGTACTCACCAAATACAAATCCATCGAGGACATCGACATTGCCTACGAGCTGTCCAAACCGCGCCAGAAGGGCAAAGGCAAGGCCGGGGAGAAATCGCCCATCGAGGCCGTCATCGACCAGGCGGTCAAGATCGCCTGCGACCACCTCGTGCCGCGCGGCTTCGACACCTTCGTCTGGAAGACCCTCACGCCCGCCGAGCGCTTCTACCTCAAAGGCCTCGACCTCGAGACCCACGGCGAGTTCCGCGCAGGCGCCTACCAGGAACTCGCCCGCGGCTTCGGCCTGCGCGAATACACCCCGTTGCTCGGCAACGCCAAAGCCAACGAAGTCCGCCTCAAGACCGCCACCGCCTTCGCCAAGAAACAGCTCGGCGGCGAGGCCGACCCCTTCGCCAACACCCTGACCCGCCACCTCCTCTTCGCCATCCGCGAGACCACCGCCGCCGAAGGCGACACCGCCCCCGGCAAGAGCTGGCTCCGCAGCGAGATCCCCACCTACTGGGCGGACAGAAAAACCCTCCTAGAGATCCTCCGCTACCTCCAGCGCCTGGAAGTCACCCTCCCCCACTGGAAAGAGGACGCCAAAAGCGCCAGGCTGCTGGCGGGAGCGGTGGAGAATGATCACGCGTGATCAAAGATGGCGGAAACGATCCAGCTTCCTGCATTCGTCTTTGAGGAGAACCTCGGAAATCTCGTCGCGGCCTTGTCCGCGGGAGATTTGGAGGCGCGCTCGATCATGTTGGACTTTGGAAACGTGAAGTACTACATCCCAATCGGCGTTACGATGGTAATCAGTGCCGTCGGAGACTGGCTTGCGCACGGCAAGGAGATTCAATTTTCCAATCACAAAAACAATGCGGCCTTCCGGTATCTTCAGCGCATCGATTTTTTCAAGCACGCAGGCCTTCTTCTCGATGAGGACTTCGAGCGCCATCCATCGGGGTCGGCGTTCGTCCCGATCGAAGAGGTCCAGATCGGTGGAGGCACTTCGAGTGATAAATCCGCCAGCGCTCTTGCTACCTGTTTGGTCGATACGGAGGATGCCATGAATCCTGTCTACCAGTTGACCCAGTACTGCGTGGGTGAGATCATTTCCAACTGTAAGCAGCATTCACTCAACCGTGGATTTGCTTCGGCTCAGTATGCGCCGAAGTCAGACATGGCCCGCATTGGAATCGCGGATCGCGGGGTGGGAATCCTTGAGAGCTTTCGGCAGAACCAATCACCCCATTACCGCGATGGGATGAGTGATGCGGACGCCCTCCTCCTTGCCTTGCAGCCACAAGTGTCGAGCAAAACCCATTTGCCCAAACCGGCTTACGGTCACGTCCCCAATCTGGGAATCGGGTTGAGCATGATCAGTCAGCTTGTGGCGCAAACGCTCGGAAAGCTTTGCATCGTCTCCGGCACGGGAGTCCTGCTTCAGGACGGGAACAGGAAAGCAGAGTCAAAAATGCTCCTTCCTGGGTATTCCTTCCACGGCACCGCCGTCTCCGTGGGATTCAAGCGGTCAGAAATTGTTGATTATAAAGATCTGCAACAGAATGCCTGGAAGGCTGTTGAATTGACAAATGGACAAGATGCAGATAGTTTGTTCCTCTGAACACAATGGAAACCGAATTTCACATGTCGAAACTCTTCGGCTCCTTCCTCGCGGACGGCGATGCAGGGAACCGGTTCCGCTTTTGTGAGGTGGAGTCGGCACTGGGTATGGGCAACGTTGTCGTCTTCGATTTTGAAGGTGTTACCAACATGACGGATTCCTTCTCCAACGCTTGTTTTGGAAATCTGTTCGCTGATCATCCGGAGGCCGACAATGGGCTGAACATCCACTTCAAGAACTGTAGCCCGGTAGTGAAAATGTTCCTTCAGCGCGCGATCGGTGTGGGGCGCTCACGCCGACAACACGCCTGAATCCAGTCAGCTCACGAGGTTTGTCCATTCGCCGCTTTTCTTCACGCACGACGGCTTCACTCGGCAAATCGTTCATTGCTGACCGTCTTACTGGCGCCAAGGCCTATGACCGCATCGCGGGGTTCTTTTCGTCATCCATCCTGGAAATCGCGGGCGAGCAAATCGAAGCAATGGGCGGGAAAGTGCGGATCGTCTGCAACTCCCAACTTGATCCCGATGACGTTAAATCCGCCCGGGCTGCAAATCTGGCGATGCGGCGCGAATGGTGCGCGTCCGATCCAGAGCAATACAGCGACACTGGCAAGGAACGGTTTCGACGTTTGTACGATTTCCTGGTTGAGGGTAGGATGCAGGTCAAGGTCCTGCCGGATCATCGATTCGGGCTCATTCATGGCAAGGCGGGCGTCATCACCATGAAGGACGGTTCGCAAACTTCGTTCCTCGGCAGCGTCAACGAATCGAAAACAGCCTGGGAGATCAATCACGAACTCATGTGGGAAGATGACTCGCCGGAGGCGGTGGCCTGGGTGCAGGAAGAATTCGACACGCTGTGGCAGTGCCACGAGGCTTACCCACTGGCAGAGGCAATCATTCAGGACATCGAACGCACGTCGAGTCGAACGGTGATTTCGACGGTGAAGAAATGGAAAGGCCTCAAAGATCCCGATCCCGCATCACCGATCATTGAAACTCCGGTGTATCGCCGTGAATATGGTCTCTGGGCGCACCAGAAGTATTTCGTTAAGAAGGCATTTGACGCGCACCGGACGCCGATGGGGGCGCGCTTCGTGCTGGCGGACATGGTGGGACTAGGGAAGACCATGCAACTCGCGATGTCTGCCTTGTTGATGAGCCTCTACGGCTCGAAGCCCGTGCTGATCATTGCGCCGAAGCCTCTCCTCTTGCAGTGGCAGGATGAAATGAAGAGGCTCCTAGACATGCCAAGCGCGGTATGGAACGGTCGGCAATGGGTGGATGAAAATGAAATTGCTCAACCGGTACGCGGAGCGAAAGGGATAGCGAAATGCCCCCGCCGTGTAGGACTGGTGTCGCAGGGACTTTTTACAGCAAAGACGGAGGCGGCCCGCTACCTGGAAAACCTCGACTACGAATGCATCATCGTCGATGAAGCGCACCGTGCCCGCCGCAACAATTTAGGCAAGAACGGCGAAGGCGAGAAAGCCGATCCTAACAACCTGCTCGCGTTCCTTCAGCGCATCTCATCACATACAAAGAGCATGCTGCTTGCCACCGCGACACCCGTGCAAATGTATCCTATTGAAGCGTGGGATCTGCTGGATGCCCTAGCGATTCCCAATGAGCACATTCTCGGAAACACAGTATCCAGCAACTGGCGGCGGGCAGATAGGTGCCTTCCTATCGTCACCGGAGCCAAGGGACTGCCGACCGAGGATCTTGAGCTGTGGAGCTGGATCCGCAACCCGCTGCCCCCCGCCGAAGACGATCGCACCTTTTCTATCGTGCGCACATCCCTCGGAATGAACGCGAATAATGCCGTGGCGAGTGGCAGTGACTGGGAGAAGCTACGCGCTCCAGATCAGGCCCGAGTGCACGCGATGCGGGGAAAATTTGCTGCACATCACAACCCATTCATCCGACACATCGTCCGGCGAACACGCGATTTCCTGGAGAAGGAACTCGATCCAGAAACGGACCTTCCCTATCTGCAGCCAGTTGTCGTGAAGTTGCTCGGCGAGGGATCGGCAGATGCAATTAAACTCACTGCGTATCTCAAGGACGCCTACAAGAAAGCGACGGAATTCTGTGCTCTGGTAGGCAAGCGGGCCAAGAGCGCGGGCTTCCTCAAAACGCTGCTTCTTCGGAGAGTAGGTAGTTCGATCATCTCGGGAATGAACACTGCGAAAATGATGTTGGAGAACTGGGAGGATGTGGAGGACGACGAGACCTCAGAGGAAGGCCCAGTGCAGCGCGACGAATTCCGATCGCTCAGCCCAGGAGAACGCGGTTTGTTGGAGGAATTTGTGAACATTCTCGAGGCGAACCAAAGCACCGACCCAAAGTACGAGGCAGTAGCGCGATTATTGATTCACGGGCACCCGGAGGCCGGTAACGAGGGATGGCTCCACAAAGGGTGTATCATTTTTTCACAATACTACGATTCCGTGATCTGGCTCGCCGAGCGTCTGTCCCGCGACGCCGCCTCCGGGACATTGATCGGCATTTACGCGGGAGCTGGGAAATCAGGACTGATGCGCAGCGGCGAGTTCCAGCGGGAAGATCGGGAGGTTTTGAAGCGTATGGTGCGCGATGGCGAGCTGAGCCTGCTCATTGGTACCGACGCTGCAAGCGAAGGCCTGAATCTCCAACGCCTGGGAACGCTCATCAACCTCGACCTTCCCTGGAACCCGACTCGCCTTGAACAGCGTAAAGGACGAATCCAACGAATCGGTCAAAAAGCGAACGTCGTTTACGTGTTCAACATGCGCTACAGAGACTCAGTCGAAGACCGAGTGCACCAAATGTTGTCAGAGCGTCTGGGAGACATCCATGATATGTTTGGCCAGGTGCCGGATACGCTGGAAGATGTATGGATTGCGCTCGCGATTGGAGAATCAGAAAAAGCAAGTAAACTGATCGGTACGATGCCCAAGAAGCATCCTTTTGCAGCAAAGTATAATCAGATCGCCAGCATCAATTGGGAATCCTGCGCAGCCGTCCTGAACAAAACCGACAAGCGCGAGGTTCTAATGAGAGAATGGTAATTGGATGTGCCCTAAACGGCAGGCCTTTTGGCCCGGCCAAGGCCTTATGCATTGATGTTGATGGCTCAGGAGATCGTTGATATAACGAGTCTCAAGCTAAAGTTGTGAAAAGGAAACCTGCGAAACAGAAGCTGTCTTCCGTCCGTTCCGGCCGCGCCTGTGACGATCCGGCGGACGCGGATGCGGACGTCCCCACTATTCCAGACATGACTGGATTGCCAACTCGGTGGCTGCCCGTAGAAAAATGGCCTGATGTAACGCCGCTGCAGCTCGCGAATCTGGCTGCAAAACTGGATGGAGACCCGAAGAGGGCGTTGGAGCTGCTGTGGAATTGTGCACTGGAGCTGCATGAGCTGGGATGGAAACTTGAGAACGATCGCAGCTATCTCAAATTAAAGGAGTACAGGCACCAGGAAATTGTCGCCTGTTTGGGTTTCGATCCAAACGAGGAGACCTACCCGATGCCACGCAAGCGTTTTCTTAGCAGGATGCGAATCAGCAGTAAGGAGCTAACATTGAATGGAGAACGAACACGTGGGAAAGACGTGTGGGACGCGTTTGTAGCAGAGCAAGTTGAGTCCGTAGCGGTAGAATCCGAAGCCGGCGGTCTTGAGGAACTACTAGGGGATGCCGGGAAGTTAAGCCGGAGCATGGTGATCCATTTTGGTACATTGTTTCACGAATGGCTGGGTGAGACAAAGAGGCGAAATCTTGCCAAAGGTCTGGCAGCGGCAAAAAGAAGTTGGGACACTAAAAAGTAAAACTTTCGATTGACTCCAGATCCTGCAACTCTGCATTGCGTTCCCGCTGGAGCTGCGCCGCTCTCCCTCCCAACTTGATGCGCTCTACCCCTCGGGTATGTCGCGTTCCCGTGGCATCTCATAGCGATCAGGCATTCCATCCGAGCGAACAGGTGTAAGCATATTGGGGCAAATGCGAATTGATCGAAGCATACAAGATGTTGGAGCCACTTTCCTGACGCAAGAAGAGCTGGCTGATCGCTGGAAGTGCCACGAGGAAACTATCAAACGAATGCGACGGCGTGGCGAGCTGCTTTTTGTCGTCATTGGAGGCCGAATGGTTCGGATTCCGATGGGAGAGGTCTTGCGAATCGAAAAGGAGGGCGAGGTGCGAGTGTGAACGTATCAATTTGGATCCTGGATGCCATCCTATGACCTACTCGCCCTCAAGGCCGAGCTGCAAACCTATCTGGAAGGCATCGGTGCGGAACCGCAGATACGAAAGTGCGGTGCTGAAATCGTGGCCAGATGTCCTCTTCATGAGGACGGCAGGCCTTCGCTCGTTGCCGTCATCAAGGGCGGAGTCTGGACATGGTTTTGCCATCCTTGCGGTGAAGGTGGATCGGTGCTCGATTTGGAGATGAAGCGCACTGGCGTTCTGTTCGGTTCGGCGGTCAAGGCAGTTGCCCAAATCGTTGGTATCCCTCCGATACCATCGACCGTACCGAGCTTGCAATCGTCGCCGACCGCCAGATTCAGTCCGTCGAATTCAGGGGCCGCTGGGATCACACCAGCCCATTCGAGGCCGAAGCTGCCAAAGGTGGAGCCGCTGGAAGGCGATGCCGAGACGGAGGCTGTAGCTGCCTGCAGACGACTGGCGACAAATGCAACCCTGCGAGAAGGCTGGTCGAGTGAACTGGGCGTGCAGGCGGGGACGCTGGCCGCACTAGCAAAGACACATGATCTCGGTGTCGTTGAGGATGGGAGACTGTGCTATGTGTCCCGCACGGAGGCGGAATTCTGCGGTCTCCAGGTGCGAAATCCTTATGGGAGGGAACCTCGATTCCTATGGCTACATGGCAAGCCGTTCCTGCCGTGGCGCGGCTGGCGGCTGTTGGACGTTCGCGTCCGCACCATCTACCTGTGCGAGGGGCAAAGCGATGCCATTTCCCTTATCGATGCCGGGGTTGAAAATCCTGAAGCTGCACGAGCGGACACAGTAGTCGTGGCGGTGCCCGGCACTTCATTTCCTGATCACTGGCGGCTGCACTTTCGTTGTCGGCACGTTGTCCTGTGCGGGGACGCGGATGCCGCTGGTGAAAAGGCTACGGCCCGGATCGGGGAAATGCTTCTTCCAGTCGCTGAATCCGTCCGTGTTTTCAACTGGGCCGCGATCACACAATCAACGTCGGGCGATGCACCCGTGAAGGATTTGCGTGCGCTGAATCAAAAACTTCGAAGTGAGAACGAATGAGCGATGTGAATGACAATTCGGAACGGAACGACGGCCCGTCCTCGTCCTCGTCCGCTGGAATCAAAGAGGGGGGGCGGACGGACGGACGGATTACCGGGCAACTTGCTGCGGTGGTGCAGGACAATCTTGTTCCGTTTGAACCCGCCGATGACGCCAAGGTGCCGCGGAAGTGGTTTGATTTGCTATCGCCATCCGAGTGCAGGGAATATCACGTCCCGCATGGCCATGTCTTGGTCGGCGACAGCCATGTGACCCGTGGGGACATCAGCGTCCTGGCCGGGGTGCCTGGCTGCGGAAAAAGTCGGCTATCGGTTGCCCTGGCAGTAGCGGGTGCAACGGGTGCGGACTGGATGGGATTGCCTGTGCATGCCCGATTCCGGACGCTGATCTTGCAGGCGGAGAACGGGCCGGCCCGTCTCAAGGCAGAGTTCGCTGACATCGACACTGGGACATGCGAACTGGACGACTGGTTGCGAGTGACGCCACCACCGATCTATGGCATGCCCTTCGATGATCCAGATTTCCGATTGGCGATTCGAGACACATTGGAAGCGTGGAAGCCTGGCGTGATCGTGCTGGATCCGTTCAACAGGATCACTATGGACGACAAGGTGAAGGACTTTCGGAAGGGATTGGACAACATTCTTGAGACGCTACCAGAAGGCCCGGAACGGCCTGCCATCGTGATTGTGCACCACCTTCGGAAGCAGGGTGGTAAGGATGGGAAAAAACGCGGACGCGAGCTCCTAAGTGAATTGTCAGGCTCTTACGTCCTGGGATCTGCACCGCGTTGTGTGATGATCCTAGAACCAGCCTCTTCCGATACTAGTGATGACCGTGTCGTCCTGACATGTGCAAAGAACAATAACGGTCACATGGGGGAATCGACGGCCTGGCATCGCAGGAATGGATTGTTTCAGGAGTGCGACGATTTCGATTGGTCGGAATACTACGGGGGATCTGGAGGGGAGCCGAAAAAGACAGTGACATTGGAACACCTCGCTGAAGTCTTTGGTGCCGATGGCCAGAACGTCCTGAAACGGAAAGCCGCTGTACAGCGACTCAAGGATGTTGCCGGGATCGGCCGGACAGCCGCGTATGACGCACTGAAAGCTGATGGGCCGTTTGGTGCCTTCATTGATGACACGGCCGCAGGACTCCTATTCAAGGCACCGATAGAATAGCGAACCACGGGACGCCCACGTAGATTGGAGAGATTTAGGATTGAACTAGATCGTGCCACAGCCCACGATCGAGCACTGGAACCCAATGGTAGCCGTAAAAATGTTTCGTCTCTGCAGTACAGCAAGACAAGTTTCAGAATACGCTGCGGGTTGGCTGCATAGGCAACCCGCAGTGAAAGAAGAATCTTTGACTGACTGGTTACTTGATTACTTCGATCAGAAATCCACCGGAATAAGATATTACCAGTTCACCCGACATGAGGAGGGGCGGTCATCCGGGGCGGATTGGGATTGGTGGATTTTGCTCTCACACGGTTGTTTCAAGATCCGAGTGCAGGCGAAAAAACTGAAGAAGAACCACGATCATTACCAAGATCTGGCCCGCTCCAACAAAACCGGATATCAGCTCGATGTGCTTTTGGATTCCAGTGCCCGATTCAATTTCTATCCGATATACTCCCTTTACGGATTTTCTGAAGGCGTTGGGAGGTGCGCTCGGACTATTCGCCCAGAACCCCTGCACATTTGCTCTGCTCAGGAGATTTACGACTTGGTTTTTTCTGATCCTCGCTCTCGACTTAATTCCTCGACGCTTCTCGCATTGTCGATACCGCTGACGTGTTTGTTTTGCTGCCCACTCTATATCGTCGCCCCTGATGCAAATGCTGGCGATTTATTCGATCATTATTTCACTACTCCGCCCAGCCCGAGAGGTGGGCACGACGAGGGCAACCCAGATCGTAATCGCGGGTTTGAACTAGAAACGCCACCGATTATCAAGCAGCTGTTCAACATTGAAGAGATCAATGATAACACCGAGCCAATCCTCCGCTTTTACCAAGAGACGTTTCCAGGTTCGAATGGGGTTGGAATTATCCGCCCTGATCGACAGATAGAAGGCTGAATGAGGCCATTAGGATAGTGCTCTTAGCCTTTGCCACAGATCTAAACCGTCGCCTAATGGCGGTTCGTCACAACTATCAAGTCCGCCCGGGCCGCTACATTGCGGATGGAATCGCCAGATGTGCTTGCTGTCATTGGCAAGGGTCGGCGGCCATACCAAGTTCCTGAGCACTTTGAATCAGTGCCAAATGGCTGGGAACCCTATGATACTGCCTGCATTCTGGCGGGTTAAACACCTCGTTTGGCGTTTTTGCGCAGAGAACCTTTTTTTGGAATGGCGTTTTGGCGGTATTGGTCGCTGAGCCTAACATCATGCCCTCGAGGCAGGGTGAACCCTTGCCACCGCAGTCAACATTGCAAGCCTATTGCAAGTTGAAGAAAAAACAGTCCGGCAAACACTACCATCCATGACTCGTAACTCCTTTGGTGTTAAAGAGTGGCTCGGGCCGGGATCGAACCAGCGACACAAGGATTTT
>JAGROY010000336.1:12435-17599 GCA_020439995.1 Verrucomicrobiia bacterium
GCTCTACCAACTGAGCTACCGAGCCGTCATTTGCTAGAAATGGGAGGCTGAACAGATACAGGAGTTCCGCAGAATGACAACTGAAAAATCTGGAAGCTCAAGTCAGATCGAACCGGAGACACTCAAATGCTGTATCCATTTTAGAATGAGAGATTTATTGCCTTCCGGCGGTGATCGTCTAGTTTTCATGTGAAAATCGAGGACTGAATCACGTCAACGGGAATCGTGATCACGAAATCGGAGGGATCGTGTCCGCTTGCTTCTGGCGTTGTATCGGACTAGGAATCGAGACGTTTGACCCAATATGACAGGTGCGATTCGAGCGCTCGGCCACGCCGTAATTCAAATGCTTTACTACCTTGGACAGGTGGCGCAGCTGTTTGTCGAGGTACTGCGCTCGCTGCGGGTGTCCGATTTCCGTTACAAACAGCTGGGGCGACAGCTTGTCGCGATCGGATTTGGCTCGCAGCTGGTGGTGATCGTGACCGGAGCCTTTACTGGCGCGGTGTTCACGGCGCAGGTGTATTTCAAATTCAGTGAACTGGGCCTGGAGTCGGCAGTGGGGGCGCTGGTGTGCGTGGCGATGTCCCGCGAGCTGGCACCCGTCATGACTGGCTTAATGGTCACGGGACGTGTTGGCGCGGCGATGGCGGCAGAGATTGGCACGATGAAAGTGACCGAGCAAATCGATGCCCTGCGCTCGATGGCGGTGCACCCGGTCGACTATCTGGTCACGCCTCGTGCGATCGCCATTTTGATCTCCATGCCGCTGCTCATCGCGGAATCGATCACGTTTGGGATGATTGCGTCATGGACCATCGCAGTGACACTGTTCAAGATTCCCGGAACCTTCTACTGGGAGCATCTGCAAACTTACATGGCCCTTGAGGACATCGGCATTGGCATGATCAAGGGCTTCGTCTTTGGCCTGTTGATCGTTCTGGTTTCGTGCCATCAGGGCTTGAATGCCCGGGATGGCGCTGTGGGCGTTGGAGAGGGCACGACTTCGGCAGTGCAGATTTCAAACCTGGCGATCCTGATTTTCAATTTCTTCCTGACCTTCCTTCTCAACATGTTCTGGCCACTGGGAGCACAGTATTGATGCCCCCTTCCTCGTCCTGAACGGAACCTATGAACGCGCAGAAAAAGCCTTCGAAACCCAAGCAATCCAAGCAATCCAAGCCGGTACCTGCGGCTGAGGCGAAGCCGTGCAGCCCGGGGGAGCCCTTTATCGAGGTGATCGATCTGCACAAAATGATCGGCACTCAGGAAATTCACCGCGGTGTTTCAATTTCGATTTATTGCGGTGAAACGCTGGTGCTGCTGGGTGCCAGTGGTGAGGGGAAAAGCGTGTTTTTGAAGCAATTGTTAGGGTTAATGACGCCCACCAGCGGCACGATCAAAATTGCCGGGCAGGACATCTCGCACTTAAAGGAGCGCGAGATGGCACCAGTGCGGAAAAAAGTTGGAATTCTTTTTCAGAATGGTGCGCTGTTCGATTCTCTGGATGTTGCGGAGAATGTGGCGTTCCCGCTGCGGGAGCATGGCGAAAGAGACAATGCTCTGATCCGCCGACGGGTGCAGGAATGCCTGGACGCCGTCGGGTTAGGCAAGCACTTGCACAAGATGCCTGACAACCTCAGTGGCGGCATGCGCAAACGGGTGGCGCTGGCCCGGGCGATGATTTCCAATCCCCAGTGCCTGCTCTACGATGAGCCCACTGCCGGACTCGACCCCATCGTCTCAGACAGCATCAACAAGCTGATCCGCGCCGTGCAGCGCGACTTCCATGTGACATCGATCGTGGTGACTCACGACATGAAGAGTGCCTATCACATCGCCGACCGCATCGCTTATCTGCGCCACGGCCAGATCTACTTTATCGGGACGCCCGACGAGTTTCGGCAACGAGCGGCCGATGGTGATATGGTGATTGACGATTTTATCGAGGGCCGTTCGCGTGAAAATGGAGTAAAGCCCGCCGGGGAGGATACCCCAGCGTGACCTCCACTGCCCCACATGCCGCTGAACATGGTTGATTCCTCCATACACTGCCACTATCATCACGACTCTCTGAAGAACCAATTTTAGACTTGTTTCGCGCAGAGCACTGCAAATGGAAGAAAAAAGCGATCGCACTGAATTTTACGTCGGCCTCTTCGTGTTCTTCGGACTCGTTTTGCTGGGCACGCTGATACTGGCGTTTGGCGGCATAGGGAAGCTGTTCCGCAAGACCTACGAGCTCTCGGTCAAGTTCGATAACGTCCAGTCCCTTCGCGAGGGGGCACCCGTCATCCGTGGTGGCCTGAGCATTGGTTACGTCTCCACCATGCCCACCCTCGTTGGCTTCGATAAAGTGCAGGTTCCTCTGGCTATCTACGATGAATTTAAGATCCCCACCGGCGCACAGTTCAAGATTGGCACTGCAGGCCTGATGGGAGATACCTTCGTCGCGGTTCTGCCACCGGAAGTTCCGTCTGAGACGCCCGGTGATGTCGTCCCGGGCGACGCCCTTTCCGGAACCACCAGCACAGGATTCGGCGAACTGTCCGATGAGACCATCGTCGTGCTGCGCAAGATTCAAAAAGGCCTCGACGATCTCAATCACTCGCTGGCGAAAGTGGACGACGATATCCTGAGTTCCGACAACATCGAGAACATCAAGACATCCATCGCCAGCCTCAATAGCACAGCCATCAAGTTCCAGGAGCAGTACATCAACGATGTGAATGCCGAGAACATCAACGAGACGCTCACCAGTCTTAAGACCACGGTGCAGATGTTGTCAGAAATCGTCGATACCTTGCCGCCTCTCATTAAAGAGACAACCGACACCGTAAAAAGCATCGGCCCCAGTGTTGAGGATTTTACCAACGAGGCGAAAGAAACCGCCGAGTCCTTTCAGTCGCTGGCTAAATCGCTCGAAGCATTGTCCAACGACGTGCGCGACAGTGAAGGGGCGGTGCCTATGCTCCTGCACGATCCCCAGGTGCGCGAGGACGTAAAAGCCATTATCTTTAATATTCGCAAGCACGGGATTCTATTCTATAAAGACAGCTTCTCGCCTTCTGTCGATGGAATCGAACCCGAGAGCGAAACTGATCGGGACAGGCGGGGCCTTTTCCAGAAAATGCGGGATCTCAATAGTAAAAGCACCGATCGATGAACCCTCACCTGACAGTTGGAATTGCCCGCGCGCTCTTCGTCGCGACCGCCTGTCTATTGGGCATTTCGATTGCTCTTGGCCTGGGAATTGAAGCATGGAAAGGGGCGCTGTCCGGCACCGCATTCGGGCTCGTGGTTGTGGGTATCGATTCACTGCTTAAGAATTTCACCATTCGTGCTTTCTCATCGGCGACCTTTGGACTTTTAGTTGGTATCCTTTGCGCGTGGTTGCTACTGCGCACGGATCTTTTCAATAACCCGTGGCTGAAATCGAAGTTTCCCATTGGAGAAATCAAAGCAGAGGATGTGGTCGAAGTGCTCGAACTCGCACTTTACATGGCTTTGGGATTTCTCGGCATGACCGTGGCACTGCGCAGCACCCGGGAAGAGTTTTCATTTGTCATCCCCTACGTGCGCTTTCGCCAGGAAGGGATACAGGGGCAGCCGCTCATCGTCGACACTAACATTATCATCGACGGGCGCATCCCAGCGATCGTCAGCACCGGATTCCTCTCCGGCACATTGATCATTCCCCGCTTTGTGCTCGACGAATTACACATCCTCGCCGACTCACCCGATTCCATCAAACAGGAGCGCGGCAAGCGTGGCCTGCAATGCCTTGAGGACATGGAAAAAACTCCCGGCCTCGATGTCACCATTCACGAAGACTACCAGCCGCAGGAGAAACTGGTGGATACCAAGCTGGTGCAACTCGCAAAACTCCTCAGCGCCCGCCTGCTCACCAACGACAGCAACCTTGGCAAAGTGGCCGAGCTTCAGGGCATCTCCGTGTTGAATCTGAACACCCTCGCCCGCGCCATGCGCCCCACCATCACTCCCGGCGATGAAATTGAACTCACACTCGTCAAGGAAGGCAAAGACGCCCACCAGGCCGTCGGCTACCTGCCCGACGGCACCATGATCGTCGTCAACCAGGCCATCTCCCACCTCGGCTCAACCGTTCCCGTGATCGTCGGCGGTGCCCTGCAGACGACCGCTGGCCGACTCATCTTTGCAGAACTCGCAGAATCCAGAGAGGGCTCCCGCACAACTCACTGAGAGTTATTTCTGGCGGTTTTTGGGGCTGAAAATCCCTGATAACCGGGAGAGGACTTTGAACCAGGCCGCTGCTGCGGCGGGGGGGATACTAGCACGGATCGACGGGAGCACTACCTTGCCGGACATGGAATAGTGTTAGGGTTAGGCGTCAGGTGTCTCATCTGGAATCCAACGTGATGCGCCCTGTGACAGCAATATCTTCTCTACACAGGATAGCAATCGCATATCAAAAGGCCAAAACAGCGGATTGCTCCCGCAGGTCAGAAAAAAGTAGGGGTCTCCCTCTTTCTCCACAAAACCTACAAACTGAACTGTGGCGAGTCCCCGCCGTAAGGTGTAGGAATGCCGACAGCGAGGACGCGGTCGCGGCACAACACGAACACCAATCGGCCTCAACACGTCGGGGACGCTTTGTGCCAACTCCTCTGTGCAGTTAAAGGTTGGAAGTCCCATGACCCGTGATGCCGCTTAGCGATGAAGTCATACGCGTAGGTCATCGTGGAGAGATGGCCGGAGTTGTCTGCGCCGACTGGTTGGGATTAGTTTTCTCTATCTAGCTCGGTTTGCTTGAACAGGCTCAGTAACTCAATTCCGTGTTTCGCTAAGTTCTCGTAGCCCCCAGTCTCTCTGTCGATCACGCACAAGGCCTTCTTAATCGTGATTCCATCTGATCTCAGTTTTGATGCTGCGTCGACGATCACTCCGCCGCTTGAGACGACATCTTCTACTAGGAGAACCGACTTCCCTGTCAAATCTGCTCCTTCTGCGTATTTGCAGGTTCCATACGTTTTCGCCTCTTTCCGTATGAATGCGCATTCGTGTCCGCTTTGTAAGCTGATTGCGGTCACGACTGGGATACCTCCCATTTCGAGTCCGGCGAGTATCTCGGTTTCGGCAGGAATCCTTTTCTTCATCTCAGAAGGGGTGAGCGGTCAAAAAG
>JAGROY010000047.1 GCA_020439995.1 Verrucomicrobiia bacterium
ACATCATACCAACCGCCCACCCGTCAGCGACACCCCGGATGGCAGTGGTACTTGGGCAAGATCGGAACTGTATGGAAACGCCTACCAGTCGCTATCCGAAGTGACTGGGAGGCTAGCGATCTGTGTCTTTAGCTCTACCGGTGACAATCTAGTCTTTTATCGGGTGCCTGATTCGACCGGAATCGAAATCGAATGGTCAGCCATCGGGCCGTAGACGGTTTGGCAAGTATTCTCCAACCAGATCACGTGCTCGTATGGTCAAAATACTCGGCCGTACCGTAAGTAACAGCGCTCCGAAGAGATTCGATCTTCATGGCGCCAGCCAAAGCCCTGAGAGGCGGGGAGGGCGCTCAAAACCGAACCAGAAACCGAAAGGAAAAGATGAAGTAGCGAGCAACCGAAAGCCACTAGCGAGACCCGGCGGGAACCGTCCCGCCCGACAAGGATTGACCGTCCACCGGAAGCGAGCCTTGGTTGGCGACCAGAAATGGCGCCTGGTAGCTGCTCGGCCTGCTCATCGGTCAGCATGAACTCGCAGCAGGGTGACGATGGAGTGACAGCGGCTTTAGTGATAGTTTTCATCATTCAAATTCGTCTTGGTCGCTACCTGGTTTATCGGAGTCAGCATCGTGCAGATCTCCACCGGCGTTTCTCGGTGAGCGCAATGCGACCGAGCGACAAAAGCGACCAAAGGGTCTGAATTGCGGTGATTTTATAATTTCCACAGACTTATGTCGCTTTTGTCGCAGTCGCTGTCCAGATCTCGCGTGATCGCCCATCGGTCTCTTCCTTGGTGGAGTCCGCAAGCTTGAGGCTCCTGAGCTTTTCCAATGCGGTCTCGATCTCAACAGCACTCTTGTGGCGATTGAACAGGTCCCGGATCTGGGTGCGATCCATCGAGCCTCGTTGCTTCAGCGCCTCAAGTATTTGATCTGCGGTCGGATCATTGGCAGGCGTGGAGAAGCACCAGATCGCGGACGCCTCACAGTAACGCCAGAGTTCCAGAGCAGCAGTGAGGTGCTCGACATTCACCTGCGCCTTGCAGTCCAGCAGGGCGAAGGTCAGAGCCAACCTGATAACCTGCGCCTCTGCCCGTGATGTGACTGCCCCGAGTCGCCCAGGCTTGCCTTCAGACAACTCAGCGTATTCGATGCTCCAGAGATCCTCGAAGTCTGTGCTCATCCCGATTGCCCGTGGCTTGTCGGAAAATTCAATTGCTTCCCGTAGCAGACCAATTTCCTTGGAGAAATCGTCAGCAGTAATCAGCGGCGCAAACGGCAGGCATTGAGACCGTTCAACGAATACCCACAAGAACCTGTTCGCGAATCCGTTGAACGCCTCGGTGTCGGAAAGTGAGCGTTGCACCTCTTCGCGGGTGATGTGCCCAAGGATACTGATGTGCGCTCCCGTGGCTTTAAGCGGTGAGTTCTTCACCATCTGCCGCAGGCTCCCGTCGTCCCATGCACTGCGAATGATCGGTGATAACGGGTTTCCTTCTCGCTTGCAGACCTTGAGAACGCTGGCAAATTCTTCCTCGACGACCAGCAGTCGTTTGTCATGAATGCCTTCGTCTTTGACTTCACCCTTCGCATCACGGACTTCATCACGAACGTTGTAAATCAATCCTTCACCGCTCGACAGTCCCTTCGCTAGGTTCTGTTCCGCCCATGTCTGAGCGACCGCTCGAATCAATTCCACGAGGCAGTTGAGTGATGTGCCCTTCCTGCCTTTGCTAGTGTTTCCGCAAAGCACAGCAAACAGGCGCGGGTAGTGCCGCGCATTCCCAATGGGCAGGTAGCAGTTGCTTCCGGCAAGGTTCCCGAATGCCACCAGCAACGTCACCAGTAGACCGACTTCACTCGCCTCGGTGTTCGGTGCAATGGCACGTACGATTCGCCCTGCATTGCCGTGGAAGGCTTCATTGCCCAGACGCAGCGGATTGTCTGGATCGCGTCCGTTAAGTCCGGTGGTCACTTCACCGACATTCATTGCCGCTTGAATGTCCCCACCGCTGCTCTTGAAGTCTCTGAAGTCCATTATGCCGCCTCCTTTCGAGTGGGTTTGCAGTGGACAATTTCCCGAACCACCGGCAGCAGGATCTGCTTCACGCGATCAGCGGCGATCTGACCTGAATTTGACGGTTTATCGCTATCGTCATCGAACCACAGTACGACTGTCTTCCCGGCAAACAGGGTTGCCCATTCGCTTTTGAACGATGTGCCCGGTGATCCGATCACGCAGGACGGCTTCGGCGCATCCCAGCTACTTTCCAGTCCAGCATCGAGACCAGAGATGGTATCGGACTCGCCCTCCATCAGATGCACCGTATCAATTGCCGGAAAACCTCGACGGGTCAGTATGAACGATCGCCATGGCAGGGATGCCCTACCCAATTCCCACAAGAATCGACACTTACTTTCAGCGCCGAACGGATGCCGAATCTTGATGCCGGACGGGTAGGTGTAGACGATGCGATTACTCAGGCATGACTTGCGCTGGCCGTCGGACTCGTAGGTTGCATCAGCTCTTAAACCGATGGATGCACCCTGCGTGAATGTCAGAGACTCAACCACCCGATCGCCGATGCCAAACTCCAGGGCGATCCGGTGCTTCACTCTATCGCTATCGTAAACAGTAGATCGTGCCTTCCGTTCTATATCCCAGAAGGTATCGGGTAGCGTTGGCTCAGGTGGCTGCGCTTTTCTTTTCCTTGCGACCGAAGCGACATAAGCGACCGAAGGGGTGCCACCCAGCAATTCGCAGGCTTCTCTGAAGTCGATGCCTTTGAGTTTTTGAATGAAGTCGATGCTATCATCAATATGGACATGGCATCCAAAGCAATGCGCGTGATCACTCCAAACGTGGAATGACGGTGTTCGCTCATCATGGAAGGGGCAATGCGTGATCGAGTGATCGCCAGACCGCCGCAGTGGTTCCCCTAACAGACGCTCGATAAGTTCCGGCAATGGATTCGCCGCGTTGATTGAGTCGGTGTCAAACATGCGGTGCCTCCTTTCGTTCGAGCGGACAACGCTGCGTTGCGATCGTGATGTATTTCAACGCACGTTCAAAAGCGGTTGCACTTCTTCGCGTATTTATTAGTCTTTCCATAGTCTGTAGAGTTTGCCGGGTACGGGCTGCAGCCCTGCCCGGCTATTTTTTTGATGAGAGATGGCGCTCGGTCTCGCTTCCTAGCCACTCCATTACAGTGGCCCAGTTGTACCTGACGAGGCACCCGCCTTTCCCAAACCGGATCACTGGGAGCCCTGATGTCTCCATAAGTTCACACTGGCGTTTCGAAACTTGCAGGCGTTCGGCTAGTTGCTCCCTTGTGAGCAAAGGAGGCGAAGAAACTCCCCCCTGCGACAAAGTGATCGTAATGCTATCCTTTGGATTTATCCTCACCGGGCACCTCCATTCTCGAATGCAACCACGTCACTTAGTCGATACCGTATCACTCGTGAATTGAATCTGATCGCAGGGAGCAGGCCGTCTTTTTCTCGGCGCCTGACAGTCGCTGGATCGCAACGCCACCGCATCGCGATGTCCCGTCGAGATAAGAGCTCATCTTGATCGAAGTGAAAGTTCGTGACTTTTCTTGATTTGTTTGAATGCTTCATACATCCTAGTGAGTGCCGTCCGCTTCTTGTGGATTTTCAATCGTTTTAGAAAATGCCTCAACGATCAATTAAAGCATTAAGCATCAAAGAATTATCTAGAAAATGGAAATCTTCTCCAGAAATGGTGAGGCGCTTTTTTTCTGAAACCACCACTCGACCAAAGCATTCTCGATATTCGGTGACCTGCCCGGTGATTGAACTTGGCAACTTTGCTCTTTGGAGACTATTTCAACGATGGGTTCCACCGCTGTGGATCAAGGGTTACCAGGATGGTGGCCCCACTTGCCCTTCACTTGTTGATCTGGTTGTCGCGGAACTCGAAGTTTCCGGCAACGGACTCAACTGGGCGATGTCCGCCGAATTGCTTGTGGAATCCGAACGACGCCTCAGCAAGCGCTTATCCTACCTCAAGCGTAAGTTGTCTGGCATGACACTTCACGAAGCAGAAGCGTTGCTTGCCAGGCGCATCCTAAGAACTGCTGAGAGACGCTTGAAGGCGAGAGGGCAATCCCTGAAGGTAGCAGATATGGCGAATGAGCTTTCTATTGGGCGGACGAAGCTGTTCACCCTAAAAAATATGAAGCCTGCATACAGTTCCACTACGCCAGCGGGAACGGCTCTATCTGCCAATAGAGGGAAGAAGCCAAGCATCACAAAGCAATCAAGTCAGACACTTAACCGAGATGAGGTGTTTGAATGGTCAGATGGATTCCCGGAAATCCCGACCGAAGACATGATAATACACAGGTGGGGATTGAGCGCTAATGACGCCGCCACCCTTAAGCACGCGCTCCATGAAGACAGGGACAATCAAACCCGTAAAGAGCAATATTTCGGATCGGATCTATACCTTAAAAACCGAAACAGAAGGGCTGAAGACGTTCAAGAGCGACGCGATCAAAAGCGACGGGATCAAGAGCGACGCGAAAGCAAAAATGACATGCACGATTGGAGTAGGATCAAGGAGAAAGAGATTAAGCAGAAGTATGCTATTGAGTGGACGCAGCCTTCCAACAAGGAGCCACAACCTGACATTGAAACGTACTGGTTAGTTCTTTACAATCTTGCTGACCGCGATCGACGGAGGAATTACAGAGAGGCGAACACTTCAAGAACGGCTGCCGACGCGGTCAGGAGAGACTGGATTCCGTTGTCAGCGAAGTTCAAAGCTAGCCCCCATCGTGACGAACGGGTACTGGGCTTCATCCAACAGTGCTCACCCGAAACTTTTCGCTGGAAACTAAATTGCGGTTCACTTTCTGGTGGGGGCGGGTACAATCTTCGCTTGATGTCAGTCACCACGATAGACGATCTTTTGGAAGACCGCAATTCACTCGTAATCGTAGCTCTCGTCGGCACTGAAGTGCACATACGTATTTTCAATATCAAGGGGGAATTGGTCGTCGATAAACCAGCGTCTGCGCTACTTAGTGAGAAAGAAGGGACGGATCTTAAGACCCTGCTAAATTCAGATCCTTTCCCAGACGTTTCTACTTTGGGAACGGACGAGAAGAATCAAATCATCAATATTGCTTTATCAAGCGCAGATCACCCCTGTGGGACATGTCGTAGCCTCCCGGAAGCACAGGCCGCTATGTGCGATGCGCTGGCTTCTAACCTACCCAAATTCAAGTTGATCCTGTGCGTGGAGGCCGAAAGAGTTAGCGATTCTGGAAAAGTTCAATATCGCCGCCTGGCTGATTGCGAGATAGGCACCCACATCAAGGCGCTTGGATTAAGCGATCTTTCGCAATTGCCGGATCACGAAGATTGATGATTGATGATTGATGAGCTTTCAGGCGAAGGCAATGAGTCGAATCCAAAATGCGGTCAGCATTTTCTGTTTTGCGTTTAGCCCTATGGTGAGATGCTCCAGAATGCGTTGGCGTCATCGGGATCCACCAGCTGATGGTAGTGTCTCATGACCACTGCGGGGGTATTGCCCATAGCAAGAGCAGTCGCAGCCACGTCGCGTGTTCGTTCCAGAAAGTAGGAACCAAAGCTGTGCCGGATGCAGTTCTGGGGCCAATCCCTTAGCTTGGACTCCACCGTGCGTTCGGCTGGGTCGTCGCTCAGGTGTGATGGCTTGAACCCTGAAGCTTTGCGAGCACTGTCGAAGATCGAAGATCCGACGGGCATTGGCAGGCGTTATAGAGCCCTGTGCCCGAAGAGGCACAAGCCACTCGGAAAGGTTGTCGTTGGCACCGTACGTTTTTGCTTGGTCTTCACCTTGCCAGACAGTCGCACGACTCCAAGCGGGAGGGTGTAACGCTTCTGTAACGGATATTTAGAGCGCACCTGAGCGAAGATGGGCGTAGGCGAAAACACAAAACCCTACAAAAAAGGGACGGAGAGGGAAGGAATCGAACCAACCTGGACGCGTTAAACGCCCACAACGGTTTTGAAGACCGCGGAGGCCACCAGGCACCCATCACTCTCCTTGGAATTCTCGCAAGGCATCTAGAGGTTAGACTGAGGACAGGAACTCTTCAAGGCGTTTTGCCGGGAAGTTCAGGTTCGCCATCGCTTGTTGGCTTCTAACCATACTCTTCTCTCCATACTCCCTCTCTGGATTACTCGCTCAAAATGCCCCCACACCGCTGGTGTCATTTTCCGCGAGCCTGACGCATTGCCAAGGCGGCCCAGAATGGCAGATTAATACAGAAAATCCAGACGGAGTACTCGTTAAAACGAAAATGGAGGTTCATGACGATATCGACGGAACGGTGGAACAGGATCATGCCAGCGCCAATCATGAGGGCGGTGTTTCGGCTGAACAGAGCGATGATCGCAAAGAGCTCTAGGATGACTCCTCCGCTTAAGAGCAGTCGGGCGAGGTTTGGGTTGTTCAGCATCCACTCAGCGTAGACTGCCTGGGTGCCGAGAACGCTGTGGTCGAGGGTGCTGTAGAACTCCTGCTTTTCTGTCTTGATCACTTCGAGCGCCATGTACGGACTGTTCCAGAACCAGGAACCGCCGGTGCGCACGATCTTGGTAAGGCCGGCGATAACGTAGCAGCCCGCGATCGCCCCCTGCGAGTAGTAGAGAAAATAGCTCCACTGGCTGAGCCCTTCGGGAAATCGAAACGGCTTGGCCACCGCACGCCCATACAATCGCCTTCCCGCAAACCACATCACGACAACTGTTTGAAACACGAGGATGGTTGTGACCATCTGGCATCCGTGATGAATCGATCCCTGCGAGTTGTAGTAGGTGCGAACGATAATACTGGCTGCTGTGATCAATGGCAATGCTATCGGCAACAGGAAACCGGCTGCATAGAACAGCAGACTTATGGCAACGACCAGCCTTATGATTTGCGTCGCCGTGACTGGATTCTCAATGCCCATCCAGCTAAAGCTATACTCGTGCCCAGACCACAACCACGTAAGGTCAAAAATCCTGGCGATTCCGTTCGGGTACTTTTGCTCGGCGTAGGCAAAATTCTCTGGAAACGTCTGCCAGACAACGCAGGCAAAAAGCACCCGCATGATGAGCACTTCCCACGAAGCAACTGGCGCGGGGCGAAAGGTTCCCGCACAGAGACGCTTCACCCATGGCATGTACCACGCTCGCTTAGCTATTTCGGTAAGTGCGCTCATGGGTTTTCAGCAGGCGCTGGATTTGATTCATTTGTGAGCGGCGCGGCGTTCCTCGCGATGGTCGCCGCAGACTCCTCCAGCATGCCGTCCTCGCTGACAAAAATGATACCCCTCGCGAGCGCAATGTCGCCAGGAAAAGGCGTAGCGCGATCTTGCGATCGTTTGCGAAGATGCGCCAGCACTGTCGTTCCTATTTCAGCCTGAACTTCATCAGTGAGCCAGCTGCTCTTCTTGTTCCACTTTAAGCCGTTCGCCTTCGCGTAAGCCATGGACTCTGAGCGCATCAGCTTTTTGACCCGCGACGCGGTATACCCGGTGTAGGCGAACGAAGCCAGCGGCGTCCCGTCGCCGTGCTCCAGGAAGAAGTACTCGAGATCCCTTTCCCTGGGATTCGCGTACATCGGATAATTCGAGAATGGGTAGAATTCGCCCTTAGATCCAGGATCGATCTTGTACAGGAAAGTTGAAAGAATGGTAAAAACGATCACAGGAAAAATGGGATGCTTCACCAGCTTTATCAGGATTTGAAGCCCCCTCTCCCTCCAGTGAGTGGGGAGCATTATCTGGAGCCTGCTCCCACCAGATGGTGGTGCGCTGGATGTTTCGGATGACATAACGAATGGACTGATTCCGCAACTCTGAATCCTATGTGTAGATGACGCTCAAGCTAAATTCCCATGACGACATTGTCATTCGCCGCAAATCGAGAGATTTGCTGTGCATTTTTTGACAACCGCGAACATCCCGCTCACCCCGCTGCAGTCAGCGTGCGAAGAACTGCAATCACAGCAACTACCAAAACGAGCATGATCGCGATGTAGCTGAGATCGCTTTCTCCCTGCCTCTTTTTCGCAGACCGCCGCTGTTGCCTTGCCTCTTCCTTGAGTTCCTCCTGATATAGGCTGGCTTTCCCCTCTCGCTCTTTCTGCTCACGATCGAGCTGGACAGCCTGCTTGGCCAACCTGCGAAACTCTATCCGCAGATTCTGAATGCGTAGCTTAATGTAGTGCTCACGAGCCTGTTCTTCGTCACCATCGCATTCTTCGAGCGCCTGACGCCAGATCTTGGCACCCATGGTACGGCCTTCGACCTCCTTGCGGGCGGTCTCGCGAAACTGATGCTCGATTTGACGACGGCGCTGTTCTTTGTCCATATGCCATGGGTATCACGGGCCATGCCGTATGAAAAGTGGGAAATACCGTGCGTTTGCCCGCGCCGAAGAACGGGAGGTTCCTGAAATCGTGGAAGTTGTCTATCCCTGCCCGCCCTCGAAAGCAGGGCCAAGCTCCCATCGGCTTCCATGACGAATTGAGGGGATTCAAAACGTTGAATGGATGGGACTTTCCGCAGATCCTCAGGAACGAACCGGAAGGAACGCTGAGCGTGTTCCGGCGATCGCCCAGGGCTGCCAGGCGGGTGTGCTTGAACCGTGGTGCCCCACGGCATTGGGACGGCTCTCCGATCAGTCCGGCTTGGGTGCACAGCAAAGTCACAATCTATCGGCCGAGAACCATCGCGCACCAGTTTCCGGAAATGCCAAGTGTGAACACTCCAGTGGTGAACCAATTGATGAAAACCCACAACGAAGTCATTAACATAACTTAGAAATCAACCCACTGATCAGCAACGGAAAAAATGAAAATACCATTCTTTTATACTTAGTTGAAGCGTTCTAGTAATTTCACATCTCTTTGTGATGGACATTTAAAATCCATTATCCTATTGCATTTGAAATATGAGATACATTCTTACATTTAGACGTTTTTTCTCCTTGATGGGTGTTCTGCTTAGCTGCGCGACTTCTGGACAGGCAGCGACAGCAATATTCGATGGCACAAATGGCTCCCTTGACCTGAACGTTCCATCAGGCTCGGTTACTGTGAGCGGAATAACCGTAACGCTTTCTGCCAGCGATGGCACCATCAACGCAACGGCAAGTGGACTGGGAATCAATGACAGCTCCAGTGGCGATAACACCAGCGGCCTGGACACGATCAATACGATCGAATTTCTAACATTATCCTTTAACGTCCCTGTTACCTTCGACTCGCTGTCCATTGGCGGAGTGGGCTCCAACGATGGGCTTCGGGTATCATTCAATGGCGGGGCGGCGACTGAATTGACCAGTAGCGGCACCACGATGTTTGGGGACACGCTTCTGGTCGGCCAGAGCATGACCATCACCGCTTTCGAGCCGAATGCTCCGACGAGCAATAATGGCGTGAGCATACTCAGCTTCTCCGCAACCCAGGTTCCCGAGCCATCTACGGCACTGCTTGTCATGATAGCACTCGGCATGAGCGTGACTGCGAGACGACGCTGAAGCCCCCACCCTGCAACCTTACCTTTCCCTAAGAATGAAACGCACCTCACTCCCCCGGCTTATTCCTCTGACTGCACTCTTGGTACTCACGGCTTCTGTTATGCCTGCCCATGGCGTGGCAATCATTGGATTTGCCAACACCGACACCTTTGAAGGCGATGGTGTTGGCGACACGGCCGGTCCGTTTAATGATCCGGCCACCGGAATTTCAGCGACCTTTACCACAACGTCACTATCAACCGGACTTCTCAACCCTAACAGTGGCACATTAGGAATCGATGCGGCAGGTGCCGACACAGCCGATGCATTTGACGCCTCTGAGAGCTGGGGATTTAGCCTGGATAGTGATGCGGAATGGGTCGGGATCGATTTTGGCTCCTTTAGCACGACTACGGAAACATTCTCTGTATTTTCTCCAAGTTGGGTAGGCTTATCCATCGTACCCACCCATGCCGAAATCATGTTTGCCAGTGGAACCGGGACGTTTACATTTACGTCTGGCACCACTTCCGACAATTATGATCTAAATGATCTCAGCGGCGGCACCGCTTTACCCCTTCCATCGGGCACATCAATGACAATTGCATTTGCCAGTACTGCCAGTGATACAGCGCAACTGCAAGGTCTCTCGTTTAACCTCGTTCCGGAACCTTCTTCGGCAATTTTAACGCTGGCAGGCTTCGGGCTGCTGCTCTTTCGGAGAAGGCGTGATTGATTTTGTGAACCGCCCCACAAAAGACAAACGGAGTCTTCCGGTTTTCGTTCCGAAGAGTCCTGTCGATTTTGGAGCGGATCCTGAATGGGGAAACCGGACGCCTCGCTTCAGCCGAACAGATAGGATTGGAAGAGCGGCCCTCGTCAGAGGATCGATTATCCTTGCCTTTGCGGCGACGGCTCTGCTTTGGCGAATGTCTCCCCCAAGTCAAACCGTCGCTTTTGCAAACCAGGATTTGGAAGATTCGCCCCTCGAACACGCCGAATTTCGAGCCAACGCCGAGCGACTGATCCGGCAGTTTTACTCAGCCACAACGATCGAGGAAATAGTCCCGTGCCTTGCAAGCGATGCCGATATTGACTTACTCCGGCATCACTTCGGCGATGGCCTCATTGCCCCTGCAAAAGTTAGTTGGATCGCGCCGCTGGCGAAAAGCTATGCGAGTGACGGCCCGAACGGAGGCGAGATGATCCTGCTGGATTACCGACTTGAAAGCAATGAGGCGACACGAACTGCTGCGATCGAGCATACCGGTGACGGATTTGCAATCGACTGGCAAAGCCTGGTGCACTTTGAGCCCGTTCCGCTGGAATCATTCCTCGCTGGAGAGGCAGCCGATCCCGCGACGTTTCGGGTCATTCTGCAGAAGGACGATTACTTCAATTTCGAGTTCTCGGATGACACACACTACGATTGCTACCGGATGCGAACGTCGCGCCGAGGCGACTGGATCTATTGCTACGCGGAGAAAACCAGCTACGCAGGCCAGCAGCTCACCCGCTTAATGGAGCGGGCAGAAGACCGTGACTCACCCACACTTCGCCCAACCCTTTCATTCGCTGCACCCTACCAGCCGCTAAGGAGTCCGGTGCAACTGAAGATTGAAGCGGTCGTTTCCTCTGACTGGATACTGCGCTGATACTTGTCTTTGACCTTACCAGCTACTCGCTTGTTTTTGATAAGTATACACCTCGCAGATCGAACAGGTGTCGTTTGAGCGGACTGACTGCTCGCATCACGATTTCCTGAAGGCCGGCATCAAGTTTGATTGTGCCGATGGGCCGGACGCGGAAGTCGTTGCCGTTGGTGGTTGGAGGAGTGTTAGAGGTGATGCTATCGTTGGTTGCAGTGATTTGGAAAGTGTTGCCCGGCACACCGCTGTCGCATGACGCTTCGACCTCAACGTTGTAGGTTCCAGCGGTGGGCACATCGACTTTCCAGACCACTTCGTCCCGTTCACTGATCCAGTTCTCCAACTGTCGGTAGCGGGTACTGAAGCGGATCTCGGGCCCGTAGAGATAGGCTTTGGTAACGAAGAGTTCGATCCGCCCGTTGCCGTCGGCTGTTACCAGCTGGGGCTCGTTGCCGGTAAACTGGCTGTGCGGCGGGCGGGCCTGCTGGACAAAGGCGATGATGTCAGCGATGCCCTGCGGTTCCAGGGCAGTACCGAGCCCTTCCGGCATAAGCGACTTGCCAGTGCTGGCGAGGCCCTTCAATTCCTTGCGCAACACAGTGCGCTCACTGCCATCGGTGAGTTTGAGCGTCATTGAGGTTCCTGTTTCTGAAGCAATACTGCCCAGGAGATTCTCGCCAGTGGAGGTGGTGACCAGATAACTCACAAACTTGCCCTCCACCGCCGCATTGGGATCGACGATTGCCGTTAACATTGCCTCGAACGAGCGATCGGTGAGCGACGTGAGATCCGGGCCTACGTGATTGCCGATGTTCTCAAGTTGATGGCACATGGAACACTGGGTGGTAAAAATCCCGCGCCCGCGAGCAACGTCCCCATGCAAAGAAGCGGCCTGCTGCAACGCCTTGAGCTGCTCGGCGACGGGCGATTTCTGAGCTGTCGCGAATACCTCTGTGGCGCGCTCACGCACGGCGACCATCGAGCTGCTCCGTAACCGCTGGCGATCGGAGTCGGTCAGGCCGTTGAGGATCGCGCCATCTGCAGCGGCGGCATCCAGCAGCGTTGCCGACCAGCCGGGCTTTGCGAGACAGATCGCGACCAGGGAACGGCGCACTGCCGGGCCAAGTTCACTCCAGCGTTTCAGCAGCGCATGCGCATCATCGGCTGATCCCAGATCACCGATGGCATTGATGGCTGCCGATTGAACTTCGAATGGATTCTGGTAGCTGAGCAACGACATCAGATAGGGCAACTGTTCCTTTTGCTTTGCCGCACTGAGCAGGGAAATCGCGCTGGCCCGCACTACGCCGGGAGCCGCTTCATCTTTTGCACTGGACAAGGCCAGCGCGATGACTGGTTGCAATCCATCGGTGACTCCCGCCGCGAGAAAGCCAGACGCCACCTTGAACGCCCCTACTCCGATGCTGGCCAAATCACTTGCGACACCTTTGGCCAGTTTCGGGAGCAGTGCATCGGCGGACACTGCGGCATCGAGCGAAATCATGGCCTCAAGCGCGGGCAACAGCCGCTTCAGTTGATCCGAGTCCTGGGCAATGAGAACATCGGTGAGCGCCTCCGCATGCTGCGTGGCCGAACTCATGATGGCCGCGAGCATCCAGTGGTTGTCTCCATGCCGCACCAGCAGAGAACCAAGAATCCTGCCGGCTGCGGATTCTGTGAACTCGCCTGCTGACGAGGCCAACTGCAACAGCACGGGCAACTCTTCTCCCGACAAATCCATCGCCGCCAAATCCTTCAGCATGCCAGACTGGCCTTCGCACAGACGAACTGCCTCGCGCCGAACGGCAGCAGCGGGATCATTGAGCGCGGCGCGCAGGATTTCATCGTCCAGCTGCCCAATGCCATCCAACACAGCCAGCGCCTGCAGACGGGAAGCCGGACGTGGCCCCGATCCCGCAAGCTTCGTGAGCGCAGCTTCAGCCGCCTCATCGACACTCGCGCGCTGCACCAGTTGTTGATGTACCAGATCCCGGAGTTCGCCATTTTCAGAACCTAACATCTCCACCAACTCGTCATCTTTCATCCCGGCGATGACCGGCACCTTCCTCGGACTGGTTCCTCGTTTCACCACCCGATAGATGCGCCCGCGATCAGAACCAGCGCGGAGATCCAGCTTCTCTTCCCATTCCGGCGGAATCCACTCCGGATGCTCGATGACGTGGCGGTACATATCGACGACATACAGCGCGCCGTCGGGGCCAGTTCGGGCAGTTACCGGTCGGAACCAATTGTCGGTCGAGGCAAGAAATTCGCTTTGCAGTTCCTCATCCGGTCGCCGCGCTTTGAATGTGTAGCCGTCCTGAGACAACACCTGGCGATAGACCAAATTGTGCACCGGCTCACAGATGAAAGCGTTGCCATAGAGATCCTCCCCCAGAAGAGAATCGCGGTAAATACCCGCACCACAGGCAGAGGTAATCCGGTTTGCAGTGTGGTAGTCATTGAAGCGCTCAATGGTCGGACTGGCGGGATAAACCTGCGGGTGCAGCTCTGGATCGGTGATTCGAATGCTCGGCGAGGGCGTCGC
Source organism: Verrucomicrobiia bacterium (assembly GCA_020439995.1). Lineage (GTDB taxonomy): Bacteria > Verrucomicrobiota > Verrucomicrobiia > Verrucomicrobiales > DEV007 > JAGROY01. Next base: position 13,722 of record JAGROY010000047.1, read on the forward strand.
CACGTGCGGATTGCGCCGTAAATAGTGGTCATGTAAGACGTAGTGCCAGAGCGGATAGGAATTGTTACAGCCGAACCAGTTGCCCCAGTCATCGCGCGGACGGCTGAACTGGGTCATGCCCGACTGCGCGTCGAGTGCCCCGGTTTCCGGTCGCAGCCGCAGATCGCGACCACTGATGTTCGCAGTTTCGCCGGTTTTGAGACTGCGTACCCGGCCACCACTGTCGCCGTTGGCAATGTAGATCCAATTGTCCAGCCCCCATGCCAGTCCATTGGCCAGATGCTGGGGGTTGCCAGTCAGAAATCCATCGTAGAGCACCTCACGGGTATCGCAGACGCCATCGCCATTCACATCGCGCGCGTAGAGAAGATTGGGCGCCGCCAGGATGAGGACGCCGTCTTTCCAAGGCATCACACCACTGGGATACGCGAGGCCATCGAGGAAAAGCGTCGACTTCTCGTAGCTACCGTCGCCATCGCCATCCTCCAGGAATCGCACTCTGCCATACGGCTTGCCCTTGCCGTCTTCGCCGAGCGGGTAGTCGCCCATTTCCACGACCCATAGCTTTCCATCCGGCCCCCAGGCGATGTCGATGGGGTCCATGACCAGCGGTTCTGCCGCGACCAGCTGCACTTCGAATCGGTCGTGCGTGCGCATGGTGGACAGCGCACGGTCAGCTGGAGTGGGCTGTAAATTGACGACAGCTTCTGGCTTTGTCAGGGCAGTGGCAAGTTGTTCAAACGTCCGCTGCTCCACCACGGTATTCTCTTTCGCAGTATCCTCATTCTGCACGAACATCCTGCCATCGTTGAACCAGACACCATTGTCGCTACCATCCTCACGAACGATCATCGGGATCTCCTGCTCCGCCGGAAAATCGCCGCGCATTCCGGACAAACCCGCTACTGCCCATCCTGCATCCATCGACACCCAGAGGTGCACGCTGTAGCGTTCATGATTGGAAAAAATCACATCGTCGTGACCATCGCCATTCACATCAGCAAAGCGCAGTCCGGCATCCTTGCCGTCTGGAGTCGTGGCGGCGGTTCGATACGGCAGAGTGAACGGCAGCTTCTGCCAGCGATCGCCTGCTTTTCGGTACACGCCCGGCCCATCCGGATGACCGGCAACGATCTCCTCGATGCCGTCGCCGTCCAAGTCACGGCGGACTACCCCAGCAGCGTCGGTGCGGACTGACACGTCCATGAGTCCATCGCCATCGCTGTCCAGAATGGCCAGTTTCTCGTTCGGCTTACCGGTTTCTGGATCACGAATGGGAGTGCCGCCGAGAAAATTGGCCGTCAGCCTCTCCAGCGTCTCGCGCATATTGAGAAACTTCACTTTCTTTCCATGCCTTGCGACCGCGTGATCGATCAGCTCGACGATCTGGTCATTACGAATCCAACCGTGTGGATGAAAGACCAGCGTGAACACGCCCTTTTTGATGACGGTTGCATCGATAGCTGCCATCATGTCTGCGACGGTTTGAGGATTGTTGACGCCCTGGCGATCCTGCGCCTCCCAGTCGGACGGAACGACGCAGGGCAACTGCCAGCAACTGCCGCCGACGACGTAAGGATACGGATAGTTCTCAGTATAGTTGACGAACCCCTTTAGCTTAGGCACGTACTTTGCGAAGCGCCCCGCGCCCTCACCGATGAGTTCGGCAGGCAGGTCGGGATCAGCGGGTGTCATCAAGGTGAACACGGATGAGTCGATCTGCAGAAAATTTCCGGACTCAGTGGGAACGTTGAAAATCTCACTGAAGAAGCGCGGGCTCACACTGTTCATCGAGTCACAGCACGGCATTCGATACGCGACCGGCTTCATACCGGGAATGCCCGCCAGCAGATCGATGCAGTCGTGCACCGTTTTCTTTGCCTGAGCAAAGTCACCCTTCGCCAGCAAGGGACAGGGATGGTCGATCGTGTGCACCTCGATGCTGAGCCCCTCCTTCAGCCAGGACTGCAGCTGAGGCTCCATGGGATCGACGACATTTGTAAAGATCGTGAACGGCGCGCGGCCATCGATCTCCTTGAGCCGGTTCAAGATCGGGCGGCAAAACGCCTCATACTTTGCTGGATCCCGCATGTCATCGATGGACAGCAATATCGCCGCTTCCACACCTTCTTCACCGATCCACTGGGGAGTAATCAGTTTGGGGGAATCGAGGCCGGGCCAGTAGGGATTCACCCCTTCACCGTGTTGGGCCTGCACCGCGATGGTGCCCACTAGAATCAATCCGGCGGTCGCTACAGTGGCATGAAATACTCTTGATCGCATGGCGCGATCCTAGACATTTCACGCACAAAGGAAATCACCAATTTTTCCACACTCTGCGGCTTGGCAGGAGCGGAGGACTAGCGCCAGGATCCCTTCGGGGCCATCGGCGCATCAGAATCTGGTGCCCGCTTCGATGCCTTGTCGCTTTCCGAGCCCGCTCCCAGAATTGCGTCTGGCGTCACCATCGACCGCTCATCCACTTCCGGGGCCAGTGTATACCAATGCGGTGCCAAGTAGGCAACAATCTCAGCCATCGGCTCAGGGGTCGTTTTTTCTGGAAATCGGATCTTTACCTGAATAAACGACATGATTGCGGAGCCGACGCCTTCCATCGCAATTTTGTTGGACATGAAGTTGCGGATCTCTTTCTCCACCCAGCCCCCTTTTCTCGCGTATGCGTAGATGGCCTGGGTCTGGCTGCGGTTTTGGATCTGAAAACACGTGTATTTGTCTTCGGTAAACTGGTAGTTGTAGTAATCAAAGCCCATGGCAACGACCCGCATCGTATAGTCCCGCATGGGGGAACGCTCTTTCACGACTTCCTGCCAGGGCACTTCGTTGTATTCGGCGAATGCCTCCCAGTCGATCAGTGATCCATCGCTGCGAATTTCTACTTCGATCGGATACCGCTTTACTCTGTCATAGCCAGAGGTGGAGAGGGCACTTCTAATCAGCGTATTTTTTTCCTCGGCCGATAGATTCTCAAGGGGGGCTCCAGGACTGACAGCATCCTTAAGCATGAGCAGCGATAACCCGGATTCTAACTCCAGCTCAGTGCGATCGAAGAACTCGCCGCCGTCGGCTCCAAAGATGCGGATGTGAATGCCATCTCCGACGCGGGCAACGACGATGAGATTCCGGCCTTCAGTGATTAAATCATCAATCGAATCAACAGCCATCAACCGAATGTCATACGCCTTTTCCAAATCGTCCTCGACGTAGCATCCCAGAAAGAAAGGAGGGTTTTCGAAGTCATATTCTCCGTATTCCAGCACTTCCCCCACTGGCAGCGGGGCATCCCAGTTCATCGTCCGGTCTTTTGCCATCAGTTTCGCGACCTTACCTGGAAACCTTACACAGCTCAGGCGTTCACTCATCGAAGTGGCTCTGACAAACTTCCTGGCAATGGCCTTGGCGCTTGCCATGCGGCGGGCATTGTCCAGTGAAGGTTCATTTGGGCCAGTGGCCGGGTTATCGTCGTCTACCGTTGGTCCATTGCTATTGGTCCGCGCCGCATAGGCGATTGCGAGAATGACCGCCAGCACCACGACACCGATCCCCGCAAGGCGGCTGCCGCGTTCGAACCATTGTATCTGCCTGGTGTTGCGAATAGAAACCTCGTGCTGAAGCGCTGTGGAAAAGACCCGGCGATCCCGCTGATCTGCCTCGAACAGCTCTACTGCCTCCGCCTCTGCGATCCCGTCAGCGTCGTCCCCGGTGACTTCCGGATTCACCTCCTGAGCGGTGGCTTCCTTCTCTACCGCTGCCGTTCTCTTGGCCGCAAGCAATGCCTGCAAGCGCTCCTCCCTCGCCAGCGCCTCACGTTCTCTCCGGTCCTGCTCGATTCGGTGTCGAGATGCCAAATCGACAAAATCCAACGACTCCCCGGCCATCGCATCGGCGTCAGGTCGTTTTCCATCACGCTGCGGCAACTTTCTGATTCTTCGATTATTCATCGTGGCAACTAGCGGCTATGGATAATCAAACTCGCTCATCCTACCGGCAAGCGTATGCTATTGCCCAGAAGTGCGAAAATCAATCGTTTGGGTCCACGATGAGTGAAATACGCGATCGGGGAGACGAATCCAGGAATTTGGTTGGTTCGGATCTCAGGCAGCGCGATGGCCGCCTGTCCGTATCCCATGGGACGATCGAAGTGTTACCCGGCGCGTTCTATGTAGATTGACCACCTACAGCTACGGTTTGCCAATAGAGCCAGAACCAGCGGAAACCGCCGCCGCAACCAGCTGCTGAACCATTGCCCGGGCCTCTGCAACGTCATCGACTCCGGTCACGAGGATTTCCAAAGATTGCCTTGCTTCGATGGATTCGCCTTGCAGTGCTTTCTTCAGCCTTCCCAGCCGCCCGGTTCCTCCCTGTAGACCTCCAATCTTGCGGTCGCCGTCCCAGCGGGAAAAAAACACATGGGCCCCGCTCGCCCGCCATGTCTCGAACACAATGTCCGTGCCAACAGCGGTCGCAACCCATCGCCCGTTTTCCGAGAGCTCAATCCCTGAAGCTGGCAGGCAAATATCGGGCCGGTGGACATTTGCAAACGACGAGATCTGCCCTGGCTCCCAGTCGAGATAGAATACGTCACAGCGGACTCCAGCCTTTGGTATCCAGACCGCGTGCTCCCCTTCGGAGAATCGGAGCATCTCCCGCGCAGCTGATGAGATTCCGCGTATCTCGGCAGGCGGCTCAAGTTTCTCCCAGTCAACGTGCATTCGAACGGGATCCCCCTCCACGTCCTGACGAAACCACAATGTGGCCGCGACCATTGAAACAGTGCACGCCAGCAAAAGACTGAAGGCACCATAGAGTGGCACTGCGACCGGCGATTCCGCGATCGTTTCACAATGAATCACCAGGCTTCCGCGTCGGCTCAACCCCCAGGTCAGAGCTGCAATACTTGCGAAAAGTGCGATTGCAGTCCCGGCCCCCAGCAGATCGTGGTAGGAATCGAGGGCGTCACCGCGCGTTCCATTTGCCGCAGCAACAATCAGCAAGACTGCCCGCAGACTGTTGAATCCAGCAGCCAGAAGCCCTCCCATCGCCAACAAGGACAATCGGCGCAACCACGAGAGGCGCACAAGTTCACCCAGGAACCATGCAGCCATCATCGCGGACTGCAGGGAGCGCAAACCACTGCACGCGTCTTCCACGCCCAGCCGTACGTCATTGTCCAGCACAATGGTGTTGCCCTCGTGCACTGCAGGAATGCCGAGAAGATTTGCCGTTTCGGTAGCGCTCGAGGCGACCATCCGAGACAATCCTTGAACGATGGGTTGCTCAATGAACGACAGCCAGGGAATCGCCATGAACAACAATCCTAACGCTGGCACAAAACGCACTGCCCAACGCCAGCCACCGATAGCACTGAGCCAAAAAGCGTTGGCTAAAAACGCGACACTGCCGTAGAGCCAGAAGCCCACCCTCCAGTCGGGATTGGCACGGATGATAAGTTCACAGGGGAATATGGCGACTCCAGTGGCAATGCCGATCTTTGTCAACGTTGCCAACGGCGCTGCCGGTGAATGCGGCCCTCCATCCGCACACCGGCGGGCGGCGAGGAGAATCACCAACAGCGGCACCCAGAAGCCATAGCGGTACGTTTCACTCCACGCCCACTCCTGCCGCAAGCGCCACAATAGCCCACTCCACACCAACACCACAGGAAGCCACACCGCCAAAAGTGGCAGCAATTTCCCACGTACCATCCGGTCAGCTGTATGCGCGTTTGCGATAAGAATGCCTTGAAATTTAACCAAAATGTATAATAATTATTGAAATTATCAATAAACTCTCACAATTTCTCTTTCCTCCGATCCCCAGGCGGCCGACGCAAACGGCTGCACTGGTTGGAATTTTTCTGGCCGGGATCGGAGTTGCAGGATCAATCGCCCTGCCTGCCTATCGGAGTGCAAAGCGTTGGCGATCGGATCGCCTGCTGACCAGCGCCGAGTTGGCCCTCGCGAACCACGACGCGCCTGCGGCAAGGAAAGCAGCAACCGCTGCGCTCAATCTGAACCCATCCTCGCTCGACGCCTTGCGAGTGGTGGCGCAGAGTGCTGGCGATGAAGCGGTGGTGGAAACGCTCATTTTGCACGAAAAAGTACTGCAACAATCTGGCCCCCACCCTGCCGCGCAAGACCTGCGTAACTACGTTCGCTTGTGCATGGACCTGGACTTTCAGGCGTCCAGTGCCGCTGCTCTGGACCAGCTGGTAGCCGACTACGGAAACGAGGCCGAAACCTGGGTGTTAGCGGGAGAGTATCTGCTGGCGGGAGGAAAACTGGATACTGCCCTCAACGCAGCGGAGCGCGCCCTGGAAATCGATCCAGAAAACATTTCCGCACGATTGCTGGGCTGCCGAATCACACTGTGGTCGACCGATTCGGAAATTCAGAATGCGGCTATTTCGAAACTCCTGGAATTCGGCAAGAGAACCGATTCCGTCGGACTCGAAGCGCTGGCAATTCTTGCCACCGCTCCCGTTTCGCTGAGTTCCCCTGCGTCCGAGACTGCAGCGGCAGGACTGCGGTCGCACACTCAGAGCAACAGCGATGCCCGACTGATGGCAGCGATGGTCGAATACAGAGCTGCAGAACCGGAGGCTAAACAGGAGATAGTCGACAGGACAGTCGCAGCCTTCTCAACGGGTGATTTGATGCCTTTGTTAGGTTGGCTGCATCTGGCTCAGCGCCACGAAAAAATCATCCGTCTACTTCCTGAAGAACAGGCTTTGAAAAACCCGGCTCAATTTGGAGCATTGGCTACCGCTCTGCAATTGACGGGCAAGGATGCAGAGCTGCTAAAGCTTTTTACAGACCATCAGGGAGAGGTTCCGATGAATGTGTATCACCGCAATCTGATGGAGATGCACAGCCACAAAAAGCTTGGCGAAACGGCATCAGCAAGACGGAACTGGAATGTCGCACTCCGAACGGCACGTGCCCAGAATCCCGAAGTTTCGCTGGTACTCATCGCCCAGTGGTGCGAGAAAAATGGGCATCCAGCGGAGGCGATCGAAGCATTCGAAGCCCTTCTGGAGCAGCATCGCGATCTGGTTTCCCACTGGTATGACGCGCTTGTCCGCCTCTATCGCCAGACGGGAAACACCCCCCGGCTACTACAGATCAGCCGAGACCTGGCCGCCGCCTACCCAGAGAATCCAGTGTATCAACACAACGCTGCCTACCTCACCATTCTCTCAGAACCAGAGCCACTGGAGGCGATCAGGACACTCGAAGCTGTGATGAAGCAGTATCCTCAAATCATTGGTTCCCGGTGTGCTGTGGCTCTTGGCTATTTTCGATTGGGCAACACTGCTGCCGCCCGGGAAACCGTTGGCTCACTCGACAGAAAATCCCTCACCGGATTGGATCAATTGATCCTGGACACGGTGACGGGTGAGAAGGGCGCGGCATCATCCAGCACATTGCCGGAAGACCTGCTCCCCGAAGAACGCGCGCTGTTCGGATTGCAGTAAGCACGAGGCTTTATGCTCTGCGGCGACGACGCAAAGGATACAGCATTCCGGTTCCTAGCAATGCAGCCGCCGTGAAAGCCGCAGAAGGTTCAGGAACCAGCGAGACATTGTCGATATAAAGGTAGGTAGGATAAGCTGTGTCCGACGCGTTCACAATTCCAAAACCAATCGTGTAGTTCCCGGTAGATGGCAGCGCGTAAGAGTAGCTCTGCCAGCCCGTTCCGTTCGAAGGGCCGTAGCCGCTCGTGGTCGCCAGAGCTTCGGCGCTTCCGTTTACATCAGACAGCAGCACGATCTGAGTTCCCGAAATGCCCGGGCCACTGATCGTAAAAAATGCCAAGTCATTATAGGGAGGATAATCGGTGCGCCAGAAATTCCAATCGAATGAGAGGATGCCACTCGCTCCTGTCAGTGTCCGCTTCAGGACACTCCCTGTCGTCAGTGAGTAGTCAGCGTATCCCGGATGCGTCAGGCTATCACTGAACTTCTGGAGTGTGTTCCTTTTGAGTCCCAAAAAGGTGTCCATAGAGGTGTCCGCGACCCCACCGGCATTGACAAGTTCCGCTACCTGGGTCCCCGCAGTGGGCAAAATGGTGCCCCCCCCCGCTCCGCCATAGGTATAGCTGGTCGCCGTGGTCACGACGCCGGTGGTCGACCAGCCAGTCAGGCCGGAGCTGAAATCACCGTTGGTAATTGTGGCACTGGCCTGCGTTCCCCCAAGGGCGAGGAGCACGACCAATGACCAAACAGCATAGGAAAGAAATCGCATTAACTATGTTTATTATAAAAATGATACTCGACATCACCTGATGTGCAAACCCGTTTCACGCCCTCAAACCAGGCAAGGACGAGGTCAGCGGCCCATCTCAATGAGATTCTCCTTCGATTTTACCGGTCGATTAGCATTTTCAAGACTGCAATGCAGCAGACTTGGCACTGCCCTCCTTGCCATAATGAGTCTCTCAGCAAGACCTTATTCTCATTTTTATAGTTGCTATTTTCAGCATATTATATACAGTTATTGTCACAAGAGAAATGAACCGAAGAAACCACAACTTGATTATCGTATCCATCCTCGCAGGGCTGCTGACAGCACCCTCTCGGTCGGATGCCGGTAGCTTTTGGGATTTTCTTCAGAATGCCTGGAAGGGCATCCAGTCACAGTCTTATCAGGATGATCAGAGTTCCGCAGAGTCTCTGGAAAACGAGATTATCGCATCAGCGGCCCAATCAGGGGTAGAGCTGGCGAGTCCTGACCAGTACGACGGATACGCACGGAGTCTCGCAAAGACACTCGCTGCGCTAAGCCCAGAGCAGCAGGCCCGCGTTCTCGCGGTTCGCTGAAAGGAGTTCGCGCCCCCTTTGCGCGGTCCGGATCAAATCCGACATTCAACCCGATCCACCTTAACGACGTCTCCTTCCCAGAAGAGCAACGCCGGCAAAGAGAAAAAGTGTGGCAACCGATGGTTCAGGTACGGACTGCGAAACGACCGCCGTCTGTAGTCCATTTTTCAGCGACTGACCGTAAAGCGCCTGGTCCAAACTACTTACGTTCAATTCAACTGGAAACGTCAAGACTTCAAAATTCTTCATCTTCCACGAATCGGTGGTGAACAATCCAGCCTCAGTGGCATCTCCGCCGCTCAAGAGAGTGCCGTTATGAACCCAGAGGTAAATCTGCTCTCCTCCCGGTACCAAATCAGGATCGGCGAACAGATCGGTCGAACCTGGAATTCCGTCTATTTTGGCAAGATTTGATCCCACAGCGGTCTCTGTCAGATTTACCGATCCTGCAAAAGTCCGCGTCGTGGTGTTCCAGCCTGCATCCGCTGGGGCCACAGCAAAATCGATGGGCTTCCAGAAACTCTGCAAGCTGGAATAGGACTCGAGCGCCGGATCGTAGGGAGTGCCCGGCTGACCACCAGTTGTGTCAGCGAAAGTGCCAATTTCAAACTTGAACGATTCATCGAGGAAGCCACCCGAGGAGTTCAGGAGCGTGTTCGAAAGAAGATCATTCCCCCACGTAACCGTCTGCCCATGAGCGTTTCGAAGAGAAGGAAACGCAACCAGCGCGGCAAAAAGTGAGAGGATAGATGTGATTCTCATAAAACAATATCACTGATTACATTCAGTACAGCAGAGATTAAATTTCTGATAGTTCACTGATAGTTTCGTTTCACAAACTGTCAACTAGAGCTGGGTAATCGCTTGGGTGAATCCACTGAAAGTTCCAGATCTTTAAAGTAAGGATTCCTGAAAAATAAACACCCCTCCCCAAAATTATTGTATTTATGTCATTTATGATTTAAGTTGTTTTTACGGATTACATCAATTAGATCCTCCTAATCTCCATGACATTTCAATCGAAATTCACCCAAACGAAGCGTTTTTACCAGCCTTTGTGGAAGGAACTCCTTCTGGCTCTGGTATTTCTGATTTCCGTCGACGCAGGATTTGCTGGGTCGAGCGCGAATCTGCTGCGCAATCCTGGGTTTGAGTCGGGTAATCGGGAGCCTTGGTCATGGGGATTTCCCACCACCGACGCGAATACAGGGAGCTATGGCTTGTACGGCCACTGGGCATCGCAGACCATTGCGGGGATTGTTCCTGGTTTGGACTATACTTGCTCGGTCGATGCCAAAATGGCTCCGGGAGCGTCGATGGATGGCCAGGTTGTGTTCGAGTGGCGGGATGCCTCTGGAGGATGGGTGGCCGACACATTCATTGTCCTCCCGCAAGCAAACACAGTGCACACCACCTACAGCCAAGTAGTGACTGCACCGGCCAATGCCCGGCAAGTTTTTGTGTATGCCGAAGCATTTGGAGGAGACAACTTTGTCGTCGACAACTTCGGCGTCGCCGCCGATGCCTCAATTCCGGGGTCTGCCACACTGACCTCTGATGTGGACACCGGATCTGGTGCAAGCACCACGGGTACTGCTGATGTAGGCGACACCTTCACCTACCGGCTGAACTACAATTTTCCTGCTGGCCCGGTGTATTCAGACTTGGAAATCGTCTGCAACCTGCCCCCTGAGGTAACTTATCTTGCCAAAGGCAATTCGCCCCACGTGGCCAGCAGTAGCTACGATGCAAGCGTCGGTAGCGTAACGTTTTCGTTTAACCCAACACTTCCAGGCTCTGGTTTTTTTGGCGAGTGCCTGATCGATGCGCGTTTCCCGAGCGGAACGATTACTGGAACCCAGACATTGCAGTGTGCCATCATGAACTACCGTGAAGACGGCGTTCAGAAAACCCTGGTGACCACACCCGTCACTGAAGTCACGGCCACGAATGGGAGTGCCCCTTTCGTACTATCGAACGGAACCGCACTTTCAATGTGGAAAGGTGAATCTCCGGTTTACCTCGGAGGTGGGCAATACTACGGAATCGAACACGGTTCCCAAGGTGGTGTGACACTCGATACATACAAGATTGAGGTGACGATTCCGAAGGAGTTCATCTTTGAATACTTCGGGCACCGTAATGCTTTCCCAGGTGCGGCTACCTATACCACGCGCTACAAGACGAATCAGAACGCTGCCTGGCGCGTCTGGCCAGGGGGCCCAGTCGAAGTTCATGATGAATCCAATTTCCATATCTCTTCTCTGGGACTGAACGCCAGCGAATTCGTAACGGCCCTGGAATTTGACTTTGGCGGCCTGCCAGCAGGAGCAAATTATCACAAAGACTACGGTTCATGGTTCATGATCATGGGTGATGTTTCCACCAGATACATCAATGGATCTCCAAACGATCGCGACGGCACCCCAGTGCTGGTAGGCACTTCTTTTATTCCATCTGCAACAATCACCGCGAGCGCTGGCGCCACACCCTACAACCTTTCCGCGTCAGTCACCTCCACCATCGATCCAGACATCGCTACTGGCGACGTTGAAGTCACGCACCTGAGCCCCGGACCATTTAATCCCTGGCAGACAGTGAACATCCGACTAATCGCCCAGTCTCCACCGTCGAACATCGAACCACTTGTCAATCCGACCCTGGTTACCCTACTACCGCCTGGAGTAGGCTATTTTGGTAACCTAGCAACGGGATCCAATCAGGGCGGAGGCTTAACCGTTCCTGTTCCAACTGCTACCGCGATTCCCGATTGGGACGGCACGGGCAGGACGCTCGTAAAATTTGTCTGGGATAGCGGAAATCCACTCACTCTGATCCCTGACACGCAATGGGTGGAGGCCTACGTTTTCTTCGACGCACGAGTCGCTCCGACGGCTGTTCCAGGCAACTTCACACAGACCGTCGCCGGATGGTACGAAACCCCAGATCCTTTCCACTGCGAATGGGATCGTGGCATTGTCGACACTTATGACTACGACCAGGATGCCAATCGCGCCGAGTCGATCTGCGCCGATGAAATCAGTTTCGAGATCATCGCTGATGGGTTGGGTTCCGGCGGAAATCTAGGAAACTTCTTTGTTCGTGAGGACGACAACAGCATCTATGCGATGGACCTTGTCGCAGGTGCTACTTCCGTGGTTGGCACCACGACAACTACTTGGAACATGAATGCCCTGGCTCTCGATCCTAACGAAGGCGCGAAAGGCACACTGTGGTACACCGATCAATCCAGCTACAATCTCTACAAATTCGACATCGACAGCGGCACGGAGACCGGTCTCATCGGCAATCTCGGCGCGGGAACCTGGACCAATCCAGTGACCAGTTCTGTCCTCAGCGGTGCCTGGTACAACGATGCCTACTACGTGGGCACCAGCTTCAACGATGACCTCTTCCGGGTGACTTTCAATGGAGCGAAGACAGCGATTGCGGACGTGGTCAAGATTGCTGACATGAAGGCCAACTCTGGGAGTAACCTTTGGGGCGACTTCACGATCAGCTCAAGTGGTATCCTTTATGGTGCCGAGAACGGAAATCTATTCACTTATGATTTAAACACCAGCGGCCCGATGACCATGATCGCCACAGGCAAGCCGATCACAGCTCTAACATTCAATTCCTCTGGAGATATGTTTGGGGTCGACGAGAACGACTCCGGTATCATGATTTACAAGGTGGATCCGGCGAACGGTGGGCTCACATGGATTGCCGAGACGACCCTTGCCGCAAGCCCGGGCGATCTTGCAGGGGGAGGCATTGCGATTGGTGGCTCGACCGGGTCACCCGGCCATGGCAACCTCGTTTATCTCGATTTCAATCTAAATGGAATCTTTGACATTGGTGAAGGTGTGAGTGGCGTGGCTGTCGAACTCTGGGATCCAGTTGACGGAGTGATCGGCAACGGCAACGATGTTGAAGTGCTTGTCGGGCAAGACGGAGAACTGGGAACGGCTGACGACAGCAATGGTGGGACGGTGACTGCCAGCAATGGAACTTACTTCTTCCAGGGACTCTCCAATGGCGACTACTACGTCAAAATTCCTTACGCAGAGTTCGGTGGCGGCAAGCCCCTGCAAAATGCTTACTCCATCCCAGGAACTCAATCCGGTGATGATGACGCGGGCGAAGACGGCATCGATGATGCAACCGACGGTATCACCAGTGGCATTGTTAGTCTTGCGGCAGGCAGTGCGCCGGGAGACACAGGAATAGAGACAGGATTCTTTGCTTTCTTCGACAATGGTGCCGATAACGACATCGATCTGACCATCGACTTCGGCTTCCGCCGTCTCGACAGCCAGTATTGCATTGAGACACCTGGCCAGGGATTTCTCGATATCAGCTCCATCCCGGATGATGCGAGCCCAATCACATCCCCTGCATCTGGAACATTCACAGGCCTGACCTTACCAGGCCATGGTACAGTCGACATCTCTTACAATCTCACCAGTGGCAAGATCAACCGCTCGACCAGCGCGATCAATCTCAATCACAAGCAGATCTGGCTGGATCAAGGCTATCCCAATGCTAACGGCGAAGCCTTGTTCATCGAGCCTAACAGCAGCGGAACCACCACTATCACCTACTCCTTCAATCAGCCGACCGGCAATTTCGACCTGCTATTGCTCGATGTCGATGAGGACGAAGTCCTGCAAATTACCGCCAAGGATAAATCGGGAGCGCCGCTCAGCAATTTCATAGGTTGGCGCTCGGTCACTGGTGACATGTCTGTCTGGGACGGCGCGACTGCTGGAAATGACGCCAAAGCCCCGCTGTGGAATCCAGCAACAGGCGTTCTGACAGCCCAGGACGCGGATGTCGCCAACGATCATCGCAGCTTCATTTCACTGACGCCAGACGTGCTCATCACCGAGATCGTCATCACCTTCGGCCCGACCACGACTAACGGAAAGCACATCTACACGACTCTCTACGGCACTCCCACTGCCCGCGACGGCGGCAGCTGTGGCGATGCCTATTTCATCCACCAGAATACCGACACGCTCTACACCTTGGATCTTCTGACCGGAGACACGGCTCTGATGGGAACCACCACCGCTACCGGCAGGATGAATGCCCTGGCACTCGATCCCATTCATCGCCAGCTCTGGTACACCGATGACGTCACCTACGAACTGTATCGCTACGATATCAATAGCAATACGGAAGTCAGCATGGTGGGTGATCTGGGAGATCCCGGCTGGACGAATCCCCTCACAGCAGGCCTCGCCGATGCCGGAGCCTGGTATGACGGCGACTACTACATCGGCACCGATGCCACAGATGACATCTACAAAGTGACCTTCAACGGTGGCTACACGGCCATCCTGGATGTAGTGAAAGTGGCTGATATCAAAGCCAATGCTTCCGCCGTATCGTGGGGCGATTTCTGTATCAGCTCGAACGGTATTCTCTACGGAGCCGATGCGATCTCTGGCGAAGTGTTCAGCTTCGACATTGTCAATGGCGGCCCGAAAGTCGCCGTGGCTACTGGCGTCCCCGTCAATGGCGTGCAGATCGGCACCGACGGGAGACTCTACGGCATCCAGTCAGTCGCTGGAAATTCGCCCCTCTACGTCGTCGATCTTGCAACCGGGAATGCCGCATACCATGTCGACACCGGCCTGGTTCCCACCCCCGGTGACCTCGCTGGCCCGATCCTGCCTGAGCCGCTCGGAGCCGCAGTGACAGTATCCGTTGCTGACCTCGCAGTCGATGAAGGTGATGGAACAGCCAGTGTAGTCATCTCACTTTCGGCGTTCAGCAGTTCACCTGTCTCAATTGATTACGCAACGGCGAACGGTTCAGCGATCGCGGGATCCGACTACACCGCGACCAGCGGTACCTTAACCATCCCTGCTGGCAGCAAGTCAGCCACGGTCCCTGTCCCAATCCTGATCGATTCGGAGACAGAAAATCTTGAAACGTTCTTTGTGAACCTGAGCAACGCCAGCGGAGCCACCATCAGCGACAACCAGGCCACCATCTCGATTTCCGACTGCAAAGCAGACATCATCTTCCTTCTCGATCAAAGCGGCTCGATCAGTGGTACCGAGTGGGCGAACATGGTGGCATCTTCGGAAGGCATCATTGATCGAGTAGTCGCTGCCAGCCCGACCAGCCGGATCGCTACGATCGAATATGCTGGTACCTCAACGAACCCACCCACTCCACAGATTTGGATCGAAAGTGACTTCACCAGTGATCCTGCTACGGCCAAAACTTTCAATTGGCGTCAGACCAGTTTCTCGGCTCCCGGCACCTTGCACTCTGGGGACGATGCTCATGGCGCAGTTGGCCTGATTGGCAATGCGCTGGACGGAGTCCCCAGCGCACAGATTCTCAGCCCCCAGAAGACGCTCAGCCGAAACTCCGATACGCCTCTCGTCATATTCCTCTTCACTGACGCAACCCGCGGCAGTGGAACAAGCTGGCTGGTGAACTCCGCCTCGCCAGGAGCAGGAACAGCGGGGGCATTCGCAAATTTCACTGACTTCAAGAACAGCAGAGATGTAAAATTCGTCACGGTGATTGTTCCAGTAGATTCCCTCGGCCCACCTCCCGCGGCAGCGATCGCGTCCGGAGGAGGATCTTACACTGGTGCAGTCGAGGCCAACCCCGCCGACCCGGACGGCAGCGGAAGCACCCCGCGTATGCTCACCACCAGCACGGTCTTCAATCTCACACCAGCCCAGCTGGATGAGGTCGCCATGAATATCTGTAAGGCCTCCGAGCTCCCCACCAGAGACTACGGTGACTGGAATGGTAGCGGTGCACTCACCTCTTCGACCAGCAGTCAGGTCGCCCCGGATCTACGACTGGGAGCCACGGTTGATGCCGAGAACTCGATCACGCCCAACGCCGCCGCCACCGCTGACGGAGCAGACGAAGACGGCCTGATCGGCACGCCGGTAATGACAGCAGGCACAACCAACTTCATGACATTCGCCACAACGAACAACACTGGAGCAGCCGCTTATCTCAATGTGTGGATCGACTTCAACAACGATGGCGATTTCGATGATGCCGGAGAGCAAACGGTCAGCGATAGTTCCGTGGCAAATGGCACCAATACTCACTACGTCGAGACTACTGTGCCTGCCAGCGCCATTACAGGCATCGGACTGGGCATGCGCGTGCGAATTAATTCCACTGCTGGCGTTGCTGCCACTGGGGCTGCTGGCGTAGGCGAAGTGGAGGACTACCTCGTCACCGTGCGTCCGTTCGTCGCCCCTCCCTGCGACCGTACCATAGTCTACTGGTGCGGAACTCTGAAGGGCGATGATGCGATCTTCTACGACCACGGCATGATCGACTATTTCCGTGGCAGCGGCTACACGGTCATTCCCGCCACCGTCGTCGCCGGAGTGATGCAACGCGCAGACACGGGGGCAGCAGTGTCCCCTGACTCGGGGACGCTAAATATTGTCAGCAATTCCTTCGACTTCCAGGCCCGCGACAATGCCGGCGGAGTACTTACTGCCCTGAGGGCAACGACGAAGCCAGCGCTGATCATGACTTATGAAAGCAGCGACTCGCCTGAACTCGGCATGTTCACCTCATCCGGGGCAACTACGCCAGCCGGCAGCGTGTGGATTCAAGATGCCAGCTCACCCATCCTCCCTACAGGTCTTACCAGCGGCACCAGCGTCGCGCTGCTGAATAATCCGTCTCTCGTCGGCAGCCAGGGCAGCGCCAAATACATCACCCATGGAATTGGCTACAATGGCAGCGCCACTCTTGGTGCCTACTTCACCAGCTCCGCTCCAGCTGCAGGTGACCCTGTCGCCTATCTCAGCTACGAGCCAGGTGCTATCCTGGCAGATGGATCCGTGGCCCCGGGCCGCCGAGTCTATCTCGGCATCCCTCAGGACGGTTCCACCGCCTATCCACCGCAAATCGATGTCACCGACCCCACCAACTACTACACCGCAATCGGTCGGGCGTTCCTCGACAAGGCGATCGAAGTGGCCTCGCCGTGCCTACCCACTCTCGACTTCAGCGATTACGTTGATCTTCCAGAAGCCTCCAGCACTGTAGTCAACAATCTCCGGATTGGCGCTCTCAACGATGCTGAGACCAGTGCGCGAATAAATGGGGCCGCGCTCGGGGATGACAACGACAATCTGGATGACGAAGACGGAGTCACATTTTCAACCTTCGTCCCTGGCCAGACAGCCACGGTCACTGTAACTGTGACCAACAACACGGGAGCTACCGCCTACCTCAATGCTTGGGCAGATTGGAACGAAGATGGCGACTTGGCAGACGGTGGCGAAGCGGCGGCTCAGATCACGGTGAGTTCATCCGCTACTGCCAATCGAACGTTTACCTTCAACTTTACCGTGCCTGCAACGGCACGAGGAACGATTCCCGTTAGGGTTCGTTTGACATCACTTCCCTCACCCGGCCCCGATGGGCAAGATGGGAATGGTGAGGTGGAAGATCACATTGTTGCGCTGGCGACCGACTGCGCTTCTCAGCTGTCCATCTACAACGCGATCATCTCCAATAATCTTGACACTCCATCAGACATTCGGGGGCGCTCCGTCATCAAGAGCATCATCGGCTCCTCAGGGTTTTCCACAGGTCAGGACGTCACTGGAGCAGGCACCATCACCATGGCTATTCAGAACAGCATCGCAGCGGGCGGTTCGATCAATGTAGTGAACGGCGACCTCTGGGCTCACAGCGCAGCGGCTCTGAACGGACGTACGATTAACTACTCTGCCGGCAACTCACTGGTGACGTCACCAGCCTTCGATTTTGCAACGGTTTTCAGCAGCATCACGGCCGAATCAGCCACCTATGCTGCAATGGCTACTAACTCTACAGCGACGATTCCGAGCTCGCCCGCAATCGCCTACCTCAACGTGGGGAGTGGCGTTGCGGATGGCACGCCAGCAGTCTTTAGCCTCGATGGGAACACTCTATTACACAACGGCAATATCCAGACCATCGATCTTAATTTGAATGGCAAAAATCCGTCCGCCATCATCATCAATCTCACCGGAGGAAGCATCAACTACGATTGGTCTGGTGAAAACATTAATGTTCTCCGTGACACATTCCTGAGGCCCAAGATCCTCTGGAACTTTCCCAACGCCACTTCGGTGACTTTGGGGAAACCACTTTACGGCAGTGTACTTGCTCCCTTTGCCACGCTCACGGCTCTTGGGGGGGCTATCGAAGGTTCGGTCATGGCAAAGGACTACCTCGGCAATGTGGCCGTGAAGCTGCCTCTTTGGGAAGGCGGTGCCAGTATTTGCACCGACGCCTCCGACTTTGGAGACTCGCTCCTGTTCGCAGATGCCTCATCAACCGCGATCGCAACGATCAAACTCGGAGCGAACGCTGGCGATGTGGACTCTCCTCCAGCGGCCAACGCAGCAGCAACCGCTGATGACCTCGCCGGCACCGACGACGAAGACGGACTCATCTCAGCAACGCTCACCATTGGAAGTAGTGGCACCCTCGTCATCAACCGAGTCAACGGCTCTGGAGCGAATGCGTACCTCAATGCCTGGATCGACTGGGATGGTGATGGAATCCTCGGCGAAACGAACGGCGGAATCGCAGATCAAGTGATCGCCAACGTGGTGATCCCAACGGGAACCAGCGGCAACCAGAGCTATGCCGTGACAGTGCCTTCATCAATTCTGGCGGGTACAGTTCATGCCCGATTCCGGATCACCTCCACCACCAATCCTGGGCCGACTGACTATTCCGGCGAAGGTGAAGTCGAAGACCACTCCGTCTCGATAGGTGCTCCAGCCACAGATTTCGGCGACTACCCATCCTTTGCGTTGGCAAGTCAGACAGCCAGCCCTGACATCCGCATCGGTGCCAACGCGACTGATAGCGAAGCCGCCAACCCTACGACAGGAAGTGCCAGTGCCGATGACACGACTGGAACCAACGACGAAGACCTGTCCATGCCTAGCTTCACGGTCGGCAGCAGTTCGAATCTGACAGTCCCAGTGACCATACCTGTGCTCGCAAACCTCTCCGGGAGCACCGCGCGACTGAACGTTTGGGTGGATTGGAATGGCGACGGCGATGTGGCGGACACGGGCGAAACACAAACAGCCAAGACGGTGAATGCCTCGGGAACTTACACCTTCAATCTCACACCGCCAATGGGCACGACTTCCGGGACAAAGTACTTGCGTATTCGTCTCACCGAAGGCAGCACAGCGCCAGCCTTTGCCGGTACCTCGTCGTTAAAAGGTGAAGTAGAAGATTACGCGATCTCCGTTTATTGCCCTGACGCGCTTATCGTTGTCCCGTGCTACGTGAATGGCGATCCGCTTGGTGGTGGCACTGCGGGCGACGATGCGGCGATGGTGGCTTATCCTGTGGACGCTACGGGAAACATCAATTTTGTGTCGCCTAAGTTTATGGAACGCGCCGCAGATATCGGGTCGGTCTTCGGCGTTGCCTACGCGGAGAGTTCCGGCAAAATCTTTACATCAGCGTTCACCCGCCGCCATGCAGGTTTCGGGCCATTGGGAACGAGCGGCATTTACGTGGGCGAAATCTCAGGCGGTACCATGGACTTTGTGCCGTTCGTCCGACTCGATGCTCTTGGGATACCTGGGCTGGACCTGGGTGCGGATCCCCACTCGGGATTGCCAGCGGACGCCTCCATACCGAACCACGATCCAGGAGCCTATGCGGCAGTAGCGAAGACGTCTTTCGGCGATCTCGATATCTCCGAAGATGAGCGCTACCTCTACACCATTAACCTGAAGCAGAAGACGCTGATGAAGATCTTCATCGACAGCCCAGCTCAGGTACCTACGGCGGCAGACGTCCAATCTTTCCCGATTCCGTTTAATCCTCCAACGAACTTCACCTGGGGACCGATCGGCGCACCGCTAGAGGAGATTCCCTTTGCTCTGAAAGTGCATCAGGGCCGAGTGCTGGTAGGAATCGTTTATGGCGGAACCGATCCAGGTGGGTTCGGATACGACACCTTCGTCGAAGTCCTCGCCTTCGACCCAGACACCAACACCTTCCTTCCGACGCCCGCGCTTGCCCAGCGGCAGCTGCGTGACGGCAGCGCAGGAGATCCCACAGTGGGCGACCGCTGGAGCGACGTCTGGGACATCACTGCAGGCAACGCATCCGCATTAATGACAGACATTGAAGTGGACGCTGCGGGAAACCTTTACACACTTCTTACCGCCCGGGAAGGCTACCAGACGGCATGGGGCAATTACAGCACAGACACATCCGACACCACGCTCTACGATCCGGTCAGCACGCACGGCGCAATCGGCCGTTTTCCCGCAGCGGGGACTAGCTCGGATTCTGCTTCAGGGGTGATGTCCTGGGCTGCAATTAGCAGCATCGATTCACAAACAACCTACTACGGCGGCCTGGCCTATGACGGTGCCAATCAGCGCTTCATCGTACCTGCCTCCGCTCCGATTGATTATCAGAGCGGTGGTACCGTGCATGTATCGGCGATCGATGGATCAGTTACAGGTGGGCTCACATTGTTCGAAGGATCTGGAACACAGGGTAAAGCATCTGGCCTTGGCGATGCGGAGCTGATCTGTTTCGACACGACGCCAGGCAAAGACTTCGGCGATTATCCTGGATTCCCATCTGCAGATCATGTTGTCAGCGGTTCCCTGCACATGGGCGTTGCATCAACCGATGCCGAGACTTCCAACCCAGTAGTCGGTAGCGCCACAGCCGATGATACCACTGGCACGGATGACGAGGATTTGACGATGCCTACCTTACTGGCGGGCGCCTCGGCGAAGATCTCCGTTCCAGTCATCGCAAACACTCCCTCCCTGGCCGCTGGCACTGCCCGGCTGGGTGCCTTTGTCGACTGGAATGGTGATGGTGATGTCGCAGATGCTGGGGAGACCATTGCGTCTCAAAGCATTGGCGGCAGCGGCACCTACTTTGTCACGCTAGCCCCACCTGTGGGCACAACACCAGGAACCAAGTACCTTCGACTGCGCATCACTGAAGGCGCGAGCGCACCTCCCTTCTCCGGTAGCTCACCGCTACAGGGTGAGGTGGAAGACTACGCCATCACCGTCAACAACCCGCTGACAAACGCGGCGTGTTTCAAATTGCTGGTTGGAAATCAGAACATCGATACGATATCTCAGTACGAAGGAGCGACCGGGGCCTATCTGGGCGTTCTTTCCAGTGGCTTGCCTATCGAAAGCCCGAGCGATCTGCTACCATTGGGAGATGGATCATTCCTGGCAGCCATGGGCAACGGCCAGAACAGCATCGAAAAATTCAGCAGCCTGACTGGCAGCTTCGCTGGAAATTTTGCACTGGCAGGAACCGGAGGGCTCGATACTCCAGCCTCTAGCGTTCTCGGAAGAGACGGATACGCCTACTTTGTCAGCAATGGCTCGAACTCGGTAATCCGGTTTGATGCAGCGACGGGCACGCTTGATTCCGTCTGGCTGAGTGCTGCAGACGGTCTCGACTCGCCAGTAGGCATCGCTATCGATTTCGCTCAGAATCTGTACGTCAGTAACTTCAACGGACATGAAGTGCGAAAATACAACAGCGCTGGCAATTTCGTCTCAGTGCTGCACACCTATCCGCCCACCGAGCTTCCCCGGGGAATGACGGTCGGGCCGGATGGAAGACTCTATGTCATCGTCAACACGTTCAGTCCAGGAATCGGCGGACGTATCGACAGATTTGACCTGACAACTGGCACCCAGTCGACGTTTGTCACCATGGATGCCGGATCGATGCCTGCTCAGGGCATTCTGTGGGGGCCCGATGGAAATTTGTATGTGAACGATTTCCTTGAGAATGAAGTGCAGGTTTACTCCAGCGCGGGCGCAGTGGTGCGCACAATTTCCACCGGTCTCAATGGCCCGTGCGGCATCGCCATCGTCCCCTGTTCCCCCATGGATTTTGGTGATCTTCCCGCTCCTTATCCGACCAGCTTTGCCTCAAACGGCCCACGCCATTACCTCAGCAATTCGTTAAAACTGGGAGCATCCGTTGATCCAGAGGCTGATGGGCCACTGGTGGCCAATGGTGACGACTTAGACAGCGATGGCGATGATGAGGACGGCGTCACCTTCCCTGCGTTTGCCCCCGGTGCGACTTCATCGGTTACGATTACCAGTAGCGGAGCAGGAAAATTGAACGCGTTCTTTGACTGGAATGCTGACGGTGACTTCGCGGATGCTGGCGAAGTGATCGCTCAACTGAATGTGGTGGCTGGAAGCAATTCACTGAACGTGCCCGTACCCGCCACGGTCGCGACAGGCACCCCGATCGGTGCCCGCTTCCGCCTCAGTTCTGCTGGAGGCCTGACCGCTGTGGGCGGCGCTCTGGACGGCGAGGTGGAGGACTACCTCGTTATCGTCCAAGCCCGGGTAGCAATCGGTTCAACGGTCTGGCTGGATACCGGACCAAACCGCACAGCCAACGGAAACTTTGATACTGGCGAAGGCTTGAACGGCGTCGCTGTGGAACTCTACCAGTCCGGCAAGACACCAGGAATCGACGCGCCTGTCGCCGCGACGACAACAGCGGGAGACGGCACGTACGTTTTCGACAACCTTCTCCCGGGAGACTACATCGTCTACCTGCCAAACGTGACAGCAATTGGACAGCCATTGTCAGGAAAAGCCACACTGACGGGTGGCTCGATTGATGACAATACCGACAACGACGACGACGGGCTCGATGTTCTGCTCAATGGCGGCATTCAGTCCAGCGTGATCAACCTGACTCCTGGCGCTGAAATCACGGGAGAGCCGTCTCAAGGGCTTTATACTGGATCGCTGAATGACAATCAGGTCAACATGACGGTGGACTTTGGTTTCAAAACGGACGACACCGCAATCGGCATCGGCAGTGTCGTGTTCATTGACGGCCGGGGGTCGGGAACCCTGGACGGAACCTATGATCATCCTGACGAAGGAGTCGATGGCGTCACGGTTTCTCTCTACTTCTCGAACAAGACCCCTGGAGTCGACGCACCATACGAGGTGACCAGAACGACTAACGGCGGTCACTACTACTTCGACTGCCGCCCGGGCACCTACAAAGTCTACATTCGCCAACGCGAGTTCGCCAGCGGCGCGCTGGCCGGCACATCTCCCCTTCCCGGCGCGGGCGGAGACGATGGGATCGACAACGATGACAACGGCCTGGACGCATGGGTGAATGGTGGAATCGTGACCAGTCCGATCGCACTAACCTTGGGCGGTGAACCAACAGGCGAAGATCAGACAGGCTACATCGGTGGGGTGGCCGACAATTCGATCGATGCCACTGTGGACTTAGGGTTCCTGGCTGGAAATGGCACCGTCGCGCTCGGCAGCCGTGTGTGGAATGACGACGGCGACGGCATCTTCCAGTATGGCGAAGGCGTGACTGGCGTCACGATTGAACTTCACACTGACCCGAACAAAGACGGAGATTTCTCCGATGGCACGCTGGTCGCAAAAACGACGACATCTGAGGATGGATTCTACCTTTTCGATCAATTGGTAGACGGCAACTACGTCGTCCACATTCCTGCCAAGGAATTTGCAAGTGGCCCGCTGGCCGGCGCGACTTCACTGCCTGGATTCGACTCTGGCAATCTGGATGAAGAATCTGGCTCTAACGAGAACGGCGTCAATACTCCGGTGAACGGCGGCATCAGCAGCAACTCTATCACACTGACACAGAATGGTGCACCGACAGGTGAGCTGAGCCAGCGCGACTATCAGGGCACGCTCGACGACAATGATGTCAACATGACGATCGACTTCGCCTTCACTGGTGCACTCCCTGACCCTGCGCTGGGCAATGCCGTGTTCGCTGATCGCAATGGCAACGGGGTGATGGACATCGGCGAAGGAGTGAATGGCGTAGCGGTGGAACTCTACACCTCGCGTCAGACGCCCGGAGTGGAAACTCCACTGCGTCAGACGATCACCACGGTAGACGGCAACTATCTCTTTGACCTTCTGCCCGACGATTTTTATGTCGTCTACTTACCGGCTAAGAATTTCTCACCAGGTGCTCCATTGTATGAACACCAGTCGCTACCGGGAGCAGGCGGCGACGACACCCACGATGACAACGTTGATGAAAACGGACTCGACGTCCCGGTCAATGGTGGAATCGCGAGCGCGATCATCCTCATCCGCGAAGGCGAGGAACCGGTGCAGGAGCGTGGCTCCGCATCCGGCCCCACGTCGGTGCTCCCCGACGATTCGGCAAACTACACGATCGACTTTGGATTCGAACCTGCTCGGACAGGTGCCATTGGCAACCGGGTCTGGATCGATGAAAACAGCGATGGCCACCAGGACGCTGGTGAACCCGGCCTCGCAGGTGTAACCGTGCAGCTCAAGGATTCCGAAGGTGCAGTGGTCCAGATGACCGTGACCGACAGCGATGGCGGTTACCTCTTCGGCGCACTTATCTCTGGTCAGTATTGGGTGGATATTGACGACGCCAGCCTGCCAGCGGGCATGACCCAGACACCGTCTCCGACCACTCCTGGCGCAGACCTGGGCAATCAGGATCACAGTGGAGGCGGATATCCCGTCGCGATCGGAGGCTCCGAACCAAACAAAAACCTCACGGCTGATTTCGGCTACAACTACAACCCGGCCGCCGATGTCAACGGCGGCACGAACACTGCAGCGCTGGGGGATCGCGTGTGGATCGACAGCGATGGCGACGGCTTGCAGGATCCGGGCGAAATCGGAGTGAAGGGCGTCACCTTGACCCTGATGACAGCAGGTGCAGATCGCATGTTCGGCACGGCGGACGATGCCATAAAGGCGACAACGATAACGAACGCCAGCGGCCACTACATCTTCGACGGGTTGGTTCCTGATGCCTATCAAGTGCGGGTAACAGACAGCGCTTCTGCCAGCCACAACATCAGGGCCATCGGACAGTTCTCCCAGACGGAAGGTATGAACGCACCAGTCGTTCTTGGCCCAGGGGACGTCTTCCTCAATGCTGATTTCGGTTATGTGCCAGTCATCACCTCTCTAGGATCCATCGGCAATACCGTGTGGCTTGACATCGATGCAGACGGAGTGCAGGACACCGGAGAACCGGGAATCGCAGGAGTGACGGTCACATTGGTCGAAGACACCGTTCAAAACGGAAATTTCGACCCAGGCGAAAAAGCTCTCGCCACCGCAACCACCAACCGCAGCGGACAATACCTGTTCACAGGACTCGCCGTCGACAAAAACTACCTGATATGGGTTAACGACACTAACAATGTCCTCGCCGGTATGAGCCGAACCTACGACAGCAACGGTTCAGCAGGTTCACCGGACGTAAGCGCCGTGGCGATCACCACCACTCAGCGTGACGATCGCGCCCAGAACTTCGGCTACACGACGGGGCAGCTTCCAGGCAGTATCGGCAACTTCGTCTGGTTGGACATCGACAGCGATGGCGTTCAGGATGAGGTGGCTGCGGGCATTCAAGGAGTCATCATGGAGTTGCTCGACGCTTCGAGGAATGTGGTGGCCACGACCCGCACAAACGGCGACGGTTTCTACCTCTTCGATGGATTACCGGTCAACGATGGCACTGGGAAGGCCGGGGTCGCGTATTCCGTCAGAATTGGATCCAGCAACTTCAGAAGCGGCGGCGTGCTGGAAGGCTACCGCGCCACCTATGATCCTGACAATAGCACCATCTCCCCTGACGGCTCTGGCGGCATCGTCGATCTAACAGCGGCCTCACCACACAACTGGCAGCAGGATTTCGGGTATTACAGTGCGGCTCTGGGAAGTATCGGCAGCACCGTCTGGTATGATACCAACAACAGCGGCGGCAACCAGGCGACGCAGGGCAGCGAGCCAGGAATCCCTTGTGTGCTGGTTTCTCTATACGCTGACGACGGCGACGGAAACTTCGAGCCAAACACGGGTGATTCTCTGATTGCACAGGAATACACTGACAGCCGCGGCAACTATCTTTTCGATCGGCTGCCCCTGGGTGCGACCTATTTTGTGGAAGTTGATGTCAACAGCCTGCCCGACTTTGTCATCCCGGCAAGCACTTACGAAGAAACACTCTCCGGCGAATCGATCGCAGGGAACAACGTAAGCGACGCCACACCCACCGTCGCCAAACCACATGTGCTTGATCAGGACTTCAGCTATGCCCCGGTCAGGCTCGCAGTGGAACTTGGATACATCGGTGACTACGTCGGGTTCGAAGACGGCCTGGCAGGTGTAACGGTGGCACTCAAGAACGGAGCGAATGTGGAAGTCGCCCGCACCACTACAGGCGCTGATGGCCGCTACGCATTTATCGGCCTGCCGCTCAACGACGGCGGCGGCGATGGTGACGCGGACTACTCAGTGGCAATCGACACATCCACCCTGCCCCACTATGTCAGCCGCATCAGCAGTCACGACGGATCCGATGGTGGCAACAACAGCACCAGCCGCGTCGCGCTTTCCGCAGCACATCCGATCGATGTTGACCAGGACTTCACCTACCCGAAAGCCGTCAGACTTGGAGCTATCGGCAGCCGTCTATGGCTGGACGCCGACGGCGAAAACGATACCGATGAAGCAGCGGGTTTGGAATCGGTCATTGTCGAACTTTTAAACAACAGCGGTAACCGGATTGCGGTAGCTACGACCGATGAGAATGGCACCTACCTCTTCGCCGGCCTTCCTCTGGCAACCTACCGCGTGCGCGTCGCCGACGAAAACTTCGCTGGGGGCGGAGTCCTTCAGGGAATGAAGAACACGGGCACTGCCACCAGCGGCAGCAGCGGGGACACATTGCCCGCCATCGCGCTCACCAGTATTCGCCCCGTAGACCTCGGCCAAAACTTTGGCTACCGCAGTGAGGCAACTCAGGGCACGATCAGCAGCCTGGTCTGGCTGGATCGCGATGCCGATGGCGTCTTCAGCACGCCAGCAGGCGACACCCGTCTGAAGGGAATTTCGGTCGCTCTCTACCGCGACCTCGACGGCAATGGTGCGATCAACCCGGGTGATCCACGGATTGCGACGACTACCAGCGGGCTGTTCGGCCAGTTCCTCTTCAAGGGGTTGCCGGTAGTGAATGCGAGCACCGTCAGTGGCGGAAGCGACTACCTTGTTGACATCACCGACATAGACGGCGTGCTGGGCGGTCATTGGCACACAACGGGAATGGAGAATACACCCGGCAACAGTCAGACCTTGCCGGGCAGCTTCAGTCTGTCTGCAGCAGCGCCAACCAATATTGGCACTGCCTTCGGCTACTATCGCGATCTAGCCACACTCGGAAACCGGATCTGGTTTGATACCGATCGTGACGGGCAGCAGGACAGCGGAGAACCAGGCAAAAGCGGAGTGCAAGTAACACTGGAAGTCGATTTCGCAGGAGGCAGCAAAGTTCTCTTGAAGACCGTGAGCGATGATCAGGGCCACTACGGCTTCTCAAATTTGCTCGCCGATGAAGACCACACTGGCGGCAAAGCCGGAGTGAGCTACCGCATCAGCGTCGCAACACCCGAAGGTATGGTGCCGACCGTGGTAGACCGCGCCACCGATCTGGATGACAGCGATGCACACAGCGGCGTCACGGCGATCCCCGTTCGCGGAAGCAACCATGTTGCGGTAAACCCAGTGACCAATGAGCACGTCAGCGCCAGCTACGATTTTGGATTCATCATCGTCACCAGCACGAATACATTCACGATCTGGCAGCAAACCCACGACCATGCACTCGGCCATACCAGCGCACCAGGCACGCAGGACGGACCGATGGCCAATGCCGACGCCGATCTCTATAACAACCTGATAGAGTATGCGCTGCACACCGATCCGGGTTCAGGCATTCAAATCCGTGCGCCTTTCTTCATCGAAAAGAACAGCGCCACAGGCAAACTCAACGCAGTGTTTGTCCGTAATTTCGGCGGCAACAGCGACGTCAGCTACACGCTTGAAGCAAGGGATACACTGGTGGGCGATGGCAGTGATGCCACGGCATGGTTCGATGTCACGAATTTCTTCGGGGACAGTCACGTCGCAATTACCGACAATGGAGACGGCACTGAGACGGTAAAGTTTGTCGACCTCGAGGACATTGATTTGCCGCTCGGAGCCGGAAAACTAAACAATGGCGAAGGCTACGTCCGGCTACGCATCGATGGTTCAGGATCTCTGTCAGGGAACACAAGCTTCACGCAGACTTTCGGCTGGCTTGAACAGGTGTTCCGGGCACAGCACGAAACGGGCAGTGATCCGTTCGTGAAGGCGGATCTCTTTACCGGCGTGGTCACTTCATTCAATGGCAAAGGCAACACGATCGACGTAAGCGGCTCTATCGGCACAGGAAACCTGGGTGCGATTCTCAGTACATCGAAGCAGTATTACCTGGAAGTAATCGCGGGCGACCACGTTGGCCACCGCCTCGAAATCGACGAAGCGGCCACCCGTGCCGGGAATGGCAAAACGGTCTACGTAAGTTCCACGGGCGGCGAGGCCCGTGCCAGCACCAGCTCGCTGGAAAACCTGCCAGTGCTTGCCAGCGACACCATCGCACTGAGAGAACACCGGACACTATCCGAATTGTGCCCTGCGGATGCGTTTGCGGCAACAAACTCCCACACCTCCGCTGATCGAATCCTGTTCTTCAATGGAATCAACAGCTTCGACATCACGTGGATGTATGATGGCAGCGTGCATGACGGCGTTCACCGCTGGGTTGAGCGGAGGACTGTCACCTACGCGGACATCGGAAGCAGTCGGATCATCCACCCTGCAGAGGCCTTCTATGTGGAGCCACAGAGCGGCTCCGTATCCCTGCTCCAGGTGGGTGCCGTGAGAGCCAACCCATTCGTGCAGAAATTGCAGGCTGGCTGGAACTTTGTGGGAAATCCATGGCCGACAGATCGACACGCCGCGCCCGATCAGGTTGGCGTAAGTCCAGACATACAGACAACTGTTTCCGATCTGGGCATGACAACCGCCAACGGATTCCACGGGAACCTAAGCGTCGGCAAAGCGGACAAGATCCAGCTCTGGAGCGCCGACCGGAGCGAAAACTTCGGCGTTGAAGGCTATACCGGCTACTACCTGCTCCAGGGCGACCTGACTTCACTGGGGCTGGGCATGCGCAACCATTGGACCAAGCTCAGCACACCGAACCTCGAAGATCAGAACACCGCACCGGTTCTATTGAAAGGACGCGGCATGTTCCTCGATATGCAAAACGCCATCGATCGCTGGGTGATTCCGGCTCCCACACAATGAACAAAATCGAGCAACAGAATATGAAGTCGCGCAGCCTTCTCGCAGTAGCAAGGTTGTTTCTAGGCGTCGCCACGATCGTGGCCATCTATCTCGGAGCGATGGCCAGCGGTCTACTGCCCGCGCTTAGCCCTGCCCCGGCAGAGTTCCTCAGCACGCGCTGGGCTCATGTATTCAATGTTCCCGTCGGCTATCTGGGAGCAGCCCTCTACGGTACCCTGTTCCTATTGTCAGGCACCGCCCTCAGTCGGCCCTGCAAGGCACTGGCCCTTGCACAGATTCTCGCGCTGGTCACCGCCATGGTTGCCATCTACTTTACCGTCGTTCAACACTTCTTCACTGGCGGCCTCTGTGGCGGGTGCGGCATCGTCCACGGTCTTGCGGTGGGAGGCTCTGCGATTCTGCTGGCAGCCACTCTTACCCCCGGTGGCAGAACGATCGATTATTCACCTTCACCCGAAAGTATTTGTGCCGCACTGGGAATCGTCACCGCATTGTCCATCGTTCAGTCGCTTCAGTCAGACAAACCCCTGGCGGTCACGGTAGAGCTTAATCCTGATAAAGTGCTGCCCGACGTCACTCGTGTGGACTTCGGGACTGCAAAACTTGTGTCTCTGTATGGACGGTTCACGATCAATCCTGAGCACTATCCCGTGATCGGGTCGACAGATGCGGATAACTTCATCGTAGCGGTCATGGACTACCTTTCAGAAGACTGTCGGGCAGCGCATCGCCAGCTCGTAGACCTCCAGCGTGCCTACGGGAAGCAGTTGGCGGTCATCGAACTTCCCGGAACCTCCTCTCCCGAGTCCGGGCTCATCCACCGCTCCATGCTCGAACTCCGCGAAGCCAGCAAGCAAGAATTTGTGGCACTGTCAGAGCTTATCTACAATACCGAAAACGTAGGGGAACTCACCAATGCCCGCATCATCCAGGAGATCCAGAAGCGGATACCTGCCAGTAGTATTCGCGCCGCCCTGGAGAGCAGCGGAAATGACATCGCACAGCGCCTCGCAGTAGCGAGGGAGGTTCAGAATGCGGCTAGCAACGATTCCGCAGCCCCGAAACTTCCCCACATTATCGTCCGTTCGCAGGTGGTCACCGGCGTGTCCGACATCCAAGAATACGCACAGATGATCCAAAGGAATCTGAATCTGGCGATTCCAGATCTCACTAACCGCAACGCAACCGACCTCAAGCCTCCAACCGTTAAACTTGAAACTCCCGAGATCAAAATTGGCCAGGTTTCCCCAGGAATGGAAATACCGATTTCGATTCCCGTATCCAATGGTGGTCAAAGTCCTCTTGAGGTCCGCTGGGTGCAATTTGGGAAAGACTGCCAACTCGTTGCCGTGCCCAAGACCCCCATTCACGAAGGGCAGTCTGCGGATATTCAGGTGCTGGTAAAGGTTCCAAGCGACAAGCAGGGGCCCTTCCAACGAACTTTCACAATCCATAGCAACGCCACACCCGAGGGAAACAAAGTCCGCGTATCGGGCAGCATTTAAATACAATTCACTAGAATTCCGTTTTACATGTGGTAAATTTGTTTAATTGTGGATTTTATAGTAGATAAAGCATGCGACCGACTGAAAAAGGGCTTCTCCCTGGTCGAGTTGGTGATCGCCGTAGCAGTCATCGCCATGATTGCTGCGATCGGATTTGCGTCGTTTTCGGGCTACCGGAAGGCGGTCGAAGCCCGGAAATTAGAGTCCGACGTTTCAACACTCAATCGCGCGGTGTCCGCGTATCTAACGAACGGCGGTAGCCTGGCTTCAATCACTGATATCGAGCAGATCATCGCCAAGCTGAAGACCAAGGCTGCCAGCGCTCAGCAGGAACAAGTCGTCGGTCTCAAAGGGGCATTCATCGATCCGCGGCTCTCAGCTGTGATGCAAACCACGGCAGAGGCATCGACTGCCGAGCCACGGGCAATCTGGGATGCCTCCCTGTTGAAGTTCCAGATAAAAAATTCCGGCCTTGGGGTTAAAAAATTCGTTCTCACCGGGAATCCTTCAGCCACTGTCGAGGAAGTGCGCGATATTAAATTAAAGCATGCCACTGAGGACAACTGGGTCTGGGACTATGATGAACAGACCTTGCCGCCTCGCCAGACATTCACCACGTTACCAACCGCCACAGTAACACCAGCAGCCGCCCCAGTGCCTGTGGGAGGGGTTTTCCTTCAGCCGCCCACATTCTCGCTGCTCGGCGGTTCCTATCCACTTGTCGATTACAGCCTCACTATCAATCTAACAAATCCAAACCCACCAGGCGTTTCTCAGCTCGTCGTATCATTGAATGGTGGACTTTTTGACTACTGTCCGAGCGGCATGGTTTCAGTGGTTCCCGGAACTACGGTGGCCGCCTACACAAAATCGATCGACCCCGACTACTGGATCGACAGCACCACTGACAGCCACCTCTACGAAACCACTCCCGTTAGCCTCGATATCAATTTCGCCGTTCCCAAGCTCGCCGTAAACTATGGAGAAGTAGGCGGGGCCATGATTCCCGGTTCGTCGCCCGGCCCCGCTCCTGCGAGTCCAGGCTCAGTCTCGCTCAACAACGCTGGAGACATCCCACTGGAATTCCAGAACGACTCAATCTTTACGATCGCATGGACCTACGATGGCTCCGATCCTGCCACCTCTGGAGCAAAGTTCACCGCACCGCCTTTCTCCGGTGGATTTCCCGGCGTGGCGATTGACTACTCACTGCCCCAGTGGGGAAGCGCAACGACGCTTCCCATTCAGGCAGTGGCGACAAGCTTCAATACCAGTCTCGTAACCGACTCACCTGTCGTAGTAAAAGCTCTTTCGATCGATCCTATCGCTCTACGCGCCCCCTTGATCACCATCGGCGCCACCAGCGTTACCATTGAACCCGTGACGGACTTTGGCGACACTCCAGTCGGAGCGCGGATCTACTACACGCTCACCGGCACTGCTCCTGGCGATTTGAATGGAGTTCCGACCTCGGGAACACTCTATACTGGCCCCTTCTCAGTTGCCTCCGTCAAGAGCAAGGAGATCAAAGCGAGGGTGTACGCTCCCAGCGGCGTCGAACAGTGGTTCACCACCAGCCCTGTAACTTCTGAAATCAGTAAAACGGCGTACGGCGATCTCAAAATAGCACTTCTGGTAGACGAGTCAGGCTCGATCGATGCCACTGAAGCCGCCGAAATTCGAGCGGGACTGGCACAGTTTTTCACCGACGAGCAAAACAGCGGAAACCTGATCTCCGTCATCGGAATGGGCCCGACCGACTACGACACTCGCAGTGACCACATTGCGGAAGGGGAAATCACCCCTGCCACGAAACCAGCATACGACACCTGGGTATCAGGGTTCCGAACAGGACGCGTTTCCATCCAATCCGACTTCTGGGCCAGTGCATTAGAGTTGGCGGCAAAGAACACCGAACTGGATCTAGCGGTCATCATCGGTGATGGTACTCAGGGGAATACCGTAAAAATGGCGAATCAGGTATCGCAGATGCGCGCCAATGGAACCCATGTATTTTTCATCGGTATCGATCCTGGAGAATACATCTACGGCTCTGGCAATATCTCCCCCAGTCCGAGCACCGTCATTGATGCGGTGCTGGGATCCAATGCATCGCCATCATCACAGCCTGATCTTTCTGATCTACCAACCACCGACTATGCCGTGCAACCCACGTTCTCCAGCCTGGGCACTACGCTGTCGAACATGACCGCCACGCTGAAAGCAGCCTATTAAGCCAGCCAGGCGTCGATGTTCTCTTCCACGAATCGATTGTCGTGTAGATTCGGATAAGCTCTGATCACCCGGTCAATTTCCCCGGCCTGTCCCGGGGAGAGAGTCTCTGCCGGATTGAGACAGCGAATGGACGGTAACAGGCGCTGGCGGCGCAGCACTTCCATGATCCCGGGGATGCAGCCGGCAAAGCCATTCGCAGCGTCAAAGATCGCCGCATTGGCATCCGTAAGGTTCACATTGTAGTCCAACCATGCACGGTCGACACAGGGAGCGTCGCCCTCCCTTTTGATTCTCTCCAGCACCTGAACCGCCCGGCTGGTCCACACACCCCACTGCCCTAACAATCCACCTACGATGCGCCTGGTCACCTGGCCATTCGGCCCGCGGTACGAAAACGGTGTAATCAAATCCGCGACAATGTTGTCATCATTTCCGGTATACAAGGCGATGTCCTCCCTGCCCGCATCAATGACTGCCCGCACGACATCCCAAGTCTGATAGCGATTGAACGGTGCCATCTTGATCGCCACCACATTCGGGATCTCCGCAAAGGCGCGCCAGAAGGCATAGGGAAAAACGCGCCCGCCCACAGCTGGTTGCAGGTAGAATCCGACGATGGGGATCGCCTCTGCCACTGCCCTGCAGTGCTCCAGCACTTCCTCGTCGGACCGGTTGCTCACTGCGGTCATGCTCAGCAGTCCGGCATGGTAGTTCAGCCCCAGCGCCGTTTCCGCCTCCGCAAGCGCCTGCCCGGTGTCACCACAAATCCCGGCGATTTTGACCATCACATGATCACTTGCATCAGACAGGCGATCGATCTCTTCAGCCACCAGCGACAGAATCGGCTCATAAAGCCCGTGCGCCGGATCGCGAATCTCAAACTGGGTGGAATGAACTCCCACTGCCAGCCCGCCAGCCTTTGAGGCAAAATAATAGCGCACCAGAGCACGCTGATGCTGCTCGGACCACGCACCATCGCTGTGCAATGCGAGAGGGCATGCTGGGATCACCTGCCCGTCGAGCAGAAAGCTACGGATGAGTTCAGCGCTCAAGGTTTTGCCTCGACGATCGATTTTAAGTTCGCCAGCCCTTCCTCATAGTCAGGCCCGATCATCCCCTCCATCACGACGCCGAAAAGCCGCTGTAGCGGCGAGTCCAGCACCACATCCATACCCCAGGTCACTCGCGTCCCCTCCCCTTCCTTACTGAACTTCCAGAACGAAGTTGCCGTCCCTTGATCACCAAAATCCAGCTGCGTCTCCAGCGCACTGTTGGGAGTGATCGCCGTAATTAATTGAGAGCCGTCGCCCTGCGATTTGCTTTGCCAGAGCGATTTCTGCCCGGCTCCCTGCGCAGGCCCTTCATATTGCACCTTCATCTCTGGATCCCTCAGATTCCAAGGTGACCAGGCCGGCCATTTCTTCAGATCCCCCACCTGGGCGAAAACCTTTTCCGGCGGTGCCGCCATGCTCATTGAGCGCTCGACGTGCACTCTGGACGGCAAGACAAAACTCACCGCAAACAGGAGAGCGATGATGACGACGAGAGCTACAACGAGCCACTTGAGAAACTTCATGCATAAGCATTATCCAATCCCGGCTCCTGCCGCAACGAAGTTTTTTCAGGGCATCCCAGAGCATCAATCTTTCCGGAACAGGACGATGCGGTTGGTATTCGTTCCTTTGGAAAGATTGTCCACGCCCCAGCAATTGGAGGTTTTGGTGAAAATCTGATCGTTGATCAGGATCAATATCGGCGTGAGTCCGGCGGCGACGCCTGCAGGTACCACCAGATCTTCGAGTTGCACCTTGCCGCTCAGGACTTCTCCCACCTCGAAGGCGATGTGCCCGCCAGGTTTGAGGACGCGACGCAGCTCGTGGAACACGCCTGTCATCCGATCGCTCCAGTCTGCCGGTTTCTTCAGCTGCCAGATGCCCACCGTTTTGGGATCAATGTGATTGAACCAGCAGCGCAGCCAATTGTCGGTTTCGTAGTCGACGACATCGAGGAACGGCGGCGATGTGACAACCAGTGAAACAGAGTCAGAGCGAAGCGCCGGGGTGGAATCGCACGATGCCGTGAAGAACTGCGCCTGACTGGCTGCTGCCGACAGCACGGATCGCTCGTCGGTCTCCAGCGTGGACAGAAGCGATTTGGATTTTTTGAGAATGATCGTCGCTACGTCACGTTCAGGCGGCACCTGGGACCGCCGTTCGTTGATGCGTGTCTGCGACTTGACCGAGACTGCCTGGTTAGGCGGCAGCGAGTAGACAGAAAAAAAGCCTGCGGAATGTCCCGTCAACCGGTTGGTTGCCACCATCCTGATCCAGCCATCCACAGCATCAAGTTTTCCAGCATCCAGCCGCTCTTGAAAGTATGCTCGCAGGTTGGCGATCTGCTGCAGCGTCTTTGGGTGATAAAAAACCAGCAGCTCATCAGGAGCGGCAATTTTCTTGAACAAGTCAATCGTCCCGAGGCGTTCGGCGATCTCCTGCCGGGTGGGTGGCGAAAATCTTGGCTCGACAAGCCGGGTGCTCAGGGGATTGATATCGCAACCAGCCGGAATGCGCCCGAGCAGTCCGGCTTCCAACAGCGTCGTCCCCCTCCCCATGAATGGATCGTACACGATGTCACCGGGCTCAGTCAGTCGCGAAATGAAAAACCTGGGCAACTGTGGCTTGAAACACGCCCGATAGGAAACTTCGTGCAGCCGGTGCGCCGCCCGCTGCTTCGCCGTCCAGAATTCGTTCACATAGACGGGAAGCCTCGATCCATCCTCAAGGATGCGCCCCAGAATCTGCGTCGGCTTGCCGAACTCAGAGAATTCTTTCAATCCCAGGTGCAGCCGGTCCGCAGCAGCAGTGTCCGGAAATTCGAACGAGGCTTGCAGCTGTGCTTGAGTTGGTTTTTGTTTTGTTCGGGCCATAACAGCGGGTGAGAATGGTGCGTCGAGGGGGGAGAGATCCATGCTTCGCAGATCCCCCCGCATTTGTCGCGCACTTCTTTTATTGGTCAGTCCTATCCGCACTCATGGCTCCACGATCAAGCCAATATTTCCATCCCGCCCGAGCTGACACCTGATACATCGGTCTCTGAGCTGGGGGCTCTCGATCAGTAACCTTGAGAGCGGAGCAGCCACTGCTCGTTCGATGGCACGCTGGAGCGGGCGGGCCCCGTAGACGGGATCAAATCCCTGTTCACTGAGTTGTGCCACGACTGGCTCATCGAATGTCAGCTTGAGTCGGCGTTCAGAAAGGCCTTCGCGGCGGGCGATGTCCTGCAGTTCTTTTCTGGTAATTTCGTGGATGGAAGTGCGCTCTAGCGGGTCGAAGTAGACGACCTGGTCGAGCCTGTTAAAGAACTCGGGACGGAAAAACTTGAGCACAGCGGAGGGATCTGTACGCGCCCGGGTGGAAGCGCTGGACTTGTCGAACCCTATGGAACCGGAGGCACCGGAACCGAGATTGGATGTCAATATGATGAGCGAACTGTTAAATGCTGTGGTGCGGCCCAGTGGATCCATCAAACGCCCCTCTTCGAACACGTTCAGAAACACATCGAACACTTCGTCCGATGCTTTCTCTATCTCGTCGAGCAGCACGATAGAAAACGGATTGGCGCGAACGCGGCGGATGAAATCGGATGGCTTGCCGCCTCCAGAAGTTGAGCCAAGCAACCGGAACGGCGCATCGTGCCCGGCGTATTCGCTCATGTCCAGCCGGATGAGCCGCTCCTTCTCGGGTCTTCCCGGAAACAGGAAATCTCCTAACAGGCGCACAAGCTGTGTTTTGCCGACGCCGGTCGGACCGCAAAACAACAGCACTCCCAGCGGGCGCGCCGGGTCGTTCAGCCCCGCTGCAAACTTCGCAACGAACCGGCATGCACATTCGACCGCCTTGGGTTGCCCAATCAGCCGTATCGAAAATTGCTCCACGATCGCTGCGAATGACAACGGCTCACTGCCATCGATCAAAAAATCTGGGAGTCCGCTCATCTTGCCAAATTCTGATTCCACGCGAGCGATGTCCACCGCGCTATCGTCGCCGGCATCCAGTGCTGAGTCGACGGTGTTGCCCATGAAGTCGATCACCTTACCAGGGAAGGCGACGTAGGGCTGGAACTGCTTGAAAAGCTCGTGCACCCGCATCGCCGCGCCGGGGCCGAAGGTGGTGCTCTCGTTCTGGTTGAAGAATTCGGCGGCACGTTGCACAATCCTCGCGGAAGCTGCAGGCGAGAACGGCTCGAGACGCATCGTCTGGAACTGATCCATCAACGCCGGCAGCAGGCGGTCGCATGCATCGAACTCTGCAGGTGTGGCCTCGACCACAACTCTCAATTCGCCATGGCGAAGATAGGGAATAAGGAACGCAGCCAGGCTCGACTCCGGAGCTTCGCCACCGAGCCGCACCAGCTCCATCAGGTTGTCAATGCACAGGACACCGCCGACGCTGGCGAGATTCTGGATGACCTCCTCCATGCGCTCCTGCCATTGGCCAAGATAGCGCATGCCGCTGACGAGACGCCCGCCGCTGGTCTGCCAGAAAACTGCCTGCCGCTTCCCTCGCCTGGCCGTCGCAATCGCTCGCTCAACCCGGCGTGAGGCCTCGACCAGAACCGAAGTTTTTCCGCAACCTGAATCGCCCACCAGGCAAACGCTGGCATTCTCCTGCGCAAGAATCTGCGATAAATCCGCAACCTCCCGCTCGCGCTCCCATGTCCGGCTGACGCGACGGAATTCGCGCACGCCCAGATGATCCGCCACATCGCACAATGGCCGCAGCTTGCGGGAATCATCATCCGTGTCCGCCATATCGCGGAGCGTAATCTGCAGCTGATCGATGCCCACATCACGCGGTGCCAGGAACCGCGACAGCTGACGCGGCGTCAACCCGGCGAGATGTCCCTGCGCAAAGTGCACCGCCAGCTTTTCGAAGCTGTCACCGCTCTGGTAATCGAAGTAGATACCCAGCGTGGGCAACACCGCCGACAAAGCACCCGTCGCGCGCCGCCCGATGATGCACGGCATGCGGAAGCGGATGCTCTCGCGGCACGTGTGCGTGCGGTTGCGCATGCGATACTCTGGAAGCACCGGAAACTTGATAACGCGCAGCTCTGGATCGAGGAAACCGGGCTCGTCAATGTACCACGACTGGTGCTTGTTTACCGCAAGCATGAAGTCGCGCAGCTGCTCGATCGCATCTTTGGCAGTGGGGCCTGTGGCGATCCCGCTTGGATACTCGTCATCGAGGATTCGCGCGGTGAAATTTGCATCAGCGTTTTTCCAGACGCAGATAGGAAAGCGGTAGACAGTTGCCATGATTTTATTCCCTCCGGTATGCGGTGAATTCCTGTGCCAGCGGGAACAGCGGGTTGATCAATTGCCACAGCGGCAGGTTCGCATCGTGTGTGATCGAACCGGTCTGCAGGTCGAGGAGAAATCCGTTGGTGTGGTGCAATCTGGTGATCGGGATCTCGCACGCGAGGGGTTGCCTTGGCAATGCGGAGATACGCTCGAATGCTTCTTCAGGCGATTCAGCGTCCCTCAGCGGAAAGACCTCAATTCCGCAATGCACGATGGTGCCCGACTCATCACAGAAAAGTTGAACGCCCCGCTCAAACTCCAACTGGGCCGCCAGCGCCGGGCCCTCTCCGTAAATCAGGCTTTTGTCAAACCATTCGACCTCCCGCTTCAGATGATCAGAATCGATTCCGTGTCGGTCAATGTTGCCTGACTTCGCATTGCGAATCATCAGCGTCCCTTCCACATTCGGTGCACTGGAGAACCACCGGAGATAACCCATTTGATATGCGTGGAACATGTGCCAGACCGGATAGGTGACGGTGACCAGATCCGGCTGGCCTGCTTGATTCATAGAATTGCTGGTATCGTAGAGCCGCACAAATACGCGATCCATGCGTTGGCATTGTGGGGCCATCAGAAACTCAATCCGACTGGCCCGATGAACCATCTCCCCGGCCTGGTAGGCGAGTTCAGGCACCAGCACGGCATCCTGTGCCAGTTGCTTCAGATACGCACCAGGCTCCTGATGCTGATAAAAGGACGTCAGCACCGTCCCCTCGAGTTCCTGCGGAAGCTCTAGCCGAGTGGTGAACTTGCCAAACCGGCTCGGCGAAGCAGCGCGCGTATTGCGCCGAAGATTCGCCGCCTGTTCTGCCGTCGCCACCAGTGCATCGCGAACTTTTCGCAGATGAATCATTTC
Source organism: Verrucomicrobiia bacterium (assembly GCA_020439995.1). Taxonomy (GTDB): domain Bacteria; phylum Verrucomicrobiota; class Verrucomicrobiia; order Verrucomicrobiales; family DEV007; genus JAGROY01. Next base: position 52,783 of record JAGROY010000047.1, read on the forward strand.
CTCCCGCATCCGGTAGTAGTGCAAGTGGCCCTCAGTGAGTGAGTCTCCGCCGACATCGTCGAGCCATGCTTCCAACTGGGCATCAGCACGGCGAATGAATGCGTTGCACTGGTCCGCCATCTCTCTGGCAATATCAGGATTCGGAACCCGCAATCGATTCGACACCCGGGGTGCTTCGACGAAGCGACTGGTCGAAAACGAAAGCGCACCCTGCTCATCGACAGACAGTCGTACGGTTGCCGGTTCATTCGCGGGCAGATCACCCATTTGAATCGCGAGCGGTTCGATGAGGTGGGTCTCGATCGCGCGGCGCAGCGGCCGGGCACCGAACTCCGGATCAAAGCCAAGCGTCACCAGCGCTGCCGGCAGCTCCGACGACTGCTCAAGGTTCAACCGCCGTGAAGCGATGCCTTGCCGTCCAAGCGCCCGGTTCACTAACACTTCCACCATACCGTGCAGGTGTTCCTTTCGCAGCGAATGAAAGGCGATCACACGGTCCAGGCGGTTGAACAACTCAGGGCGGAAGAACTTCTGTGCTGCCTCGGTATAGATGGAGCCATCATCCATCGACGATGCTCCGAAGCCAAGTTTCTGGCGGGCAGAGCGGGCCCCCAGGTTCGATGTCAGCACGACAATGCAATTGCAGAAGTCAGCAGTCTGCCCGACGGCATCGGTCAACCGGCCATCACCCAGCACTTGCAGAAGCAGATCAAACACAGCCGGATCCGCCTTCTCAATCTCGTCGAGCAAAATGACCGCGTAGGGCTGCCGGCGCACTGCTGATGTAAGCAATCCACGCGGTCGCGAAAACGTTCCGACCAGCCTGGCCACGGCATCACCAGCGACAAATTCATTCATGTCGAACCGGATCAGCCGCTTCGCGTCACCGAAGAAGTATTCCGCCAGCGCTTTGGCGCACTCAGTTTTGCCCACTCCAGTTGGCCCCAGAAACAACAGTGATGCCAACGGTCGAGTGGCATCATTCACTTGTGCAACGCAGCTGGCCACCGCGTCGACCATGGCATCCACCGCAGCTTCCTGCCCGACGATTCGGCTTTGAAAGAAGCTCCTCACGGCGCTGGGTTCGAACACGTTCGCGGTCGATAGAAACTGCTGCCGAATGCCGGTTTTGTCTTCGAAGTGCGCGTAAACATCGGACGTCCGAATGGTGCGGTCAGCGTGTGATGCAGCCAGCTGCCGCAGCATGTCGACCGCTTTTCCAGGGAACGACCGGGTGCGCACGAAGCGGCGCTGCAGCTGGAGGATGAGCGGCAATACCGGCGGTGCTATTTGGCACGTATATTCGCTCTCCAGTTCCTGCATGCTGCGAATGAGGATACGCAGCGTGTCAGAATCCGCAAGCTCGCGCACGTGAATGACGCGAAAGTAATCCGCGAATCCGCGATCCACTTCCCGCAGCTTTCTCCAGGCTTCCGGCGTGGCTTCCGCCAGCATCTGAACACGTCCATCTTCGAGAAATCCCTTGATGACGTGGCCAATGGTTAGATCGGAATCGCGGCTCTTGCCTTCCTGGAACAACCCTAACAAGTCATCAAAAAACAGCACATGTCCGCGTGTTTCGGCTTCTTTGAGGATTGCCAGCACGCGCTCCTCCCATTGCCCGACGAACGACATCCCCGATATCAGGCGCTGCGGATTCAAGTGCCAGTGCTCACGGCGGGATCCGCTTTCCTCCTCCAGCAGGCGGCGGAGGTATTCGTGGACGATCGCTGTCTTGCCAGTCTGGCTCGGCCCAACGAGCACCAGTGGCTTTGGAATCTGCGAATTGCCTCTCCTTTTCTTAAAGTGACGGGCCAGCTCATCGAGCACTGGCTCCCGCAGAATCGCGCGCTGCAAGTCATTCGGATAAAGTCGATTCAGACAGCGGCTGGTGCGCCCCAGTTCTTCCGCGCCAGACATCTTCTGCGATTCACCAAGCATCGCCATCTGACGATCTGTTGGCAGCACAAACCGCTGGTTCACCCGCACCGTCAACTCCATTTCCGTGACCCGGACATGCCGGTGCGCGAGGAACGATTGCGGAGAAATCTCCGCCCCGTCCTTCTCCAGTTCCCTGAAATGCGCAGTGATCACTTCCGTCGCCCGCGTGGAAAGATCCTGACCGCGCAGCAACTCAAAGCTGAGACCGGGAATACGCGGACAGATCACAATGCGACGTTCCAATGCCGGGAAACTCACCAGGAAAAAATCGCCTCGAATGGTTCGTTTGCGCAGACTCAAGTTCAACGGCACCCGGCGGGATGTCAGCGGCGGACAGAAACTCAACTGCGCGATATCACGGTGGTCGAGCCCCTTCGCCTTTGCATTCAGAGCATTCTGCAGTTCACGCTGAAGACTGCTCAGCGCGCGGTCCTCGCGGGCATTGTGCGCGACAGCATCCGCAGCAAACAAAGGCCAAACCACATAAACCGGCGCACGCTCCGGTGACTCCACCCGCTCAGAGTAAATTGGAATCGTAATGGTAAAACTCACAGCTGACTCTCTGCCTCCCGGTAAAGGTTTTCATTGATCAGTTCCGCAACCAACTCCGGCGTGGCCACGCCTTGCTGCTTCCGCTCAAGGGCCGAATCTTTGACCGATCCCTTGCCCTCATCAAATTGCCGCCGAACTGCAAGCGCATTCAAATCGGGATTTACGATCGACGCAATATCACACCAGCATTTTTCAAGCACCGCATCGACTGCCCGGATCTGTGCACGGCTGCTGTTGTCCTCACTGTCGACAAAAACGTGCGCCCCCTCTTCACTGCGAAATCGGAGGAAGGCGTGATCATCGGCAATCTCGACAGCCACCGCCACTGTGCCCTTGCTGCGAATCGAATCGAGAGCCTCATCCACTGGCAGTACTTCCGGCCGCATGGTTCCCCATTTGGCGTCCACCAGCTCATCGTCGTCAGGCAGCGGCTCGGGCGGACGATGGAAGATGCCGACACGGCTACGACAACCGAAATGCGCAGCCACTTCGAGGTAAAGGCGGACGAACGCATGCAGGTTTTTGCTACTGTCCGCATGCAATACCAGACTGATCTGCGCGGATGCCTGTTCGCTGGCAGAATAGACATCAATCAGCGTTTCCCGGTAGATGCCCTCTGACAAAACTCTGGCATCGGCACGGGAACCTGACGATTCTCCATATTCTTCCAGCAGGATCGTTTGTTCGCAGTCGAGGATACCGCATCGCTCGGACTCCAGACGTCCCAGCAGGCTGTCGAGAAGTGCTGAGCGCTTGTAGTCGTCACCAGCATCCGTCCCCGATTGCACGTGCGTTCGATTTTTCAATCTCCGCCGCAGTTGCGACCGCTCACTTGACAGCTGGCTGACCATGCTGCTCGCAAAGAGTTTCTGATACGCGCGACGACGCCTGGGAAGTTCTTCGAGCAAAAACCGGCGTTGTGCTACGTCCGCCCGCACCTCGTCTTTGCCATGATGGAATTTGAACGTGATTCGCTGACCATTCCTGGCAGTTTCGACATCGGCTGCAAAAATTCCGTTCTCGCGTTTCGATGCGTTCAATTCGTCCGCCAGCTTTCGCAGCAGCCGCTGCTCGATTGCACGTTTTACCGGTCGCGCTCCGTAGCGGGGATCATACCCGGCTTCGACTAACAGATCCACCACGGGCTCTTCGACAGCTACCGCTAGATTTCGGTTGCGCAATCCATCGCGCGCATCAATCAGGGACAACTCCCGCTTTACCACGCCGCGCACCACCTCGCGCTCCAGTGGCAGGAACGGGACGATGCGATCGATGCGGTTGAAGAACTCTGGCCGGAGTTCCTTTTTTACCGCTTCAGTAAAATGGTCAATCGCCACCGTCCCGCCACCCGAACCATCATTGAATCCAAAGCGCGCCCCGGTGTAGGTTTGGGCTCCCAGATTCGAGGTCATCACGATGATGGCATTGCTGAAGTCGGCGACTCTGCCCGCACCGTCGGTAAGCCGCGCCTCTCCCAGCACTTGAAGGAAGAGATCGTAAACTTCAGGCGATGCTTTTTCGAATTCATCAAGCAACAGGAGCGAAAACGGTTGATCCCGCATCTGCGATGTCAGGATTCCCTCTGCATCACCCAGACTACTGCTCGCCAGGCGTCCAGCACTGCCCGGCGTGCTGAATTCGCTCATGTCCAGCCGAATCATACGGTTGCGGTCACTGAAAAAGAACTCCGCCAGCGTCCGTGCCAGCTCCGTTTTGCCCACACCAGTCGGCCCGATGAAGAGAAACGATGCCAGTGGTTTCCCTGGCCGCGACAGCCGGGCTTTGATCGCAGCCACTGCGGTAATCGCCACTTCCACCGCCCCCTCCTGCCCAATCACACGGTCGCGGAACCACTTTTCTGTCCGAGTCAGATCGAGCATTTCTTCATCATCGATCAACAGCGAGGGCATTCCTGTCTCTGCAGCAAAGGCACGATCTGCATCCGCCGCAGTCACCGGTTGCCCCGGCGAGGGATCGAGTTGTTCGCGCAGGCGCTCGATGAAGCGCAGCGCACGTCCTGGAAACGCCGAGTAAGAAGCAAAGCGCCGATGCAGCGACTCCACGCGGCGGATCGCTTCCTCACTGAAATCTCGCTCCTGGCAATAGTCATCTGCACGCTGATTCGCCACGCGAGTCAGGATCGCGCTGACGGAAGCCGGCTCCGGCTCCTCCAGTTTCAACTGCCGCACGGCATCAAGCATACGCGGATCGCTTTGCTCAATCGCGGCCAACTGCTGCGGCGTGCATTCAAACACAGCCTGAATCTCTCCGCGGCTCAGCCACGGCCGCAGGAACGACGCAATGTTCTCAGTGCTGGCAGAACTTTGCCCGACCTCCAGCAACTCAAAAAGATTGCCGAAATTGAGCAGCGCTTTGCGATCTTTGCATTCGCGGATCATCTTCATGCAACGCTCCTGCCAGTCACCCATACCGGACATCCCCGCGACGATACGTGCGCCACTGGTACGCCACATCTCTCTGCCCTTCGCACCAAAAGCAGTGTTCGTCCGGATCATTTCCTCGATCACCGCCGTCTTCCCCACTCCAGCTTCCCCCACCAGCAGAACACTCATCGGCCTGCGTCCAAGCAACCAACTCCCCAGCAACTCGACGTCGCGTTCGCGCTCGTAAGCCCGGCGCATTTTGCCGGGCAGCATGCATACCGCCACTTCTTTCAAGACGTTCTCTTTGCTCTCTTCACCGAGTTCTTTGAGGTAGCGCTCACCGGGTGTCAATGGACGCGCATTCCACGTCAGCCCCTCAATCTCCAGCCGTTGTGTGCGTTGCAGCAGTGCCAGTTGAAACAGCGATTGCAGCGCACCATTCCGGACAAGTGCAGACCGCACATGCTCGGCAACCATTTTCCCAAGCGCGCCAGCATCTGCTGCGACGACCTCAATTCCCAGCGTCGGCAGATAAGCGATCGATGCATCCGGCTGCTGCCACTGTAAACCTTCCACGCGGAATGCTACCGGTCGCCCCCACGCCACATCGTGCGCCTTCAGCGGTTCGATCTCGACCACGATCGAAAGGGGCTCGACTCCATCTGCAGGCACCTGGCGACGTGTCAGCTCCTCGGGAGACATCGCATTGAGCAGCTCCGACGCCAGATCGCGCTGCAGCGACTGCGCCTTAGACAACTTGTTCGTGAACGTTGTGACCTCGGGGAAGAACAACAACTCTGTAAACATCTGCGCCTGCCCTGCTGGCCCATCTTCCAGATGAGCCGTGATGGACAACGCCCTGATATGCAAATCCCTCATTGCAGCTCTTTAACTCCGACACGGAACGTTTGCAATCCTGACGTCCCGCGACACCAAGCCTTTCGCGACACCGGTTCTGTTCATTTTCTCAGCAGATTCAGAATCGTCGATGCGCTTGGATGGTTCGTGAGAATTTGCCCAACGCAGTGCACCCGCATTGCCCGGCTATTTTCCTGCTTGCAAGCCCCACATTCTCTCTTACGATCCCTCCAGCTCATGGCGAACATCCGAAAGACTGCCCTTACCTCGAACATCCTCTGGCTCGGCCTTTGGATTATTCGGCGCGGGGCAGTGTCGGTCATGTAGTTTCAGTCATCTATCAGCGAACTTTCGACCACACCTGCTCCACAACAAGGAGCGGGTTTTTTTGTGCCTGGATCCAATGTTGTGGACTCACACCCTACCCCATTCCCCACATTCCAGTCATGAAAGACGATGCCCCTGCACTTTCAACTCAAGCGCTGCCCCCTCCCCGTGGAGAGGTGAGCCAGCGTCGGATCTCTGCCGCCATCACGTTTATCGTGGCGGCGGGAAGCGCTCTGTTGTTCTGTTCAAAAGGCGTCTTCGTCAAATCCGCCTATCGACTGGGTGCCGATCCTGTCAGCTTGCTTGCAGTCAGGATGATCATCTCCCTGCCGATCTTCCTGATCGCGATTTGGATCACCGAGCGAAGGGCGGCCGTGAAAATGAACCCACGCACTTTCTGCAAGCTGATTGGGCTTGGCTTCCTCGGCTACTACTTGTCGTCCATCGTCAACTTTGCCGGACTCCAGTACATCTCTGTGGGGCTGGAGCGGATGGTGCTCTACACCTATCCGACACTGGTCGTGATCGGCTCGATGCTGTTCCTGAAGACACAACTCAAGCCAATCGTCATAGCAGCAATGTTCCTCACCTACGCAGGCATCGCGATCGCTTGGCACGGCGAAGCAAAGGCGACGGCCAGCCCTTCCGAAACCGTTCTTGGTGTCGGACTGGTATTCCTCAGTGCCGTCACCTACGCGACATTCATGCTCATGAGCGGACACATGATCCGCAGCATCGGCGGCATTCGCTTCACCTCCTATGTCGTTGCCATCTCCTGCGGATTTGTGATCCTGCACTTCGTTTTCACCCGGTCTCCCGCAGATCTACTTGATGTATCAACGCCCATCCTCGCTCACGGAGCCATTCTGGCAGTGTTTGGCACCGCATTGCCCTCGTTCCTGCTCGGCTTGGGACTGGCAAGAGCCGGGGCGCAAAAGTTTGCCATTATCAGCACCGTCGGGCCGGTGGGCACAGTCGTCCTAGCATGGCTCGTGCTCGGTGAATCCCTCAATGCCAGTGGCATCATCGGATTCGCCATGACAATGGCTGGCGGTGTCGCGGTTACGCTGATGAAGGAGTAAGATAGGCACGTAGCTCCGCTTCGTCCGGCTCCCTAACACTCCTCCCTCGGTAAAGTAACACACCCGACATCACAGCACCTGCCACATTGGCCACATTGGCAATCGGCCGCCACCCTCAGCTCCACCTCGATCCGCTCACGACCGAAGCATCCTTTCGACTTCGCCGTCCCTCCCCAGGCCGTCTGTCCGCCCGAGATTTTCTCACCACGTCCGATTAATAACAGCCGATGCTCACGCGCCACGGCGCTCGTCCACTTCGTCCGCCCCCACGCCCGCGCAAGCCCGCGACGTAACACCACATCGCCAAACACCGC
>JAGROY010000337.1 GCA_020439995.1 Verrucomicrobiia bacterium
GAATTGCTGAGGCAGGCGCGAAGAATGCCTCGTTCAAGGCGCTCCAGTTGGTTCCATCGAACGCTCGAGCCTTCACTGTCGCGGCACTGGTCAGGGGAACACGCGGCGTGCCCTGCACATAGATTCCGTCCAACTTGCAGTCGAAACTAATATCGCTGTTACCATTGCTCTGCTGATGGATTTCAACCGCTATGACATTCCGGCCGTTCACAAGCACAGTTGGATCAATCGCGAAAGAAAAGAAGGTGTTCTCATCCGCTGTGCCACTGGCCAGAGTCGTCGACGTAATCTCTCCATCGGGCATGTTGTCCCTGACGACTTCCGTGCCGTTCATATAAACGACGGCCCCATCGTCCCTTTTGATCTCCAGGGTTAGCTCGCGAAGAGACTCGACATTCTGCGCTTCGAACGCGCGCCGGAAGTAGGTTGTTGCGAATTTTTGCGAAGCAGAAGGCCCGAAGCCAACTTCGGTCGCCTCGTCGCCATCTCCGTATCCCAACTCTGCCGGCCCCTCAGCCCACGCGCTGTCATTGAAGTCGCTGGCTGTCCAAGCATTCCCCTGGTCTGAACCGTCATCCAGGTACTTCCAAGTTGCGCCAAGGTCGAAGAACGAAGTGAGAGTTCCGCGGCCATCGATCATCACTGCAGCTGGATTTGGCTCGCCTCCGACAACTCGCGGATCCGTTCCGTCGGTGGTGTAGTATATGATACTGTCGGCGGCCACTTCCACCGCACCGCTTGCAGGGATATTCCCGCCATGCTGGCTGAACACCGGAGCTGGAAGGTCTGGATAAATGCCGGCACTTTGATAGGCTCTAAGCATTCCGTCCTGCACCCTGGCCCGCCCTGTAAGGTATCGGTTCATTTCGGAGTTCCACGAGGCGTAAGTACGACCACTCATGTTATTTGAGCTTCGACTCCAGCGCGCAGCCTCACCAATGAAGCTTACCTTGATCTCATCGATGCGTTTTTGCAGGCGGCTTACATTCTGTTCCGTAGTCATTGGACCGCCGTTGAAGAAATAGCGGTGCAAAATATCGCCTACTTCGACAAGATACTCAGGGTCCTTCTCCGTACGCAGCGCACTGAAAAGGTTGAGTGGTCCGTTGTGGCGGGCTCTGCTGGTATTGTGATTGCGCAAATATCCATCGGCATCTTTGAGGAAGAATTTGAATCCGACTCCCAATGGTGATTCCGGCGGTGGTCCCAGTGACAGACCTCCTGCAGCACGAAACTCACTTTCAGAGTCACCGGAACCCCACATGACCATAAAACTCACATAGTCCTCAATGTCGATGTGCGTCCGCACCATATTGTAAGTGTCGTCGACTCTTCCTCCATCCCGAATCAAATCCCGCGCCTGCTGCCAGAGTTCGCCAGTTCCGTCGTAGGCATTCCCCGGCAGGAACTGATCGTTGCTGTTGTCGCCGTTAATTGCTTCATAGTCCTCCTTCTTGCCTCCAAAGTATCTGGCAAACATCGCCGCATGCCATCTTTCGCGAAGGTGATACTGTCCCCAGTATTCGCCATTCAGATAGACGTGCACGAATCGTCCGTGTGGCGCGAGTTGCCCCATGTCTAGCAGTGTATCGTCCGCGTACCTGTTCGACATGTAGGCTCCGCGCTGGTTCATGTCATGCGATCCTGACCGCAGTGACAAAGAATCAAATTCATCTACTGGCGGAATTTCGTATTCGAATCCATCGAACGCAGGATACTTCAGCGATGCCTCGCCGTATTCCTTTCGAAAATAGAGGCGGTACGACTTTTTGTCGAACGTGGTGAAGAAACCGCCGAAGCGGGCGATACCGCAATTGATATGAAACCCCTCAGAACCGTCTGGATTCAACCACTCGACCGAACACCCCACTTCAGGTTGTTCCACGCTGGGAACTCCCCCACCACTTTGTCCAGTCTTCAAGTCGCGGTCGTTGCTTGCAACCAGCGAAATCGTGGGTAGTGCCGTTAGAGCGGCTCTCATCTGGGGCCCTAGTTCATCGTCTTCCGTTACCGACGAATGCATGTTCGACTGTGTTACTACATCAGCCAGAAAAACGTAAGTGTGTGTTTCGACTGCGGAAGAGACGAAGCCGGGACGATGTGCAGCAGCGCGGAGCACTGTCGTCTTGTCTATCGTGATCGGCCCTGTGTAAAGGGTTCCCTCTTCTGGAGTTGGCTCGGTTTTGTCCAATGTGTAGTAAAGAGCGGCTCCTTCCGTGGGGCTGGCGATTGTCACCTGAAACGGTTGCTCGTAGAATCCGCGCTTGGGCGTCGCCTCGGTGGCCGAAACAAAACCATCTACCCGCGCCGAGTTTGCGGTGCCCGGTGTTGGAATTTGAAAATAGCCGGGAGCCGCAGTGGCGTCCATAGAAATAGCACCAGTTAGATTCGGATAGACCAATGCATCAGAGCCGCCTCGTGTTCCGTTCATTCCCTGAATAGCGAGGATGTTGGTTCCAGCAACTAGACGACCAGCAAAGTCCCCGGTCGTCAGGACAAATTCCCTGGGAATCACCGCTTGTGAGTCAGGGTTTGATCCGGTGGCCTCAGAATCCCAGGCAAGAGGATCAGGACTGTTGTCAGAGGCGATCAGGTGTCCATTGAGAAAAGCTGCGAAACCATCCTCAAATCTCATCGCCAGGGAAAGAGCGACCACGCGCGCAGGATTCTCGACTTCAAAGGGAACCCTAACATACACACTTGCGTTTACGCCTTGCATTGCAGACTGGAGATTTCCGTTCTCTCCGGTGATGTCGTCGTAGTCGAATCCCAGCCCCAGCTTTGCGGCAGTCCATCCAGTATCGTCGAAGGTTGGCTGCTGCCATGCGTCCCCGATGTCCTCACTAGGCACTAGCCAAGTGCAAGACGCTTCATCCGGAACGTAGGTTTGCGGAGTCGTCGCATCACTGACTCCCAATCCGTAGGACACGTCTTCACGTTGTTCCCCGAGATCGGTGAACGCGCTGACAACTGCGCCCGCAGCGTCGAACAATCCCAAATATCCCTCGTTGGCGCCCAATCGAAAATTGGTATGAAGTTCCTCGCCCGCTACAGCGCGATCCTTACCAGACGCAAAGACAAGCAAATACCCCCCAGGCCCAAGTGTCGTACCCTCGGGGAACTTCCACTTTCCCGGCTCTGCTACGTCATCCGTCAGGCTATAGCCGACGAGATCCACTGCGCTAGCCCCTGCATTAAACAGCTCGATCCAATCACTGGCATCGCCGTCAGAATCTTCAATTCCATCATCACTTAGCGCAAGAAACTCGTTGATCTGAACTCCCTGGCAAAATCCTTGCGCCAGCAAACCGGCAGAGACAAGCATGATGGCGAAGATTGAGGAGATGGCTCGATTTTTCGGGAGAATTCGGGAAAATTGTTGCATTTGCTATTTGGGGTGGATGCTCCGGCAGGGTTGAGCCATCAATCGTACAGATCCTCCGGGAACAAAGCAACATTGTTCTCGTTAAAGGCGAAGCATCCCCTGCTGCCATATGAAATTTGGGTGAATATCTGGAGATTTCCAGAGCCCCCATCCACGCTGGCTAGTTGAGGTGGCTCAGCCTCACGCCTCCACTCCCCCTCCTTCAAGGGGAACTCTACGCTCCTGCACTGGTCGCACCGTCGGGCAACTGCTGGTCACGCGCTTTCTTGCGGGCCGCCTTTTCCTCGGACTCGTAGTGATTGGCGATCACTGAAGTAATCAGGCCAACGATAAAGAGTGCGGCTAGCGTTCCGTAGGCCAGATTGATGGCAAACATGACCCCGCTGGTAAATCCATAGGAGTGCAGCCCCACGCCGAGCTGGTTGGTGTGAAACCACGAGAAAACCACTACGGCACCACCGATCACTGACAGGAGGTGCATGCCAAATTCTTTGATGAATCCCCCTACCCGCGCGTGGAGGATCATAAGGAACCAGAGAACGATCATGAGGGCACCGTTTTCCTTGGGATCCCAGCCCCAGAATCTTCCCCAGCTGTAGTTGGCCCAAATTCCGCCAAGGACGGTTCCGACGAGCGAGAACAGCAGACCAAAGCAAATGATCCCGTAGGTAGCACGAGACAGCGTGCGGAAGAACTCTGACTTCTTGCGCCTGACGTCAAAGGCTCGACTGACAACGTAAATGCCCGACATCACCGCCGCCAGAATCCCAGCAGCGTATCCGACCAGCACAACCAGAACGTGTGTGGTAAGCCAGAAATTACTGCGCAGCACAGCAGTGAGTTCCTTCATTGTATCGGCCCCCTGAATGGTCTCGTATTTGTCGGCTACGAACAGCCCGAGCGCACCCAGTGCGCACGCCAGTGGCAGCATCACTGGAAGTTTAAGTGTTCTGTCCAACAGCAGGCAGACGGATATGACGACAAATGTGATGTAGGGCACCGTCTCATACAGTTCAGAAACCGGGGGCCGCCCCATGATGTAGACCCGGTAGGACACACCGACAACGATCAAGCCGAGGGGGATAAAGGTGGCAAAAAATGTCAGCTTACGCAAACGCTGACTCCACTTGGCCGCAGGAGACAACCATGTAACGGCAATCGCAAGCAACAGCGCTACGAATATCCCCCATGCTTTGAAAAAATATTTTCCGTGGTGATAGTCGACTTCCACGGGTGCGACGGTGAACTGGCGCGCTTGGCGCCTTTGCCACTCCTTGCTATCCGCCCCTTTTGCTGCGGCGAGAAGCGGAGCCATGTCCGTAGTGCGGGCCGCTGCGAAGGCGACTAGCTCCTTGTGGAATTCACTGCGGTCATCTTTCGCCGCAACCAGCCTTTCAATTTGCTCCAGGCGATCAGCCGCCCAGTCGCGGTGCTTGATGAACTCTGGATCGGCTGCACCGTCGGGAACCCGCTGCATGGTCAAGAATAACAACTCACCGCACGAGTACCACTCCTCGCCGTTGGGATCGTAACCGGGAAAGAAATGAATGCCATCGATCGATCCTCGCGCGGCTTGTGCCAGTCCAAGGTATTCATTTGCCGCCTCCCCCAGACGTGGTGGCATCTTGTCGATGGTGCCATAGCTACGCACCGCCTCAACCATCGGCACCAACTCTTCCCGTAAAAACGTCGACGCTGGGACGCGTTCCATTTCCCCTTCGCTGTCTTCTCCCCGATACACTGGCAAGCCCTCGCGGGCGAAATCAAGTGACCTCACTATGTACTCATAGTCCGCAATGTTGTTGGCAAGTTCGACAACCATCGACTGAACAGTGTTGCGGTCTTTGCTGTCGATTTTCGCGTAACGTCCGGCTGCCTCATTGAGTTTTTCACGTGCGGGAGCGAGCTCGTTGAAGCTGTACCGTTCCCTCTTCTTCTTGTGGAGATCAAGGCCGATAACATCGAGAGCAGCCCGATCCTCTACGAGAAAAATGGGATACTGGCACGCAGCTTCCGGGTAGAATAACGCATCCAGCATCCAGGCTGCAGGCGTGAGATCGCGTTTGCCTCCGTCGGTCAGATTGAGATGCACTCCTTTGATGCCGCGAAATTTGAGCAGCTTCACTGCAGCGTAGGAAGCGATCGGTTTCAAACGCTCGTCCTGTACCACCAGTTCCTCAAACGCTCGCACCGTCTCTTCCGACCACTCGGCAGGCAGGATCTTGGGATCTACCAGATTCGGGTCGATCCCAGCTTCAGGATTGTCCTGGCCAAAAACTGGAGCGACGGTGACTGCGACAAGCGCCAGCAGCAGGATACTGACCGATTTGCGGAATTTGTGGCGGTACTTCATAAGGAGAACTTTCAGGGTTCTGGCTGGGATGCAGCTGGCGGTACGGTTTCTTCCCCCGCAGCCGTTTCTGATTTCGCCGACGATTTCTTCGCCGATCGTTTTGAAAACTTCCAAAGGCTCATGCTGAAGTGAAGGGCCAAACCAATGAACGCAGCGATGCACGACCAGAGCGGCCAGTGGTCAGACGGATTTTTTGCTACTTCGAACTGAGAGAACTTCGGATCGTTGGGCCCCGCCCCCTGCGGTCCCCAGGAAGCCTGGAAAAAGGTGTAGCCCTTGTAGCGCATCGGCTCATTCATCGAAATCTTCACAGGCTCATCGATGCCGTTTTCGGTGCGGGTGATCTCGCTGCGGAACACGCGCGGCTTGTTTGTTTTCGGGTAAACCTCATGCACGAATTTATCGAGCCTCACGGTAAACGGCACCTCCCATCGTTCCCGATTCATTTCGACCGCGAATTTACGCCCGTCTGCCTCGAAGGTGAAAACCTTCCCACTCGGATGAAATGTGATCACAGATTCCCCCAGTTTGCTGCCATCCTTCCCTAAAACTTCACACAAAACACCGCCGACATTCATTTCATCCTCTTTGGCTGCGGGGGACGGCTTAAGGTAGAACCCGTCCACCACAGGCTGCCCTCCCGAACTTCCGCCATCAGCGACTCCCAGCTCGGAATTCCTAACGTAGCCAAAAAGCTTGAGTTCAAAAGGCAGTGCGTCATTGGTAAAAACACGTGACTTGCTGCCTTCAAGATCCTTGAAATCTGAATCGTGGATCATCCATACGTCCGAGTCCGTGCCCAGTTCCTTCACTTCCACCACCCAGTTAGTAAAACTCTGGAATAAGTTCGAAGAGTCGCCCGGCCAGAGCGCCATGTTGCCGTCCTTTTTGAAGTAGAAAGACACGGCACCTGCGACGATCAGAAACGCGATCGACAAGTGGGCGATCAGAATACCGATCGTCTGCGGTTTTTTGCGCAGGCGTATAATCCCACCACACACGATATTCAGAAAGAGTAACAGGAGGAGAAGGTAGCCGCCTGGCAGAGGAATGGGGATGACTCCATTCACCCAGTACACCGCATACAGTGACTCAAAGTATTCCCGGACAGTGACGTGGAGACCATTCTCTACCTGCTCTAACGTTCCTACCCAAGTGATGATAAACAGGAAAAACAGGACGACTGTCGCCAAGCCAAACGATGCGAAGAACTCAAATACCTTCCACCACCCCGGTGACGTCTTTTTGCGTGAAGGCAAGAGCGGCGGCTTCACCGGCTCGGATTCTTGGTGTGATTCTGCTTCGGGGGCTGTGGACATGTTTCTCAGTGTTCTCCGATCGTGATCGACTCGCAAAAAGTGTAGAAGGCTTGTTCGTTGGCAGCAACGAGGTCTGCCGGGCCAGTCATTTTCACAAAGAACGTGAAGGGCGACTGCTGTTGAATGAGCCCGAGCAACCGGTAGTCGCTTTTCTTTTCAGCTGGGGGAGCCCCAGGAAAACTCATTCCGCCAAAATCTCCCTTCAGATCGACAAACTTTGCCGGAGCCTTCAGCAGCGGTTTTTCTGGAAGTGCATCGATCTGCTCGTCGGTCAGCGCTTCCAATCCCATCTGGCTACGCCAGCGATTCACATTTGGAGGAATCCCACCGGCTTCACCGGGCAACGCCGTCAAGTAGCATTCCCCCTCCCCATTTGGCCCAAATGACAAATTAATCAGGCGCATGCGCGACGAATCTTTTTCGCCCCATCCGTCTGGAGCCGTCCAGCGGAAAGGATTCTTCGGCGGTTCCTCTCCTTGACCCGCCATCGCACCTCTGCCCATGCTGCCCGAGGCTGAAGGATTCTTAAGAAAGCGCTCCCTCGCTGTCAGTCCAAATTCGGGATCTTTCTCTCCTGCAAAACGTTTGCGAGATTCGGTTACCTCCATACGGTCAGGCTTCTCACAACCCAGTGACAGGATGCCAACCAGCGCCAGCAATGGAATGGAACACAGCCGCACTGCGGTTTCTAGGGGGATGGAATTGACGATCAGATTTGGCATTGATAGTGAACGGTCGATGGCTTGTCTACGCCTGTAAAGAGCGGAACTCTCCACGGGAAATGGGAATGTCACTCATCGGCCATGTTTTGGACAAACCATTTGCTTTGTGAGTAACCCGCACCCGCCAAAACCGGAATTCTGTCAGGGATAAACCCAGAAATCCTCTCATTGTTGCGGCAGTATTCTCCGATTCCACTTTTCTAAGAAAGATTCTGAACACTGAGCGGGCTAAGCTGTCGAAATCATCACCTTACTCCTGCAATCTCTGTTTCTCAGGGCGATCAGGTTTGAGCGAGCGTCCTTTCCGGTTAAGGGGTTTTCCGGATCGGGCGCGACAGTTTTCGCGGCCGCCCTCTGGACTGACATCCTGCATTGCGGTGCGCTGATCGCTAATGGACGAGCTTGAGCCCCATTTCGGTGACCATTCCGTCGACCAACTCATCGTGAGGTTCCAGGGGCAGAGTTGTCTTGATCTGGGAGTGAAAACAGACACCCAGGGACTGCGCGTGCAGGAATTCCTCGGCGAGCAGACGATCGTAAAAACCGCCGCCCCGTCCCAGTCTACCACCACTCCGCTCAGCGAATGCCAGGCCAGGAATCAGTGCGATTTCGATGTCATCTACTTCAATCAGATCACATTTCTTTGGATCCGGCTCGAGTAATTTCCCCTGGCCGGGGACAAGGTGCTTGATGTTTTCCACAGCATAAAGAGCGAGGCTCTTGCGCTCCATTTTCGGGAAACAAAAGGTGATGTGGCCAAGGTCTGGATCATCAAGCAGCGGAAACAAGTCCGGCTCGGATGACAGGCTCGCAAACATGAGCACTGTGCTGGCGTCGGTAAAATCCTTGAATTCAAGCAAGTGCTTGCGGATTTGCTTGGATTTTTCTTCGCGCGCAGCTGCCGAAAGCTTCTTGAGATCAGAAATAATCTCTTTGCGGGCAGCTTGTTTATTCAGACGGGCTTCTTTGAAGCAGCCTTCAGGGCGGATGAATTCTTCTTCTGTCAAGAGTGCAACCGGAGAGTTGATGTTTGACTGTCGGGTGGAGTAGAGTGAAGCGTTCATGTATACCAGAAAATAGGGAAAGCAATTAAGTGGTTCCAAATTCTTCCAGTCAGCGAATGCTCGAAATCTTCCGCAAAATGCGGGAGACAGGGCGGCGTTTGCGCTCAGGCGGGCTCGATTCCGACAATGCCCTGCAAGTTGGAATTTTACCGACCAGCGGGTGGCGACAGCGCAATTTGGACTATTTCGGCAATCGAGTATTCCCGTCACTGCTCTCGCCGCGGGAAGGCCAGTCATTCACTCCTGACTTCGGCTCGCCCGACGTCGACGTCATTGGGGTTACCTGGATCGGCCATGCGACGTTTGTGGTTCAAATGGGAGGGAAAAACATCCTCATTGACCCGAACTGGGCGAATTGGCTCGGCATTATCAAACGTGTGCGCCTCCCAGGAGTGTCCCTCGTTGACCTCCCCCCAATCGATCTCGTGCTGATCAGCCATGCGCATCATGACCACCTGCATAAGCGGTCGCTGAACATTATTGCCAACAATCAACCCGTGGTGGTGCCTGAAGGCGTGGGCAAAATCGTGCGACGGTGCGGATTCAGCGATGTGATCGAAATGAAGTACTGGGAGCAACGGATGGTGGACGACCTGCTCATCACTTTTACTCCGGCCCAGCACTGGGGCGCACGGTATGTTCATGACACGCACCGCGGCTTCGGAGGATTCATCATTACCTCCGCTACGGGACGGTCACTCTACCACTGTGGCGACAGCGCCTATTTCAACGGTTTTCAGCAGATCGGAGAACACTCATCGATTGACTTGGCACTGCTGCCGATTGGTGCCTACGAGGCACCCAGCGGTCGAGAGGTACACATGAATCCCGAGGAGGCGCTGCGAGCATTCGAGGAGCTGGGAGCTTTGCACATGTGCCCCATGCACTACGGAACATTTCCTCTAGGCCGGGAGCCGATGCATGAGCCGGTTTTGCGATTGGAGCAAGGTGCTCTTGAGCGCGGACTTGCAGAGCGCGTTCGGGTGCTTATCGAGGGCCAGCCGGCACATTTCTAAGTTCGCTGCAACCAGGCCTGCCGCTCTCTCGTATCCGGTGAAGTTTATGCGCCGCTTCCTTTACCCCTCTGCCCTGGCAATTCTTCTCTGTGTCTGGTGCACTGCGATGCAGGTGACTGGCAACTGGCACTTGCTGCGGGACCACTGGCAAATGTCTGCCACGATGGTGCTCGGCTCCTTCGTCGCCGGTTCCACTCCTGCTGGTGGCGGCGCTGTGGCATTTCCGGTATTCACCAAAGTGCTCGCCGTCAAAAGTTCCGACGCCGCCCTGTTCGGCCTGATGATTCAAAGCATCGGCATGAGCATGGCATCGCTCTTTATCATTAGTCGTCGCATCCCTTTTTACGGGACAGTGTATCGATGGGCAGCCATCGGCGGAAGCATCTCCGTAGTCCCTGCAGTCCTCCTGCTCAAAATCCCAGCTCCGCTCCCTAAGCTGCTGTTCAGCTGTCTGATCTTCGCTTTTGGCCTGGTGCTCTATTGGATGCAATCAACCTCCTCAAATGAGCCCGGCACACTCGCCGACGACGCCCCCCGCTTCTCGCCACGGCAGCGACTGCATCTTCTCCTGACCGGCATGGCTGGTGGCGTCCTCGCATCGCAACTGGGCAGCGGCGCAGACATGCTCAGCTTCATCGTCATGATCGTAGCACTTGGTCTGGCTCCTAAAAAAGCGATCCCCACCACTGTACTCACCATGGCCACTATCTCCGTCGCTGGATTCCTGGCGAAACTCGCGCTTCAGCCAGGGGAGATAGGCATCGTCTGGCACTACTGGGCGGTTTCAGTACCCGTCGTTGCCATTGGCGCACCACTGGGAGCATTCGTCCTATCCAAGCTTCCTCAACAGGTCGTCGTCCGATGGGTGCTCGCTCTGATTGTTGCAGAAGTAGCATCGACTCTGCTGGTGATTGATTTGACTTCAGGCCGGATCACGTTCATCGCGGCTACCCTGGCAGTTGCCTGCCTGTGGATTTGGTTCCTCGTTCATTGTCGGAAAACGCGCACCTCTTGAGCGCGGGGGGTGTTTGCGATTGACAACTGATTCTTCGCGTCACAAGGCTTGATAACTTTTTTGTAAATCCAGCCAACCCGCAACGAAGATGACCGACAATACCGTGCCACCGAGAATGGAATCAGACACCATGGGTGAAATCCAGGTTCCAGGAGACGTTTACTGGGGCGCTCAAACCGCGCGCTCGATCCACCATTTTGATATCGGAAAGGACGTGATGCCCCGCTCAGTCATTCGCGGAATGGGAGTATTAAAAAAGGCAGCAGCACTGGTGAACCGCGACCTCGAACGCCTGGATGC
>JAGROY010000338.1 GCA_020439995.1 Verrucomicrobiia bacterium
AATTTCTTAATTCAACGACATTGATTTCGAAGTGGGTGGTTGCTGATGGGGATAATGTGACTCCCGGCCAGACGATAGCTGAATTGGAAAATGATGAGATGACATGTGAATTGGAGTCGTTCGACTCAGGGGTCATCCGGAGAACCGTTGAAGTAGGGACGAGAGTTCAGGCTGGTGGAAAGATCGCAGAATTAAGCTTTAGCAAGGAGGAGCAAGAGGCTCGTCTTGATCACAATTTTCCTCTGACGGTAACGCTAACAGGTAGAGATCTGAGGGCTCTAGTACAGCACGGCGGAAATAAGCGATAGAAATCCTAGAGATCTGATCCTTGATAATCAGCGTGTTGCGCTGGAAAGAAAATATCGCGGACTTCCGCCGCAGTGTACTAGATAGGTATCGAGGCACGCAGTCGAGAGAATCGATAGCAAGTAGGCTCGTAGTTCATGCGTTGAAACAAATCGGAGAACAAGGCGCTGGTGGGAAGCGCGAGTAGTCGTTCTGCCAAAGAAAGGAATCGCCCTGGTGCCCATCAAAGTTCCAATCGTATCCAAGATCGAATTGGAGACACTCCACACCGGATCGCTCTTGTCCAGATTAGAACGGCTGCGCAAGTGTGAAGAATCGTTCCGCCTGTCGGATAAATTCGGATACGAGGAAGAGCCCGATCCCTCGGCTACCGGCCATATCGAATTCAAGGACACCGACGCCTGGAAGCAAGCATACTCCGAATTGAAGGCAATTCTCACTGATCGGGAACATATTCCATCGGCTGCCGAACGCCGGAGGAGCCGGGGTCGATCATGATGGCACTGATTCCGCAAGGTTATCGGTTACGGGATTACATTGAGCGGATGGGGCGGGTCGGGGAGACGTTTTTCCAGCACTTTGTCGCAACGCTCGGGTGGACATTCCGACCGGTTCATCAGGAGGACGACTTCGGAATCGATGGTTATATCGACGTGGTAACCGAAGGGCACGTGACAGGGCAGTGCTTGGCAGTCCAAATCAAGTGCGGGGATTCATTTCTACGGGGAGCAAGCGAAGGCGGTGTAAAGTTTCTGGGTTCCAAGAGGCATTTAAACTACACCTCAATCTGAGTTGCCCAGTAATCCTGGTGGTTCTTAGCGGAAACTGCGAAGTCGCGGTATGGGAGCACTTTGCAATCGAGAGAACCACGGACACTCCGGAGGGCTGGTGGATTGAGATTCCGCATCGCAACAAACTCACTGTGAATGTTGCTGAATCATGGAAAGTGCTAGCAGGACCATCAGTTGACTATTCTGACGAGATCAGGAACTTCTGGGCATTTTCGAAGGTTTTAGACAGCGCGGAGTTCATGGCTCTCGCAATACCGAAATGCGATGTGGATACGGGATCGATGGAAACCATTGATCGCATAATCAGCCAGCTATCGAAAACGAAGGAGACTGTTTTTCGAAAGCGGAATACTCTTGAAATATTCTTTCCTGACTACGACGAAGATCCTCGAGAACTCTTTCAGATTCCAGAGATCTTAGCCTGGTTTAGGCTCTCGCTCGAGGCTGGCATACCGTGGTTTTACTTCTTGCACGGAGGAGGGAGTGGCACACCAATAGGGCTTTCTCTTCTTTATGGATGTGCCTGTGAGGGGTCTACTACAGAGAGAGTCGGGGCGGGATACTACTTGCACACTTCGCCAGACGCTCGCGCAGACTGGCTAAAAACGAACTTCCATAGTATTAATGTCTTCTGTGAGAAAAATGGCATTGGTAAAGAGTTCAACAAGAAGGCATGCGAATGCGTGATGAGATTTTTGCGTCGTCATCTTGAGGACAGACCTCCACCAGACTGCCAAAACTTCCGCCACTGCGCGGTAATGTGAAATCGGCCGATTGCCTGGACGCTAAGGTTGGCGGATGATAGAGGAATCCATGATCATTCAGGAGTGCCGACCGAGGCATTGGAACTGTTAAAAGGGACGGCTCTCGGTGACACTGGTGGTAGCCAGGAACTGTTCTTGTTGCTCCTGATGATCGTCAAATGCCTTGCGGACGGGGAAGGGGAGGGGTAATCTGGCGTGGGCTAAAATTCTCCCATGGAGGGCAAATCAATCACATCAATCAGTCTGTGTCTCGGGTTGGTAGCGAGTACGGCGCTCAACGGATACCTCCTTTTGAGAGATCCCCCCAGTGACAATAATCATTCTCAAAGTCCGACTGGGATTCCGATCGTGGTCGCCCTACCGGAGATTCCCCCAGATTCAGAGGTGACTCAAGGATCGGCCCCAGGAACACAGGAGCGGCAACCAGAGAAACTTCCCCAGACGAATTCGTCTGTAGCAAGCCATTGGCCAGCCGCGC
>JAGROY010000339.1 GCA_020439995.1 Verrucomicrobiia bacterium
CCGTTTCAACCAGCCACCTCAGACTGACTGAGCCGAGTTCGGCGAGCCCAAACCGTCCTCCGCCGCGTCGCAATCCCGGTACTCCTTACTGCCGATCTGCGCTCATTACACCACGGCGAACTCGAGAACGGACTCTGCGGTCAAGGCAATTGCCATGCCAGCGCACTGAGTTCACATTCTGCAATATTGAGCCAGCTGGCGTGATTCTGAGTGTAGTTTCGAAGCGTTGATTCAATCGTTTCGCCTCCTGGGGTGTGAAGGTATCGTAGCGAGACGCAGGTTAGTGCGTATTCTGAACTGAAGGTAAAGACAGACCGGGGTGACTGTCGCTCCAAGGCATATAATCTCGAATCTGACGAGGAAGCGAAGATGTTCAACCGTTCGATTCTCCGCGAGGCAAGGCGTTTTCCCGATGAAACAGGGCGTTCTTTCGCAAATCCTAGTTAATTCGTTTTTTACCAAATTTTCTCTTGAAAACAACGGGGACCGTGGAAATCTAACGCACTTCCTTCCGGAAGCTAAGCGACCCGTTCGTCTAGCGGTTAGGACACCGCCCTTTCACGGCGGTAACACGGGTTCGATTCCCGTACGGGTCGCCACTCAAAATTAGATGCTCCTTTTGGGGCGGGTCAGGTAGCAGGCCAAGGTCGCTTAGGTAAAGGTGGGTGCTCTTTAGGTGAGAATCGGTAGATCGAACGTCTGCCTACCGAGGTTCGGTTTAGTGAGTGTCTCGATAGGGAAGTGGGGGAAGTGGTTCGCGGTGCTATTTCAGTCCTTGACATGGCCAGCGCTTGTTACTGATGCGGTGATCAAATTCATGAAGCCAACATATCGCAAACATCTACAAGATAAGACGCGCACTTCTGCATCAGGAGTGAATCTATTTGTAGACCGAATCGATACTGTAATAAAAGATGAGTGAGCCTGCGGCCTTGTGAGCTTGATTGCAAGTTCAAGGGAACCTTGTTACGGCTGCCGAGGAACAAACCTCAAATTCGCTGCAGCCATAGTGCAACGAAATGAGCCTTGTCCAAAAAATGAAACGCTTACCTCCTGGGCTGGGCTATGGGAGCTGGGTGCTGCCCATCAGGTAACGGTCGCATTCGCGTGCGGCTCCGCGGCCTTCATTGATAGCCCACACGACCAGGCTTTGCCCACGGCGCATGTCGCCCGCTGCAAAAATCCCGTCCACGTTTGTGGCAAACTTGCCGTGATCAGCTTTGACGTTGCTGCGTTCGTCAGTTTCGAGACCGTAGGCTTGCACAATTTCCTGCTCCGGGCCAAGGAATCCCATCGCGAGGAGAATCAATTGTGCAGGGAGGGTGCGGAGAGTTCCGGGCGTCTCGATCGGTGAGAATCTCCCGGCTTCGTCTTTGCCCCACGTGATATCCACGACTTCGATGCCTGTGAGGTTGCCATCATCGTCTTTGACGAACCGCTTGGTCATCACTAGATACTTTCGGGGATCCTCACCTTGCAATGCCTTGGCTTCCTCCTGTCCGTAGTCCAGCTTATAGACCTTGGGCCACTCCGGCCAAGGGTTGTTCGCTGCACGCTCCATCGGCGGCATCGGCATGATTTCAAGTTGAGTGACGCTCTTGCATCCCTGACGGATGCTGGTGCCGACGCAGTCTGTGCCAGTGTCACCGCCACCGATCACGATGACATCTTTGCCGGTCGCGTTCAGCTCTGGATTGGTGCCGTCAAACTTGTGATCCAGCTGGTAGCTTGTATTTGTGGTAAGAAATTCCATCGCCATGTGAACTCCTTTTGCTTCGCGGTTATCGATGGGGAGATCCCGGCCCTTGGTCGCTCCGCAGCAGAGGACGATGGCGTCAAATTCATCGGTGAGGCGCTTCTTCGGCCACTCTGGATCCTGGCCGATGTTTACGTTTGTAAGGAATTTCACGCCCTCCTCACGCATGAGGTTGACCCGGCGATCCACGATCTCCGTCTTATCGAGCTTCATGTTAGGGATGCCATACATGAGCAGTCCGCCAATGCGATCGGCACGCTCGAATACGGTCACCTCGTGGCCAGCTCGGTTGAGTTGGTCAGCGCAGGCCAGTCCAGCTGGGCCTGAGCCTACTACTGCAACCTTTTTGCCGGTGCGTTCGGCAGGAATGTTAGGCGTGAGCCAGCCTTCCTCCCAGCCCCGATCGATGATGGCGCCCTCGATGTTCTTGATAGTGACTGGAGGCTCGATAGAGCCCAGCACGCACGAGCCCTCACAGGGAGCCGGGCAGACGCGACCGGTAAACTCTGGGAAATTGTTCGTTTTGCGCAGGCGATCGAGCGCTTCTTTCCAGCGGTTGCGATAGACGAGATCGTTGAATTCCGGAATGAGATTGTTGATGGGGCAACCGCTCGCCATTCCGGAAATCATGATTCCGGTGTGACAGTAGGGAGTGCCG
The DNA here is from genome assembly GCA_020439995.1 of Verrucomicrobiia bacterium. GTDB lineage: Bacteria > Verrucomicrobiota > Verrucomicrobiia > Verrucomicrobiales > DEV007 > JAGROY01. The sequence continues at coordinate 2,415 of JAGROY010000339.1, forward strand.
CAATCCATGCAACGCGATCCCTGTGCTTTTACTTTTTCGTCCGAGCGGTGCTCATGGATCTCCTTCCAGTCCTTGATCCGCTCGAGAGGAGGGCGGTCGGGGATCGTTTCTCTATCTGTTTCTAAGAAGCCGGTTGGTTTTCCCATGTGGTTGAAATGTTTACTCTTTGGGGCACTGATCGAGGTGCCGGTTGCGCGATTGAACGCGGATTTTTCTGCTTTGCTCCGGATTTAGTTGCCGACTTTGGCGTTTTCTTCGAATGCGGCGAGGATCGCCTCGTCTCCCTGGAGGCCACTCTCCTCAGCCTTCTTCACGGCGTTTAGGACGCGTTCGTAGTCGGCGGGGAGCACTTTGAAGAACTTAGGCAGGACGTCGTTCCAATGGTTGAGCAACTTGGTGCCCTTGACGCTTCCTGTGAGTTCGACGTGTTTTTCAATGCGGGCTTTGACCTCCGCAATCTCGCTATCCTCACATTCGATCAGCGGATAAAGGTTGACCATATCGCGGTTGAGCTTGGATTCGAAATCGCTGTTCTCATCGTAAACGTAGGCGATGCCTCCGCTCATACCCGCCGCGAAATTTCGTCCCGTGCTCCCAAGGCAGATCACAGATCCCCCTGTCATGTATTCGCAGGCATGGTCTCCCACGCCCTCGATGACTGCGTGGACACCGCTGTTGCGAACACAGAAACGCTCGCCTGCAACACCCGCGATGTTGGCCTCACCTCCGGTTGCGCCATAGAAAGCGACGTTTCCGATAAGAATGTTCTGATCGGCCACAAAGTCCGGGTGCGAGTTCTTCGGAGGATAGACGATGATCTTTGTTCCGCAGACTCCTTTGCCGATGTAGTCGTTGGCGTCGCCTTCCAGTTCGAGCTTCATGCCATTCGGACAAAAAGCCCCGAAGCTCTGGCCGGCACTGCCTGTGAATTTGAGATGGATGGTGTCGGCTGGAAGCCCTGCCGCACCGTAGCGACGGCTGATCTCCGCGCCTGTGATCGTGCCAACGACACGGTTGACATTTACGATGGGAAGCTCAGCAAAGACTTTTTCTCCCTTTTCCAGAGCTGGCTTGCAGAGATCAAGCAGCATGGTGTTGTCAAGGGCCACGTCCAGCAGATGATCCTGCGGCATCGAACAGTAGGTGCCCACGTTTGCTCCTACTTTGGGTCTGTAGAGGATCTTGGACAGGTCGAGTCCCTTGGCTTTCCAGTGATCGACAGCTTTGCGCATGTGCAGGCGATCGCAGCGTCCGACCATTTCATCAATGGTGCGGAAACCGAGTTTCGCCATGATTTCGCGAACTTCCTCCGCGACGAAATTCATGAAGTTCACAACGTTTTCCACCGCTCCATTGAACTTGGCGCGAAGGCGCGGATCCTGAGTCGCCACGCCAACCGGGCAGGTATTCTTGTGGCAGACGCGCATCATCAGGCAGCCGAGGGTTACCAGCGGAGCTGTGGCAAAGCCAAACTCTTCTGCACCCAGAAGCGTTGCGATGACCACATCACGTCCAGTCTTGAGTTGCCCGTCGGTCTCAAGGACGACGCGGCTGCGCAGGTCATTGAGAAGGAGTGTCTGGTTGGTCTCGGCAAGTCCCAGCTCCCACGGGCAACCAGCGTGCTGAATGGAAGAGCGTGGACTTGCGCCAGTGCCGCCATCGTGACCAGAGATCAGCACTACGTCGGCTTTTGCTTTTACCACACCTGCGGCAATGGTTCCGACTCCGATCTCAGACACCAACTTGACGTTCACACGTGCGTTGACGTTTGAGTTCTTGAGGTCGTGGATGAGTT
>JAGROY010000340.1 GCA_020439995.1 Verrucomicrobiia bacterium
CATCGTCTATGGGATGCCTGTGAATTCCATTTAGTATTCTTGCCCAACGTCCGAGTCATCCTACGCCTGACCGAGGGCGCGCTCCGACTTCTGGGTTGATGGTTGAATGGTCATGAAACTTTCGACTCGCGGCGGGTCAGGCGTTAGGATCGACGCCTTGTTCGCCATTGCTGTTTTTGTCGGATTTGCGGCGGAAAATCAAGTCGCGGAAGTGAGCGTAGTCAGCCTTCGCTTCCTGGATCGATAGCCCAGGATTAATCCTTCGATGCTCCGCGATAAAACCCGTGAGATCCTCGTCATGTGCAGCGTCTACAAGAGCCTTCGTTGTCAGCTTCGGGTGAGGCAACTCGAGATAGATTCTATCGGGCGACCAGGCGCCCCAATCCAAACCGCGGTAACAGCCTCCCCACTTCTCTTCGTCCTTACGGCATGTAAAGCCGTAGATCGAATCATGAAATAGAAACCGGCAACGGACGCATTTTCGGGGAATCTCAACCTTCCCAACGACGAACTTGTCCTCGTAAACAACTGGATCGGTAGGACCGTCAATTCCGCACGGGCCGAAGTCGAGATGCATGTATCGCTGCACCTCATCCATGAATCTGGTGCAACCGCCTTCAAAGCAGTGATTGCACTCGCTACACTTCTTGGGAATCGCGCCATGTGTCCCCATGTGCCCATAGGGAACTGGAGGATCGATCGGACCCTCTACTGGGCATGCCGGAAAGTAGAGGCGGTGCATCTCTTTGAGGCGAACGTCCAAGGACAGGCAACCCTGACGAGGGCAACCGTGAATGTGCGGTGGAGATTGAAATGACGATAAATCATGGAAAGTTCGGGTGTGGTCAGGGGTTGCCTGCTCCGCCTTGTTCTCCTCATGAGTTCCGAATGCGCGACAGACCTTCGATGATCTTCGGAATCTCGTCTTCTAGTTCCTTGCACTGAGGCTCTTTTTCTCTTCCCTCGACCGTCCCAACGGTCATCGTGAAAATAATATCATCTGCAAGAATGGTTCTCTGTGCCAAGGCCCATTTGTTACCGCCCGGATCTTCGAAGGTGGATGACTTTACCTGAGTGATGAGGCGACCGCCTAAGCTTTCCAATGTTCCATCACCGCCTTCAGCGATCAGCATGTCTTTCACGACGTCGTCACTCAGTTGCATCCCAGCCAGATCTCGAAGTGCAGTAATTCTCATTGAAACAGGCCCTTCCTGATCGTTTTTGCGAGGCATGACAAAAAGCGTGTCCCTTCCTTCGTTTTCGTGATGGAAAGTCGCTGCCAGGTGAACTTTTCCCTTCGATCGAGAACCCACCATCACATCGCCGTCAGGGAGTTTCACTGGCGCAACGAGAGCTCTGATTTTCAATAATATCCCTTTCATTTCATTTATGGAGAACGTCGAAGCGATGCCAGCCGCTGCTGAGAGCGAGCCTTCGACTTCAGGATTAATGTTAGATCTGGCTTCAAATTTCTACTCCACAGCGGCAGCGGCTTGGTCATCCGCGTCTTGTTAGTCGCCGAATGGTTTGAACGGCTTGTAAGCGGCTTTGATCTTCTTCCAGTGGCCTTCGGTTGGCACCAAGTATCGGCATTTGAAGGTCTTAAGATCTACGGCCATCACAAAATACTCCGAACCAACGTAGATGGTTGCTCCCTCACGGGCAGCAGTGGAAAAATATGGTGGAAAGTGAATCTTTGATAAGGGTTCGTGAGACTTTAGCTCGCCTTTGGGCGAGATCGTCCAACATCCAAATCCAGATCCTCCGAGTGCAATAAATGAGTCGTCCTCCACCTGAACCAGCCCGCTAGGCTCGCCAAATTCTGGTTTGGCGAGGGTCTCCGCCACCCACGTCCCGTCGGGTCTCGATAGTCTAATAACGGAGCCTTCCAATGATCCCAGGTGAGACAGGCCTTCTGCAGCGAAGATTCCATCATCTGTAACCAGAAATTGATTTAGCTGGTGATCTGAGATCTTGTAGGAGCGTGTGCCGTCGGGTGAGAACCACCAAAGCTCTGCTCCAAATTCTCCCCCGTTATAGCCCGCAAGCCATCCGTCCTCGACGCGCTGCAACCGATGTGGGCGCTTGAACCATCTGTTTTTCGATGAGAGATCCATCTGCTTCTTCGGCCAGTCGAAAGCCGTAAAATCGCCCGAAAAACGAGCAGTAGCCCTATCGCCAGTCTGCACAACTTCCCAGTCGAATAAGAAAGGATGTGATTCCCGATCTTCTAAGACTGCTTTGGCATCTTCTGAAGGAACTTGAAACCATTTCGATAGCGGTCGATTCTCGGGTGTTTCCGTATCTTCGGCGTGTGCTACCCCAAGAATTAGTGGGATGAAGACTATGGCCAACGCTGGTTCAGAAGGGGTGAGCGGTCAAAAAG
>JAGROY010000341.1 GCA_020439995.1 Verrucomicrobiia bacterium
GATCGCTGCCCCTTCAGTTGCGGACCTAATGCTCAGTTCAAATGGCTGCTGGAAGAAGCCACGATCCACGCTGAACGCCGTGTCTGCGACCAATCCCGCAACGCCAAAGCCATTCGCCGATCCACGCGAAGGGATCGTAAAATAACGCACCTCGCCATCCGGCGCGAGTCCATAGGAAACGCCACTGCGCTGCTCGGGGTAGACAAATTCTGACACGGCCGTTCCATCTGGCGCTATCAGGGCAATGCTTCCTCCGCTCGCTCGGGCAAGACCAAAAGGGATGCTGGAACCCTCACGGCCCGCCTCTATGGTTAGAAAATCGTTGGCCTCAATCATCGTCTCAGCCGGAAAGATCCATGGGGCACCAGATTCGCGATCGGTCAGTCCGTAGCCATCAAGAGAAAGTGGAGCATTGTTAGGATTCTGCAACTCGATCCAGTCGGCACCTTCCACTGGACCTGCCATGAACTCTGAGATGCGCGGAGGAAAGGGCACTCCATCCACCACAATGCCAATGGTCGCAAGGACGGTCTGTCCCTGCGCAGTCGCCACCAGCGTGTAAAGCGTGCTCGATGCCAGATTCAAATCCACGCTGCCTGAGGTCGGCACATCGCCGATCCCAACGATCATCACAGAGTCCGCATGCTCCGTCGCCCACGAAAGCGTCGTCTGTCCTCCGGACGGTATCGAGTCGGGCTCAGCTTTGAACGACAGGATCGCAAGCTTCTCCGCCTCACCGCCAAATACCCTCACTTCCCCCAGGTGCGCCACACGATTGCCCTCCGAGTTGGTCTGCTCTTCCTCAAAACCGATCCTGACACTTTTCCCAAAGGTGGCCTCAGGCAACGTGAATGTCGCAGTCCCACCCTGGCCCGGATCAGTGATGTTTTCCGCAAATACACTTTCGCCCTCATCATCCGCCACGCGCAGCACCGCATTCGTCAAACGCCCACCGCAGCAATCCTCCCTCGCCACCACCTCAACGCGCGAAATCTGGCGCTCGCTGTCAAATGTCAGCAACCAGTGATTCCCAGCCGTATTCACATCCGTGTGGGAAAACGTCGTCGTATCTCCGTCCACCGCATTCGCGGCAGGGAAGGCACCACCATTGTATTCCGTACTCTGCGATGCCTTGCCCTCCGCTGTGATGTCGATCTCCTGGCTGAAACTGATGAAACTCGTTCCCCACACCCACGCAACGATCATGAGCAGTGGAATTCTGGACGACAGGGAAGGGCGAGGATAGGCAGGCATGGGGTTCGAACTCAGGCTGCCCGAAATGCAGACAAGTTACAAGAGAGCATTCCGCAGGTTGTGAGCCCTGGGTGCACCTGCTCGTAGTCCCAAAAATCCAGCCCCGACACTATTCCGATGCGGGAAACCCTAACAATTACTACCGGTGTAATGGAAGGCGTGAGAACATACCGCTCTCGCTGCTTGATGTTATGTGGGGCCGCGAAGGTTCGGTTGGACGACTTTGCTTCGGTTCATTTCCGATAGAAGTTGAAGCTCAAGTTCTGCAGCTTGATCCGCATCCAGTTCCCTGAGTGGGGCGAGAGCGTTCGGTAAGGAACGCTTCTCGCAGCGGCCTCCTGGCTATTGCTCAGAAGGTGATGGACAGAGCGACACCGCCGATGAGCTTGTCATCCTGCGCGTCTTCCAGCGCATCGAGCATGATAGCAGCGCCGATGTATGGGGTGATCTTAACATTCTTCGCGATTTCGATCGGCAGCGAGACCCGCAGATCAGCGTAGTTGAGACCGTTGAGGTTCGGCATCAGCCAGCCGTCGGTGTACGAAATCTGCGCTGAGGGAACGAAACTGACCCGCTCATGAAGCTGGATGGACGAGGAGACTCCAAACTCGAAGTAGCTCCCCTCCGACTCCGTCTCGTAATAGTAGCCGGTAGTCAGGTCGATCTGGCCGAGTTTGTAGAGCGCCTGAATGCCCAGATCGTAGGCATTCGTTTCGCCGCCATCAGGTCGCAGGTTCCACCAGCGGAAGGTCGGCCCGATTGTCAGGTCGCCGAACGTGAAGAAGAGTCCCGTATAGAGGTTGAATTCTTCGAAATCGACGTCGGTGACATTCCTATAGAGCGCCGATCCGCTCCAGGTGATGTTGTCGGACAGGCGGTAGTCGACTGTGCCAGTCATGTGGAAGACATCGTCGCCGACATCGAGGCCGCGACAAATGTAGCTTGAATCGTAACCAGTTGTGAGATTGAAGGAGAATGGCTCGTCAGATTCAGAACCAGCGTAGGCTCCATGGCACAAGCAGGGGCGGATCGGCTGGCCCAGTGTGGTGAAATTCCCGGCAGAATCGGTGACGGAATACTCAGCGGCGGGATCGACAAAAGGAGTCACTGGGGCTTCCCCTGCCCACGAGCTGGCAGCGAGAAAAAGGAGGCTATAGGAGGTGGCAAGAATGGCGTGGTTCATTTGCGTTACAAGGGTGTAGGGGTTTTGTAATTCGGTGGTTTCTAGCAGAGCTTTAGGATTGAATTGATGGGTGGGGTCTTGTCTTTGATTGCACATTGTTTGAGGAAAGTACGTACCAGGATTATTGCGCCCCTTTGAGTCTGAAATAGGCCCGGGGCTCATCAATAGGGACGTCCAGGAAATTCTCGCGCACCGGCGCGCCAAAATTCTGCCAGTCCATCAGATCCAGAGCGCGTTCAACCTGCACTTGCCGATCGGGCTGGACGTGGATCATCTGGTTGGCTGGCCAGATCAGGCGAAGCTCGCCCTCCTGTGGTGCGGCTCCGATGCCAATGATCTGCAACGGCGGCCAGGCCCGCGGCTGGAAATTCTGATCGACATAGAGCGAGGCTGTTCCGGGAGGCAGATTGCGCAGCGTCTTGAGAAACTCGATGACCGAGTCCCGGTCGTAGTCGGAGGCGTTGGCAAAGGCATCGCGGGATGCCTGAGCTTCGCCCGCATGCGCCAGAATCGCTTCGCGCATCGTGGTGTATTGCCCGTGGTGAAAGAAGTTTGCCTTGCTCGCCGCTCCCCAGAGCTTGCGAGTGAGGAATTTTGGATTCCCCGCGAAGAAGCCGGGTGAGCCGGCTGGCTGATTCATATCGAGCACCTCACGGTTGGGGTCGCCCGGTCCCGAGGTGATGTCGTGGAGTTTGAGGTCGGTGAACGCTGGGACTTCAAGGTTGCCGGACAAGCCAGGCTTCAGGCGCGGCAGCGGCAGGGCGTCGCTGGTCAAGTCCATCGTCACATCCGGTGCCTCTCCCGGCTGCAGATTGCCGGCCGGATTGTAGGGATTGGGTTCGATATAGTTCCAGTTACCCGTGTTGAGGGTCAAGCTTGGGACGTGGCAGGTAGCGCAACTCATTTCCACGAACTTGTTTTCCCCATTGAGCACCGCCTGCTCGATCTCTGGGGCGTCAGGAATGACCCGGCCGGGTACCGCCATAGCTGCCTGGAACAGCGAGACCGCAGTCACGTCGGCTCGGGTCATCTCATTGGAAAAGCCGTCGCCATCGGCATCAACGTCGATTCCGAAACGCTCGGTGCTCTGGATGCCGTGGTGATGATTGAAGGCATTGTTAGAGAACTGCCGGAGGGATATGACGTTTGAGGCTTGGTGAAACGGACGGATTGCCAAGCTCGGTGGATTGGCCGGGCCAGACGACCCCGTGCTTGGTGCCGGAAGCCCTTCCACCTGGCTGGTATCCCAACTGCCGTCCCCACCGCGCGACAGCGTGCCGAAATCGACGCCATTGGCGGTCAGCGTGGTCGAATTGCCGGGCTGTAGCGCATCCCGCTGAACCTGCAGCTCGGCAGTCATCTGCCGCGCCAGCATTTCGATGAAGCCGGAACCAAACATGCCGAGAGTGGCCCGCGAGTTGGCGATCTGCTTGAGCGTGACCTGGTTTCCGCTTTCGTCGGTAGCGCTCTTGGTGGGGGTAAGGTTGCCATCGAATGAGGCGAAATCGAAGCGCTGTCCGAGCACGAAGACGTTGGCCACAATGTCCCCGTTGCCGCCGACTACCGGGCCGCTGTGACAGCCCGCACAGGAATTGGCATCGGGAGCGGAAATGCGATTGAAGTTGCGTGGGAAATCGAGTGGTGCCGATCCGTCGGCCAGCGGTGCTCCCGTCCCTTTGGTCATGGGGCGACCGCCGCCCTCTTGTATCGTCCAATTGGCAGCGAAGAGCCGTTCACCGTGCGCCAAGATCTGGTCAAGCGGCAGGGAAAATTCTTCCCCGTCGGCAATATGTTGGGAAATGGAAACTTCCTTCCCGATTTGGGCGTTCAACGTCGTAGCGACGACAAGGGTGAGTGGCAGTATAAGAATCGTTTTCATGGGATTTTCATGGAATCGGGAACTGCTGGACGAACTGGGGGAGGGTTAAAAATCGGCTATGAGCGGCGACCGATATGCGTAGTTCAGCAATCTATGCGCATCATAGGGCAAGCTACGCGCATGAGAAGACCCATAGGATGAACCGTTGCCAAAAATTGATGAACAGGGTAATTTTGAGTGCGAATGCCAGAACGGACGCTGATGCTGGACGGGAGTTGAAGGCGTTCGATGATCGAATTGAGGAACCATATTCATTGTCTCGCGCTCGGCATTTCATTCTCCTAATTTGAGACAATCAACACCATCAGTAGGGGCAGATTTTCAGTCTCCGCGCCGGGTGGGCATCTTGATGACGCTCAAGCGTTCCAGCAGCCGGGATCGGAAGGAATCGCCGATAGGTAGAGAGAGTTCCCCTACGATCGCCTTGTTTCCTTCGATGCGGGCGATCCGATTCCGATTGACGATGTATGAGCGGTGTATACGCACAAAATCGTGGGGGAGGATCTCCTCAAGTTTGGCCATGCTGACCAGGCTCATGATTCTCTGGCCACCGTCGAGAACGAAACTGACGTAGTTGGATTGAGCACGCACGCACTCGACTTCGTTGAGATCAATGCGCTGGATCTTACCGCCCTCGCGGAGAAAGATCACCCCATCTGCGGGAGATGTTACCGGTTGCCGGGTGGCAGCGGCAGCGGTCACTCGCCCCATGGCCTTGGCAAAACGGGGGAAATCGAAGGGTTTGAGCAGATAGTCGATGATTCCGAACTCGTAACTCTTTGCACCGAAATCCGGACTGGCGCTTACGATCACTACCGGCACTCGGGTTGGGAGAGAAAGGAGCAGGGACACGCCATCGACGCCTGGGAGATCGAGGTCCAGGAAAACGACGTCGAAGTCCTCAGCGGCGATGATATGGAGCGCAATTGCCCCGTCACCCAGCTTAAGGCAATATTCAACTCCGCCCAGCCTCGCGAGGAATCCCTCGATTATCTCGCAGGCCAACGGATCATCATCGATAACAAGGCATTTCATTTCCGGAAAGAAAGCTGGAATGTATTGAATTGCCGCAAACGGAAGGCCTTGTTCGGCCTTCCGTTGCGGCATCCTACCAATGCGCCTAAGGGAAATTTAAATTGACTGATGTTACTTTACCGGCGTCTCCGCAGTGCCGTCGAAGTATGTCTGGAACTTCGGCCAGATATAGGCGGCAACTTCGCGGCCGAGCTTGAGCGCGACGATGTTATCCGATTGGATGTGGTAGCCGCCCATCACCCGCGAGATTCCAGCCAATTCGGCGGATTCAGTGAAGGTCGGCAGCATGAGTGTGACGTCGCACGAAGCATGGGAGTCGCCAAGGATTTCCGCCAGCGGGCGACCATCGCGCTGCTGCATCATCTGGCAATCGAAGCCTTGTTCGGTGAGTTCGCCAGCCTGCCGTTTCTCCTGGAACCCGCACTTGTCGCTGCCGGTGAAGTATTTCAACACATCAGCACAGGCTGCGCTTACCGTGCTGTGGCCAGAAGGGTAGCCAGGGAAAGGGGGGGTGACGAATGTTGCGGGTGAGTATGGATGCCATTCCTCCGCAGGAATGTCTTTCACGCCCTTCCCAGGGCCAGCCCAGCCCTTGATCGTTTGCCCTTTGTAATAGTAGCGCACAAGCGTCCACGGCCGCGAGCTGTCGTGGTAGCGCTTGGCATCCCAACAGGCGATGAAGGCGTCCATCGCCGTGTTGCCGACGGCGAAGAAGAGCTTAACATCGGTATCTAGGTCATTCTTATCCCGGCCGGATACAGCACGCGCGAATTTCAGCCAGTGTCCGGACTGACCTGTCGAACGCGGACCGTCGCGCATGAACTCGACGATGGCCTTCTGCTTGGGAGTCAGGGTCGCGTTGTACTCAATGTTTTCATCCACTTCTTTCTTAAGTTGAGGATCGCCGACGAGCGGCGGCGGGCCAGGCCGGAACTGGTCTGAGCTTTCCAGCATCGCTGGCTTTACCCGGTACCACTGCGCAGTGAGGAAGCCGGGGAAGAATTTTCCGCCCTTGCCGTCCGCAAAGGGCAGGCGCTGCCAGCGGTCGGGATCGATGATCTTGTCGTCTGGATTGACCGGGCGGTACATTGTGTAGTCTGAGTAGGGTTTGCCGTTCGATCCGATCTCATCGCCTAGCTGGTTCGCCCCGTCGTGGTAGCGGTACTCGAGCACGAGACGGGCACAGTAGTTGCCGATGCCGGACGGAGTTTTGACGTCCTCCGATTTTTGCATAGGATCGTAGCCCATACCCTTCATTTCTCCGGTGAGATACTCAGCGGAGTCAGGGTATTGATCGAGGCACGATCGATACATCGCATAGGAGATAGCAGTCTCCTTGTTCGCCTGCGTGCGCTCCGATTTGGGGCGCCGCAAAGTTCCTCCTGTCAGGGTGCCGACCGCCTTAGCGTCGTAGGCTGCCCACGCATCATACATTGCGGTCAGCGGAATTGCCATCTGGCGGGAAAGAATCGTGGGGCGTGCGCCAACACGCTCAACATCCCTCGCTGCGGCCTCAAGCATGATCTCAAGCCAGCGGTTCGCTGTGGAGGGCTTGTGACCATTGTCTGGTACAATTTGAGCAAGAGCGGGATTGACCTGAGCAATCAGCGCGAATCCGCAGAGGAAGAAGGTGGCAAGCGAGGGTATTTTCATTGAGATGCTAAAACGGGAGGTTCGATCTTCCGCAAAATGAAGAAGGCTATCTTTAGCTCAGAGACATAGAGTGGCATCACTTAATGGACGGAACGGCTGTTTTAGTTGACGAACAGACCTGCACGCTATCCGAATCTGAATTGATTCTCGTGTTTCATTTTGTGATTTGATGCATATCGACTGAACGGATTCCTCAATCCAAGAATGCCCTGTCTTGGGAATTCTGGCTCTTGGGAGATCGGCTATCGGCGCGTCCCCTCGCGGCTATCGCGAGCGCATTGCCTCCGCATCTATTCTGGTCACCATGATGACATTGGCACCGCACATTCTGGCATCCGTCCATTCCAAAGTGGCATTCGTGGAATAGCACTTTTCGCCCTTGGAAATCGCGGTAGATATCCCGTCGTCAGCATTGCTTGCAAGCCCGACCTCCTCAGTGCAGTTCGCGGATTCAATCCCTTGATGTGCCCACATTTTAAAAATGCCCTAAAACCTGATAAAAATACATGATTAAGTTCCCAGCCCGACTTGCGTTCGCGCTCTTTCTTGCCTCCGTTCCCGTGCAGGCCGATGTGGTCAGCGCCTGGAATGAAACCTTGCTCCAAGCGGTGCGTACGGCCTCGACAAATCCGCCCCGCGCCTCGCGGATTATGGCGATGATGCACCTTTCCGTCTACGACTCCGTGAACGGGATCGCACCGACCCATCGACCGTATCTGAATCATCCACCAGCCCCAGTCGGTGCCTCCAAGGAAGCGGCCGCCTGTGCCGCCGCACGCGTGGTTCTCGAAAATGTTTACGCTGAAAATGCCACTGTGCTTGGGCAGATCGCTGCCTCTTATACCACGACGCTCGCCACTGTGCCCGACGGCCCGGCGAAGAGCGAAGGGGTGGCCTGGGGCGAGGCCCGCGGCATGGCGATGCTCGCCTTGCGGACAGGCGATGGTTCCGACGGGATCGTCCCATACTCTCCGAATCCCATTCCCGGTCTCTGGAGGCCGACCCTGCCTGGTTTTGCGCCCGGTCTCCTGCCCCAGTGGGGGACAATGGTTCCCTTTGCGATGGCGCGTGGGGACATGTTCAGACCTCAGCCGCCACCAGATCTCAGTGGTGCAGCCTATGCGCTGGAAGTCAATCTGGTCAAAAGTGTCGGAGGAACGACAAGCGTGATGCGCACTGCCGACGAGAGCGAGATCGCGCAGTTTTGGGCTGACGGCGGGGGCACAGAAACCCCTCCCGGACACTGGCTGCACCTCGGCCAGGACGTCGCGGAAGCGCAGGGACTCACCATGGAAGAGCGGGCGCGCATGTTCGCGCTCGTTTCGTTAGCTGTCGCCGACGCCGCCATCGTCGCCTGGGATGCCAAGTACGCCTACGATTACTGGCGCCCCATCACCGCGATCCGCGAGGCTGAGACAGACGGAAATGACTTGACTGAACCAGATCCAACATGGGTTCCCTTTGTTGTATCGCCTCCGTTCCCAGAATACACTTCGGGACACAGCACCTTCAGCCGGTCGAGCGCGACTGTCCTCGCAGCTTATTTCGGAACGGACAGTATTCCTTTTACCACGCGATCGGATGCCTTGCCTGGGGTGACACGTAGCTACCCAGGGTTCAGTGCAGCCGCCGATGAAGCCGGGATTAGTCGTATTTTCGGGGGTATCCATTTCCCATCCGCTAACATTGCCGGTCAGGCGAGTGCTTACGGACTGGGCACTCTTGTGTTCAACCGCTTCCTCACCCCGCTCAATGCCACTGAGTTCACCTTGGCCCGCGTGGTCCCGGACGGCTTTGCCATCGAGGCGAACGTAAGCATCGGTACCACCTATCGGGTGCAGGCGTCCTCTGACTTGGAGAACTGGGAATTGCTGGCGACGATCTCGGCTGGCAGCCCGACCATTTCGTTCGTCGATACCAATGCTCCAGCGGGGAAGCGATACTACAAGCTCGTTGTGGTGCCGTGACCCGTGTCCCATAGCCTGGGCAGATCGGCTAATCTCTAGACGGGGAATCTCAAAAAAGAGCGACGGAAAAGTATATTATTACTCACATTACATCGGTAGTACATGTTAGGATTCGGAGGGGCGATGAGAGCCGGTCGAAACCAGTTATAGGTAGTCGGCGTCTTCTGCTTTGATTTGGGAACCTATCAGATCCGGATCGATTTGTAGCGCCCGGCCGAGAAACGCGTCGACTTCTTCGTCGATGGCAGCCATAATACTGTCAATGATTTGTCCTCCGAGGTTTGCCTTAAGAGCATCAAGCGTGCCCTCAATGATGGCACGAAGGAGTTGCCATAGCAGCGCCCCGTAGCTGAGTGTCTGCAATGCACCGGTTTGTCTGTCTCGCATTTCTCCGTAACTCAGGGAACCGTTTCGCAGCATCGCCTCGAACAGGAGGGTATACCTCATGGCGGCAAGATGCACCGAGGCATATGCGTATTCATAACGTCCGCTTTGCTCGGCGAGCCAGCCGAAGTTCTGCTTGGCCTCTTTGAAGTAGACTTCAATGGACCACCTCAAGGAATAAATGCTCAGAACGTGTTCCGCGCTGGCTTTAAGTTCAGTGCACAGGAAAATATCCCAACGGTCGCTGGCGTTGGGCCCTTCTTGTTGCTTTGCCGGAGCGCTCAACACGACAACAACCTGACGCCACTGAGGCTGGCGATGGGGCTTGGTTTCCAGATTGATCCACACGGTAAGTCGACAGTTCTTGTAGACTTTCTTCCCTCGCCTGATCTTGATACTATCATCAACCACAAAGGCCCGTCGTGCCGCTGGGCCCAGGTCGGTCTGCGCAGCAACCCTCCCAGAAAGAGAGGCCGCCAGATTGCGCCAATTGATATCTTCGCGGCGCAGGATGCCGTAAAGGATGTCGTGCTTGCGTTGCCCATCTTCATTGCGCCCCTGGAGAAAATGGCACAGTTCGCTGCAAAACGAATGGATACTGGAAACTTTGAGCAAAGGCCAGATGAGCAGGGAAACCAGAATTGCTGGGAGCGGCTCGGCATCCTCCCGTCGGGCCTTTCCAAACATCCGCGAGAAAAGATTGACCAGGGAGTGACGTTTGATACCTTCACTCAGCTCGCAGTCGGCGAAGACAAAAGGCTGCGCGAGCGCGTCAGAAATCGGGGTATGACTTTTACGAGCGACTTTTTGAGAAGATTTGCCACTTGTCCCACGGTTGTTTGCTTTCCCAATTTTAAATGTACCTCGTAGAGCAAAAAGACATCAATGTTCGCTTTCCTGTGTTGTGGGATAGGCTTTTTCATGGTGCATTGTATGATTTCTGGAATCATTCGGAAAAGCTGGATTTGCTATTCGTTAATAAAAGATACCTGGAACAGTGTATCTTTTCGGTAAGAGGTGCGCAATGCATTGTGGGAACTAGACTGTTGCGAGTTCTGGAACTTGAGCGTAGTATTGTTACGCGTTTCCCTGTAATAAATCGTAACCATTCACGAGGTAGGTGCGATATCGGAGGTAAAAATTCCTGAAGAAAGTTCTGGACCTATGGTAATTATAGCGCTTTAG
>JAGROY010000342.1 GCA_020439995.1 Verrucomicrobiia bacterium
GCGACGACGAGCCCGCCGGGGCACATGCAAAAGCTGTATGCAGTGCGCCGCGCGCCGAGGTGCTGAACAAATTTGTAGGGAGCGGATCCCAGTTCCGGGAGTCCTGCGTGTCTGCCGTACTGGATTCGATCGATCATCGACTGCGGGTGCTCAATCCTGACACCAATTGAAAACGGTTTGGGCTCAATCGAAACTCCGGCGGCATGCACCACGGAAAATGTATCGCGGGCACTGTGACCGATCGCCAGTACGACCTGTCGGGACTCGACGGTATCACCATTTGCCAGACGGATACCCTGAACCTGTCGGTCTACATCGAGGAGGATGGCATCCACGCGGGACTCAAAGTGTACCTCACCGCCCAGCGCAATGATCTCCTCGCGCAGGTGCCTGACGACTTTAATCAATCGGTCTGTGCCAATGTGAGGGCGGGCTTTCAGGGCGATGTCTTCAGGCGCACCGGCGGCGACGAGTTCACGTAAAATCCACGGCCGGCGGTGCTCCCGATCCTTGGTCTGCGTGTAAAGTTTGCCATCGGAAAACGTGCCTGCGCCACCTTCGCCGAATTGCACATTGGACTCTGGATTGAATTCGGCTCCGCGTCGCCAGAAGCCCGTGACATCACGTGCTCTGGGGCCGGCTGCTTTGCCTCGTTCAAAGATCCTGGGGGCGAATCCCATCCGTGCGAGCACGAGTCCAGCAAACAGTCCGCACGGGCCTGAGCCGATGATCACCGGTCGAGCATCCCTCTCGCGGTTTGTCGATTTGATACCGTCCAGCTCGCGATAGATACGGTCGGGAGCTGGGCCCACGTGCGCCTTGTTCCGAATTGTGGACCCGGGTTCGGAATCGACGTGTACCGTGTAGTTGAAGGAAACGCGATCATGTTTGCGGGCATCGATCGCCCGCTTCCAGATCGTGAGCGATCTGATGGCGTCTGGAGTTCTGCCGATGGCTTCAGCGGCGGCCAGCTTTAGATCGGCATCGGTGTGGCCGATGGGCAGGGTCAACTCGCGGATTTCCAGCATCTGGCTAGCGCGAATTTTTCAACCATTCTTCGCGCGCCTTCTTCAGGCGTTCGATGCGTGCAGCCTGGTCTTCTTTCGATTCTGTCGTGGTGGCAAAGTGATTGTTGGCTCCGTAGCGCCGCCAGGGGCCTGGTGGCACTTCTGCGAGATTGACGAAGCGCCAGTCGCAACGAATGCCGCTGCGGATCTTCAGATAATCGCGCACTGACGGGGAAACATCGAGGCCTGCTGCATTGTTTTCGCGATTCTTCGGTCTGGCATAACCGAACACGTAAGACCAGTCATCGGTGAGGAACGGCCCGCAGTCTTCCCACTGGGCGTAGCAGATCTTGCGACCGTGGCGAATGGCGATCCACTGACTCTTGCACAGGCTACGCGAGCTGCGGGAGATCGGGCCGTGCTTTCGCCACGGGATCACCCGGCGGGCGATATCGGGCTCTGTGATATCGTTAAAAGGCAGGGCGCAATAGAATGGGTTCTGCTTGGGGATGAACGCTGCGGGTCGATAGTCCCATGCCCGTTTTTTGGGATCAGGGTTGTCGTAGCCGCCATAGTTCTTCGCCCATTCTGGATCCCACGAACTGGCGTGGTTCGGAGTAGGATTCTTTTCTGAGGGATTCTCACCGACCCAAAATAGCGTCGTTGTGATTTGCTGCCGCCATGGATAGCTTAATTTCAGGGATCGTGTTCGCGTAGGCGTGTAAACCCTGGGAAGAGATGTGCTTACTTCCTGTGCTGAGGCAGATGGGAGTCGGCCTGCGGCGATTGCGCAGAGAGTTCCAGTCAGGTTTCGCAGGATGCTTCGTCGGTCTGTCCACATAGTTACCAGATGCTCGATTCGGGTTGGCGAACGTATCCGAACTATCAGGATACTTCAAGTGCCAGAGTGGCTGTGCAGGCAGCTTTAATATCTCTTGATGTTGCAACCCTTGGGGCTCTGGATCACGATGCGGACTCACCCCGATGAAGCTCAACTTTTCCATCATGGCCGGATTCGGCGCGATTGTCGTCGCAGGTTTTCTGTGGCTCCTGAAAGATCTCCGGAACTCCGTTGAGCCTCAATACCTGCAAGCAACAGAGGAATCTCTGGTGGATATAGCCCACATTCTGGCGGCAGTGTTGGAACAGGAGCTCGCCGGGGGCGGCGCGCTGGAAATCAACAGGTTCAGCGATGCCATGCACTCGGCCGCTCTGCGGAGATTTGAGGCGCAGGTTTACAGCCTCAAAAAAACTTCTGTTGGGATGGGGGTTTACGTATGCGATGCGAGCGGGACGGTGGTTTTTGATTCTGAGGGCAGCCGGGAAGGGAAGGATTATTCCAAATGGAACGATGTCGTGAAGACCCTTCGCGGCGAATATGGTGCTCGCTCGACGCGAACTGATGAGCGGGATGCGCTGTCGTCGATTCTATATGTTGCTGCTCCCGTTGTCAGGGATGGGGCGATCGTCGGGGTGGTTACCGTGTCCAAGCCTCAAAGGGCGATGCGCCAATTCATCGATGAGACACGGAAACGGATGGTTTGGATCGGGGGAATTGCGTGTGTGGGCATCGTCCTTGTTGCGGCGTTGTTTTCTTACTGGATGATTTATCCGGTGCGCCGTCTGACGGCTTACGTTAGGGCTCTCCGGGATGGCGAGCGGCTGCCTGTTCCAGATTTGGGCCATGGAGAATTTCGAACTCTGGGGCGGGCATTCGAAGAAATGCGCGACGCGCTGGAAGGGCGCAACTACGTTGAAAACTACGTTCAGAATTTGACTCACGAAATCAAAAGTCCCCTGGCCGCCATCCGGGGGGCGGTCGAGCTGCTGCAGGAAGGTGATGTGCCGCCGGACAAAGAGCAGCGCTTCCTTTCCAATATTCATGACGAAACGCTGCGATCACAAAACATCGTTGACCGGCTGCTTCACTTGGCGGCTCTTGAAAGTCAGAAGACGCTGCAAGTAACGACCGAAGTTGAACTGGGGCAGGTGCTGCATCGGGTTTGTGATGGTGCATATCCGCTTCTTGAACAAAAGAACCTCGCTCTTGTCAGAAAGGTTCCAGACGAGAATTCACCGGTGCTGGTCCATGGCGATATCTTTGCTTTGAGAATGGCGATCAACAACGTCGTGACCAATGCGATCGACTTCTCGCCCGAGGGAGGTGAGATTTTGGTGTCGCTCGTGGATGAAGGATGCTTCGCTGAAGTCCGTGTGTCTGATCGGGGGCCGGGAGTTCCTGAGTATGCCCGGGAAAAGGTGTTCGAGCGATTCTATTCTCTCAAAGGGCAGTTAACTGGCCGAAAGGGATCAGGTCTCGGACTCTGTTTTGTCCGCGAAGCGGCGGAACTACACGGTGGCTCTGCAATGATCCAAAATCGCAAAGGAGGCGGCTCTGAACTCGTCATTCGTATCAGGAAGGAGCCCTGAGGCTCTTTACTGAATATTGCTAAGACTTTCGAAGCCGTTAGGCACTTGAACGAGGCCTTCTGGCGCTGCTGGGAGATCTGGCGTGATCGTTACCCCATACATGGGGTCGCCCTGAACTTCATTGAGAAAAGTGGTGATCCCGTTCGCAATGCCACGTGCAAGCCGCTTGCGATAACCGCTAGTGACAATGTGCTCGGCTTCCTGCTGATTCGAAACAAAGCCGCACTCGACAAGCACGGCTGGGGCGATTGAGTTCCTCAGAACGTAAAACGATTGCTCCTTTTTGCTGCGGTCGTTAGCTCCCGTCACTTCAATCACGCTCTCCTGCACGAACTGCGCAAGCAGCTCTGATCTCACGTCGGTTATGGGGGCTCCAGCCTGAGCTGCAAACTGCTTCCTTACTTCTTTCTGAACCGTGAGCGATTGGCGCAGCCAGTAGAACGTCTCGATTCCGGACACCGACGGGTCAGCCGAGTAATTGAGGTGGATGCTGACGAGCAGATGATTCGTCTGTTCATTTGCGATGTCGGTCCGATCGGAAAGCTCGAGTGTGTCGTCTCCGTCTCGCGTCATCCTCACTTTGAATCCGCGCTGCACGAGATCCTCCTGCAGGGCTTTGGCAATTTGCAGCGACCATTCTTTCTCCAGCAATCCGTTTCCCTGGGTTCCTCCGTCCATCCCACCATGTCCAGCGTCGACAATGATTAAACGCTCAGGTGGAGGCGGCGGCGGTAGGGGATCGTTGTTGCGAAGGAGGTCAGTCTGGGACGGCTTCCGAATCGATGTCTGATCGGATACTGATGGCGCAGTCGAAAGGAGGTTCGGGAGAAGGCGTGCGAGCGTCTCATCTGCGTGAACGCCCCGATCCTGCAGGATATTCACCATACAGAATCCGAAAAAACCGAGGAGGAGGCACGCTGCCAGCGCTCGAAGCCGGGAAAATGTTGGTTCACTCATGAATTCTTAATGTTGATTATAATCACGAACATTCGTCAAAATCCTGTTAAATATGATAATATCAACATTTTAGAGTTTTACTTGAATTTATAGTTAAGATGGCTTAAATTTTAAAACATATGAATTATCTGCGACAGCTTAAAATTCTGGTTTTCCTAACAGTTTCTCACGGAACTGTGCAGGCGCAAGACCAATATTTTTCGTCAGTTTCCATGGAAACGAGGCAGAGCCACAAGGTGCAGCCTGGTGAGACGCTTTCGAGTATTGCCCGTCAGCATGGGATTAGCATGAAGACGCTGATCAAGTACAACGGGATCTCTAACCCTAATAGTATCAACGTTGGACAGAGCTTGTCCATTCCTGGGAAATCGGGTGGGAAGGCGCCTCAATCGTCGACGCGGGTTAGTCGCACTGTGCCTGCTGCAGCTTCCAGGGGCCGTGGTGGCAGCCACACGATCCAACGAGGGGAGACCCTGACCAGGATCGCCAAAAGGTATGGTGTGTCCGTGAAGGACTTGCAGGCATGGAACGGAATATCGGATCCGTCCAAGCTGCGGGTCGGGCAGAGCCTGAGCATCGGCGGGCGCTCCAGCGCTGCAGGGGCAGAGCCACAGCCGTCGCTGGAAGCCATTGTGCCGAAGGCGGCTGCGACAGTTTCTTCAGGTGCGCAGACGCATGTTTTGCAGCGCGGCGAGACATTGTCAGCGATTTCGCGCAAACATGGAGTTCCCGTGAACCGCCTGATGGAGCTAAACGGGATTTTGGATCCCACTCGCCTTGCAGTTGGACAAAAGTTGATTCTGTCGCGAGGAGTGGAACGGGATATCCGCGACGAGCCACAGGGCAATTCATTTGTTCAGGATGAAATTCCCACTCCAGCACCTGAACCAGTGGTTCCCAAGCCGCCAACGACTCCAGTGGAAGCATTCAAGGCACTGGTTTCGACGACTCCTTCACAACCCTACGGCCAGCACACCGTACGGCCCGGCGATACGTTGCATTCCATCTCCCAGGAGAACAATGTCACAGTAGAGGCTCTTCGTGCGGCCAATGGCCTGGGTGAATCCAACTTTATTCGAGATGGTCAGGCTTTGAAAATTCCGGCAGAATTCTCTGGAAGATCAATGGTTGCAGATGGGCGGGAAATTCGCGGGGAGCGAGTCCCGACCTCGTATGAGAATGCCCGCCCAGTGACCAAGCCGTTGTTTGAAGTGCCTGAAGTGCCCGCGCCAAAACCACCGGTGGAGCGACCGCGACAGTCTTCAAATTTCTTTGGTTTTGCTCCCACTCCGACCTCAGATGATGGGCATCTGGAATTACTCTCCTACACGGTGGGGGCGAGCGTGAATCAGCCTTCGGTACCTGGTCAAGTGGCTGTTGCAGAAGACATCAATGCCGTAGCGGAATCTTTTTCCACCACTGCCGAAGAGATTCGACGCCTAAATAATTTAGGCCCCGGCGAGCCTCTGCGAATTGGCGAAAAAATTTCCGTGCCGGCCTCGGGGTTGTTCGGACATTGATTGTCTATTCTCCAAATCCAACTACGCTAACAGGCCCACATTATTCCTGATAGCCGCAACAAGGGGGCTGGAACCATGAGTGTGGTTCCGGCCCTCTTTCCTTTTTCGGGATCGCTATAAAGCCTAACAGACTAGCAAATGGATCATATCACCCGTGCCAGACGAGTCATTGAACTCGAAATAGCCGAACTCCAGCGTCTACGGGATCGAATAGGCGATTCCTTTACCTCTGCCGTTCAGGCGCTGCAAGTGGCGATCGAGAACCGCGGCAAGATCATCGTCGCAGGTGTCGGAAAGTCCGGAAACATTGGGGCAAAAATTGCGGCAACTTTCAATAGCACCGGGGCGACGGCAGTTGTGTTGAATTCGCAGGACGCGCTCCACGGCGATTTGGGGGTGGTAAACGATGGCGATGTCGCGATCGTTTTGAGTCATAGCGGAGAGACCGATGAGATCACCAGTATCCTTCCGCATTTGCGCAGTCTGCAACTGACATTGATCGCGGTGACAGGGAGACCGGAATCGATGCTCGCCCGTCACAGTGACATCGTGCTCGACGTGAATGTTGAAAGGGAGGCCTGCCCGCTCAATCTTGCTCCCACGTCTAGCAGCACCGTCATGCTGGTGCTGGGAGACGCGCTGGCGATGGTCTTGCTGGAGGCCAGGGGATTCAAAGCTTCCGATTTCGCTCGCCTGCATCCTGGAGGTTCGCTGGGACGCAGCCTGCTGCTTAAGGTGGCGGAGATCATGCGGGGTGGCAATGCGATGGCAAAAGTGGGCTTGCAAACTTCCGTAGCCGATGCCCTGAGCGCCATGATCCGGGTGCGCGGCGGAGCTGCAGTGGTGGTGAACGATGCAACAGAAAAGGTGTCTGGAATATTCACGCAGGGTGACTTCGTTCGGGCATTTGAGAAGAATCCGGGGATTGGCGAAGATCCTGTATGTGATCATATGACCCCCGGTCCGATCACCATTTCTTCCGACTGTCTGGCCGTGGAGGTGATTAACCTCTTCAACGAGCACCGCATCGATGATTTGATCGTGATCGATAGTGATGGAAAGCCAGTGGGCATGGTGGACACGCAGGATCTCAGCAGGGTGAGATTGATCTAACGCAACACCCGTGCAACCCTGACCACCTCATGACAGCAACTGCACGACCCGCCACCGAGTCCGAAAAATTGCCAGCTGAGCGCCAGCCAGGGCAATCGCCGGATGAACTCGTACACATCGGTGAGCGGCGGGTCGATGCGCTTGAAATCGAATGGATCGTCTATGATTCTGACAGGATCGATCGCCGGTTGGTGCCCAATCCATCAGATATTCCGTCGCTGCTACGTGATACTCCCGATGGCATGACTCAGTGGCTTCGGGTTACCGGCTTGCATGAGGTAGAGGCGATCAACCAACTGGCGGATGCTTTGGGTATCCATCCATTGGCCAGGCAGGATGTCTTAAATACCCACCACCGGCCAAAGGTGGAGCAGTACGAGGATTGTCTCTTTGTAACGGTGAAACTCATCGGTGATCCACGCACGTACGTAGAAGACGAAATTGGCACGGAGCAGTTGTCGGTTTTTCTCATGCCTCGGTTGCTGGTCACCTTCCACGAATCTCATTCCACGCATTTTCACCCGGTTCTGGAGCGGTTGCAGCAGGGGAACCAGCGCATCCGCCAACTTGGTGCTGAATACCTGGCCTGGGCGGTACTGGATGTGGCGGTGGATCACTATTTTCCTGTAATCGACTGGCTGGAGGATCGGATGGATCATCTGGAGGAACAATTGTTTGAGGGCACCGAGAAAGTGGAGGCGCACGATATTTTTGTGTGTCGGCGTCAGGCGACGACCTTGAGTCACATCGTGCGGCCACTGCGTGATGTGTCTGTCAGAATTCTGCGGATGGATTCGCCTTTGCTCACCAAGACCACTGAGCCATTCTTTCGCGATCTGGCGGATCATGGCGGGCACCTGGCTGCGGCAGTCGAGTCGCTCCGGGAGGCAAGCATCAGTCTGCGTGATTTCCACTCCATCGCGCTGAGCAATCAGCTGAACGAGGTGATGCGGTTCCTGGCAAGTTTTTCAGCTCTCTTCCTGCCGCTCACCTTCCTTGCCGGCATCTACGGCATGAACTTCGAATCGATGCCGGAGTTAAAAAAGCCTTGGGCATATCCTGCTCTCTGGTGCGTGTTCGCTATCATTAGTGCGTGCATGTTCTTCTTCTTTCGGAAAAAGCGCTGGATCTGAAATTAGATTCAATTGCGTTTTTTAATGGTTTACCTTTCAGCGTTTTTGGTGGCATATTCTACTGCCTATGAACGAAATGCGGAACAATATCCGTCTGTCTGGTGAATTCGCGGTTCGGCGGATCTTCTTCGGCAGCTCATCATGGTTGGTCTGCCTGTGGACGGCAGCGGCTCAAGACGGGGTGGTTGCGCCCGAACCCGTCGTCGCTGACACCACATCGCTGCTTGAGGTCTACACGCAGGGAGGTTGGATGATGCACATCCTCTTACTGTGCTCGATTGCCACCATCGCGGTGATCGTCTACTGCTTCCTGCAGATCACGCAGAAGAAGATGTGTCCGGCGGGCATCAACGATACGCTGCTGCGCAACATGCAATCGCAGGATGTGTCGAATGCCTACGCTCTCTGCGAGGAGAACCCCAATGCCTTCACGCGGGTCGTGTCATCAGCTCTGCTGAAAGTAAACTTCGAGAGGGACCGGGCGAACAAGGAATCGATGGATCAGGCTGCGGCAGATACTTTGGATCAAGAGGAGGTACGCCAGATGTTGTGGATCAATTATCTCAACGTTTTCGCCACTGTAGCTCCGATGGTAGGCCTGCTGGGCACGGTGACTGGCATGATGACGAGCTTCAACGATTTGAAAGGCGGTGCCATGGAGGTGAAAGATTTTTCCGGAGGCATTGGCGAAGCGATGGCAACCACTGCGGGCGGATTGATCGTGGGCATACCTGCCATGTTCTTCTACTTCTTCTTTCGCAACAAGTTGATGGGAATCATGACGGAGGTTCAGAAGCGGGCCACTCGCCTGATCGATGTACTTTCCGGAGAAGTCCAACTGGCGGACACCTCCACTGCGCCCTCCTCGGCCTCCTCTAAGGGCATGTCAGAATCCTAACACTACCCTAATTTCATGCAACGAACCCGTCGCAGAACCGAGGATGAGGTCACTTTTCAGCTGACTCCGATGATCGATATGACGTTTTTGCTGCTGATCTTTTTCATGGTCACAGCTCGGTTGACGGATCAGAAAGTCAGCATCCCACTGGAGCTGCCCCAGGCGGAGAATGCGGTGGATCCAGATACTCAGGACAATCGCGAAATCATCAATATCGACGCGGAAGGAACCTACTACATTGGCGACCAATCCGCCACCGACGGGGAGCTGAAGGCGTACCTGCTGGAGCGCTTCAAGACCAGTCCTCCCCTGCGAATCTACGTCCGCGCCGATCGCAAGGCACGCTCCGAGCAGACGAAGAAACTGGTGCGGATGGCCACGGAAGCAGGGGCCACACACGTGATCGTTGGAACGCTGAACCGCTAGGATATTCACCAATGGCAGTCCGCAGGCGCAAGCGACAACACCAGGCAGTAGAGATGCAGATGGGGCCCATGATCGACATGGTGTTTCTGCTGCTGGTATTCTTCATGGTTACCGCAAAGCCGATCGATCCTGAGAGTGACATCAGCCTTGGCTTGCCTGGAACGGTTGCTCAGACGGAATCTGTGGAGTTGCCGGATGAGCAGCGAATCGAAATTCTGGCAGATGGCCGGATCGTGCTCAATGAGCTCGAACTGGCGGCGGCCAACGATGTTCCCATGCCGAGGGTCGTGACGACACTCACCCGGCTGAAGGAGTCTGCAGACTTGAACCGTGCCGAAGCTCTGGTCACCATTGATGCTCACAATGACGTGCCCCATCAGCGAGTTGTCGATGTTTTCGACGCATGTGCCAAGGCTGGCATCACCGGCATGACATTTGCCGGGGCCCAACCCGAATCCTGAAGTTTTGCCAAAGAACAAACACAGAACCACACCAGCTGATCCTCAGGCCCTCCGCCGACGGCGGATGGTCGGCTCGATTATCGTCGGCAGCATCGTCGCTCATGGCGTACTGCTCGCGATCTTTGGTGTATGGATCGTCGCAAAGCACTTTCAGGAACCCGAGGCAACGTTCGAAGTCGTGCAAAAAATTATCATTCCTGTACAGACTCCAGAGCACAAAATGAACATGGCACAGCACGAAGCCATGGCCCCGAAGCCAACGTTTACTGATAAGCTGGTTTCGACGCGGCCCGCAGAGATCACCCTTCCAGATTTGCCGGAGGTGGATATGGATCAAATGCTGCCCCTGGATCCGAGCGAGTTGGTCACGGATCAGATTACCACCCTCGCGGGATCCGCAGGCATGGGCTCCGGCCAGGGTTCCGGTCTGAAGGGCGGCGGTGGTACTGGCGATGGGATGAGCTTTTTCGACATTAAGGATAATGCCCGCAGCGTCGTCATCATGATCGACGTCTCCAGTTCCATGTTCGGAAGGACAGGGGACTACGACTACGGTACCAGCAGGAAACTGCGAGAGGGGAAAGACCAGGCGTTTCAAGTGATTCGGGAGCAGGCATTCAGTCTCATCGATGGTCTGGGTGTTGACTCACGCTTTGGAATTGTGCACTGGTCAGGCAGTGCACGTTCATGGAAGCCGGAACTCGTGCGGGCGACCGATGCAAATAAACGCGCGGCAAAAGAGCACATCCAGACCAATGTCGACGTAGGGAAGGCAGGTCCGACAGGAGGCCGACCCGGCGGCACCCGCCATGACTACGCGATCGAGGCGCTGCTTGAGTTGAACCCGGAAATCGCCTTCATGCTCTCCGACGGAAACGCCACCCGTTCGCTCGGCAGAGGGAAAATGGAGACCATCGCAGACAGCGAGTTGTTCCAGATGATCACCGATGCCAGAAAATCCAAGCCGTCGATCCCTCGCATCCACACGATTTATTACGTCACCGGCAACGATAAACGCGAGGAGGAGCGTATGCTCCGGGGCATCTCAACACGATCAGGAGGTAAATTTCGCCGCGTAAAAGCCGAGAAACGCTGAGTTCCGCCACCCAAAGAAGGCGCGTCCCGAACCTTCGGAAACAGCCCGCTTTTTCTGCTTGCATTTCCAGTGCCCTGTTGCAACTTTCGGCTCTTCGAAAGGCCAAATCCGGCATAGCTCAGCGGTAGAGCGGGTGACTGTTAATCACTAGGTCGTAGGTTCGAATCCTACTGCCGGAGCCATTTTCAGTTCGCGTGAATTGCGAGAATCACAGCGTTTGCCGCTGGAATTCAAAGCGTTTGGCGGCTCCTCCAATTTTTCTATCGAGCCAGTTTGTGACTCCAAATGACCTGAAAAGCCCGCTTCGGGTGAGTTTATGGGTGACTATCCTTCTCCGATCCCCGGAAGACTATGAATCATTGGAGCCAGCGGCATTGCGTTCGCATCGAAGTAGTTCTTCGCGGTCAGCGATGGATCACTGTGGCGCATGGCCTGCATCGTCGAAGATAAAGGCGCACCGCTAGCCCTAGCCGCGAGGCGTGTGGCAAAGCTATGACGGAAGCTGTGGAAGTCGAAACGGTGGCCGTGTTCGTCAAGAAATGGAATTCCAGCGGCTTCCAAATCTTGGTGCAACAAACCCGGTCGAGATCGTAAAATCTCCCCATTCAACCGCCAGTAGTTCGCCCCTCCTAAGGCCTGTGTAATACGCCGCAGTGTAAACCTGAGCTCGTTCAGCCGGTGCGACCCTCAGCAGTTTGCAGAACTCGTTGTGCGAAATTCGCAGTTTTCAGGTCCCGGGTTCTTAGCGACTTCCGAATCGGTTTCCCGGCATTGATTTCGTGTCGGAAATTACTATGATACGCTCAGGATGCCTCATCAATAACAAGGCTCTCGCTAACTGTTCTATATTTTCTTGCACTCACTTAAGTATTTATCGAGGCGTGCGCAGGTTTGCAAGTCAGGTTGCACACAGAACCTGCTCACGGATCATCACGAAACCACACCAATCCGCACTTTCGACACCAGATGGACCTTGTCCAAGGCATTGGTCACCAACGAATCAGCACGGAACTTGACGAAACTACACATAATTGAATCTTGTTGATATCTCCTTCGGGTCGAGGAGGTCGCAGGTTCGAATCCTGTCATCCCGATCTGATTTTAGATAGTGAGGTCAGCAAAACGAAGGACGAGATACGATGAAGCTTTGGATCTCACTCATCTCGCTCACGCTCGGGCCTGTGGCTTGTTGGATTGGCTGCTTGCCGATCGGCCTTCATCGGCAGGCTCTTGATCATGAGGCGGTCAACATGCCGGTCGATCTTGCCGTTGGGCGTGAATATACTGGGCCGTTTCATCAGGCGTTTATCCCAACGCATGGCAAGCAGTTCCGGCTCCAAATCGAGCCCCGCTTTGATACGATTGAAGAAGCCCTTGCGGCCCTGGCTGACTTTAAGGCAACGCTAGTGGTGCGATCAGAGGAGGGTGAGATTTTGCTGAACCAGCAATTGACCGTTCAGGATTTCGAGGAAGACACTTCTCCAGGTTGTCGGTGGTATGCCACTCTGGATCCCACCACCCCATACGCTTTCCTTCGGCACTTTTCGATAGACGACAAGGCCTGCACACTCACGCTTTCCGTGACAACTCCTGCTCCCAGTCTGGCAGGCAGAGAGCAGCGTCTAGTTTCGAAAAACGTGCTTTGCCGTACGGAAGGGATTGCTGACTACCTTGGCTGGGGAGTTATATTTCTGGGTGTTCTTTTCATTCTCGGTGGGCTGCGCATGCTGCTCTCGCACTTCAAACGATCGCCAATGCTTCCGAGGGCAGCACCGGAAGTTAATAAATGTGATCCTTAACCATGAACGAAATCGAATCCTTCAGCTTCAATGGGCGTCTGCGTAGCTTCAAGTATGCGTTTGCTGGCATCGCATTGATGATCCGTTCACAGCACAATGCCTGGGTTCATGCT
>JAGROY010000343.1:0-12437 GCA_020439995.1 Verrucomicrobiia bacterium
TACATCTTTTTGACCGCTCACCCATTCGTACCAGGCATTTCTCACGTCCACTACGAACTGGTTGCTGGACGATGTGCGCCGCGGCCCAGGCCACGATCCCGACGATGATTATCTGCCCAATCTTCTGGAGTATGCGTTCCAGATGAATCCTTCTACAGGACAATCGGGAGCGGCGGCGCTGCCGGAATTTGCAGTCAACGAGGATGGGACGGTTACGATGACGTATTGCCAGATAGATGCCCCCACAGAAGGATCAGCGAATACCGGATTCCGCGTTCAGGATCTGATCTATATTCCACAGATTTCATTTGGTGATCGGACGGCCGCAGGCGAGTTCATCTGGATCGGCGGTGAGGGTGATGGGGAGGTGTTCGAAGATGCTCCTGCAGTCGAGCGGTTCGATGGAAAAGGCTTGGTGCGTGTTGCCCTGAAGTCCCGGGAACCCCTCGGTAATTCATCACAGCAGATGTTCGGCAGGATCCTGGTTCGGCTGAATGAATGACAGCCTCGGCTTTCCTCCAGTTTTATGTTGTTAGGGGTTTCACTCTATGTTTTCGTTGGGCTTCTCATCGCGTTGATCCAAATCTTCCGGAACGACTGCGGAGTGTTCGTTGTCGTCTTTACGGGAATCGATGGGATCCTATTGGTTGTGATGTTCTGGCCACTACTGCTGATCGCATCTATCTGGCCTGACGCCAAAAAGGAAGTTGTGCTGCCTGAGCGTAATGCTGCGCCTGAGTGTGAGTTCAGCGGGAAGTCTGCAATCGTACATTCAGCCCTGCATCCGTCCGGGAAAATCGATCTTGAGGGTAGTATCCTCGACGCTCGAGCGGATGGGCAGTTCATTGAAAAGGGAACCACGGTCACGATTGTGCGACAGGAGTTGGGTGCGTTTGTTGTCAGGTGACGATCGTTGAGGGATGGAAATTCCGCAAAGAGTCGTGTAGGAAAGGGACATGGCAGATCCAATCATTCTTCTCGCTGGAGTTCCGCAGTCTAACATGACGCTTTATCACCGTATCCGATTTTCGGTTGGGGATTCGGCGGCGTGGATTGGGAACCTGGGTGGTGCCGGGGATTCGCTGTTGCTGGTGCGGGATATTGAGATGGAACGCGCCAGGAAGCATGCAAGGGCGGGCCAGGTGGCATGTGCGGCGGATTTTGTTCCTGAGGGCGGGCTGTCCGGGGATCGAGACACGGCGCTGGCCCAGGCTACGGCGGAATGTTTGCGGAGAGCGGGTGCCAGGGTGGTGGTCACGGACCGGACGCTGCCCTTTCTCTTCGCCTGGCATTTGCAGCAGGCGGGGCTGGAGGTGCAATACGATGCGGATCTGGGCGTCCTGCAGCGCAGGGTGAAGGACGATGAGGAAATCGCTGCTCTCACAAAAGCGCAACAGGTTACGATGGAATCGATGCAGATGGCGTGTTCGTGGATCGCAACTGCGAGTGCCGATGCCAGTGGAGTGCTGCACCAGGGCGGTGATGTCTTGACTTCCGAGCGGGTGCGGCGGCGCATTACGCAGTTTTTAATTGAGCGTGGATTCAGCAATTCGCACGATTCCATCGTGGCGACGGTTCCTCATGTGGCTGATTGCCACCATTTTGGGACGGGGCCGCTGGTCACTGGAATCCCGGTTATCGTCGATATCTTTCCCAGAGACGATTCGACGGGATACAACGGCGATTGCACGCGCACTGTCGTCCATGGCACTCCCACGGATGCGGTGAAACGCATGCATGAGGCAGTGGTGGCGGCAAAAGCTGCTGGTTGCGGTGCCCTGCGCGCGGGAACCACGGGCGAGGCGGTGCATCGTGCGACGATTGCTGTCATCGCAGAACATGGCTTCGCCTTCAAGCGCGGCTCGAGTAACGTGGACGATGCGATTCCTGCCATGCGCCATGGCACCGGTCACGGGATTGGCCTCGATGTGCACGAGCCGATCTTGCTCGACGATGGCGGTGGAGAAATTCTCTCTGGCGAAGTGTTCACGGTTGAGCCGGGGCTTTATTCAGCATCTCTGGGCGGTGTCCGCGTCGAGGACATGGTGTGGGTGAATGGCGAGTCGGCATCGATTCTTGGGGCACTGCACGAAGGGCTGAGCTGGGATTGATGATCTAGCTGTTCTGCTATCGCGGCAGTTCACCGGGCGTTGCCTGATCTTTGATGCCGAGGCGCTCTTCGAGTTGTTGTTCGACAAATAACGCCTGCTCTGCTTCTTCCAGGCCTTTGATGAGCGTGTCGCGCTTGTCGCCTTCGAGGATGATTTCGATGCTGTATCGGGTGTGTGTGCCGTTCTTGCTGTTAGTGATTTTCTCTTTGCAGTAGAGCTGTTTTACCGTGTGGACTGGAATGTCTTTGTTGCCCTTCCATGGTACCGGGCCGTGCCTCAGGCTAAGATTGCCCCGCCCGACTTTGATCTCGGTGGTGTTCATAAATCCGGCGAGAGTTCCGTAGGCAACTCCAATGCCGACTGCGGTGTGAATGATGCCAAAGAGAGACATGAACCAGGCACCGGTGCTCAGCGCAATCGTATGCCAGACGACCATGAATCCGTTCCAGAAAATGCAGAAGAAAAGCATGAAGAACAAGGCAGGGCTGAACCATTTCCGTTTGAGAATGAAGTCATGCCCAAGGTCAGAAACTTCGAATCCCTTCGGCATGGGAACCTTCGGTCTGGGGCCGTTCCTCGGCGCATGGGTGTTCTGATTTTGCGGCAGGGAAATGGCGAACAAGGCATTGCAATGGGTGCAGCGCGCCGCGTTCAACTCAGCAGAAATGCTCTCAGGCTTCAGTTGAGAGCCACAGTTTTTGCAGGATAATTCTACCAGTTCCATCGTCGTTGTTGCGTGAGGCGAAGCGTGAATGAGTGAGTCGTCAGAAAGTTAGGGCTAGAAAGGGCGTCCCGTGCTCAATCGTGAGTGGGAATCCACAGACGCAATCATCGCATGGGGAAGCCGATCGATCCAGCACTTCGATGATTGGCCCAAAGCAGCGATTCGAGGATTTGAGGCGAAGAGATGAAGGGCACCATTGACACCGCGGGCGGTAGCGCATACGACACCACGTTGATCCGCGCCGTGATCGATATCAGTGTTCTCATTTGCCGCTTTCTGTTCCGCTTCTTGCGGAGTACGATGATGTTTCTGCGAGGCGGGACATCGGTATCACGATCTCCGCAGCTTCAATCAATGCTATCATCGGACGCATTGCTCAGATCGCGCATAAACAGCGAATCTATTTTCTTTGGCGACCCATTCTTCCAGACCCGAAGGATGATATGGTTCTT
The DNA here is from genome assembly GCA_020439995.1 of Verrucomicrobiia bacterium. Lineage (GTDB taxonomy): Bacteria > Verrucomicrobiota > Verrucomicrobiia > Verrucomicrobiales > DEV007 > JAGROY01. The sequence continues at coordinate 3,288 of JAGROY010000343.1, forward strand.
GAACTCGGTATCGCAGCCGAAGTCTCTCACATCGTCACGTTCAACCGCAAGGATTTCAGGAAGGCCACAGAATTTGGAATTACCATCGCATCGCCATCAGAATTCCTAACACTCATCGGATCCATCCTGCCCGCCGCAGCCAGGCTTCGCAGGGGGCGGTCCATGTGGTGACGGGGAGGTCATCCCTTTTGCGCAGGCCGTAGCCGTGGCCGCCTGCATCGTAGATGTGCAGCTCGGACGGGACGTTGGCTTTTTTCAGTTCCAGCATCAGGCGGGCGGTGCCTTCGACTGGAACGAAATCATCGAAGGCGTGGGCGAGAAACATGGGTGGTGAAGATGGCTTCACTCGGTCGATGCGTTCCGGTTTTGCATCTGAGGTTTTATCGGGATCTGCGGGCAGGCCGCCGGAGTAGATCAGGATGGCGCGATTCGGTCGGCATGCCTCGGCATCGGCTGCGTCCACCGGATCGTAGTATCGTTGCTCTGCCAGTGCGGTCTTGATGGCTGCTGCGCCTCCGGCGGAAAATCCGAGCACGGCTACTTTGTCAGGGTCAAGGTGCCAGTCGCCGGCGTGATGGCGGGCGATGCTGACGGCGCGTTGTGTGTCCTGTGCCGGTGCCATCCACATCGGATTCTGATCGCGGGTGGGCACCCGGTATTTGAGAACGATGGCGGTGATGCCCAGTTCATTGAGCCATTGCGCGACTTCGGTGCCTTCGAGATCCCATGCCAGAATCGAGAATCCGCCACCGGGGCAAATGACGACCGAGGCTCCGGATCGCTTTGCTTCGGGCGCAAGATACACATGTGCCTGCGGAGTTGTGACGTTGCCAAGCTTAATGATGCGGCGACCAGCGATCAGAGAATCGGTGTCCTTGGTCATGTCCTGTTCTTCGCCGATTTCACGTGGCTCGCCGGGCGGTTGGTTGGGCCAAATATTGATGACGTGATCGGGGGGCGGCGGCGGAGTGGGCTCTGCCGGGCTTTGGGTCGTGCAAAATACCAGGGCGATCACCAGCAACACGATGGAGCTGGGCGACAATGTGCGATGATGGGTGGGCAGGTGCATACCGACACTTTATCAAGAATCAATAAGAGATGCAGCTTCTGATTCGCGGCATTTTCAGTCGCGGAAAGCGTCGCCTTTCCAGCTCGCTGGCGGCGTCTCCGCGAATTCGGGCGTCCAATCGGGAGCTTTGCCCTGCCACTTGGCGAGAATCACGCGAACCGTATCCATGATCAGCGATAGATCGCGGCCAAAGCTCTGGTGGCGGACGTAGTGGAGGTCGGCGAGCAATTTTGGGCGCAGCAGGTGCGCTACATAGAACTGGTTGGCCGATACACCGACGGGCGGGCGCAGGTCTTCGTGGAAGACGTAGTAGAGGAGATTGCCGGGGCAGGTGAGTCCGGGGAGGACGTTCAGGGTTTCACGTTCCTTCGGCGTGAAGTACTGCTCGACGATATCGAGCGACTCAGGCCGGGGGCCGACGACTGACATCTCGCCATGCAGAATGTTCCAAAGTTGCGGGATCTCGTCGAGCTTTGACGCACGCAGTAATTTGCCGATGCCGGTGATCCGCGAGTCTGATCCGATGGTAACGGTGGCGTGCTTGTCTGCGCCGGTGACCATAGTGCGGAACTTCCACACGCGGATGGGCCTACCGTTCAAGCCAGCCCGCCGCGCTCCGTAAAACACAGGGCCGGATGAGGTTAATTTGATCGCTATTGCAGCGATCAGCAGGAGCGGAAACAGCCCGACCAGGACGATCACCGAGAAGGCAATGTCAAAGGCTCGCTTCATCACGCGCTATTTCACGATAAGAAACGAACCGATCGCAAGAGCGTCCAAGCCAGTGGCGAAGAAGGTGCGAATAGCATCGTGCGGGGTGCAGACAATTGGCTCACCCTTGATGTTGAAGGAGGTGTTCAGCAGGCAACCCACGTCTGTGACGGCTTCGAACTCTGTGAGCAATTTGTGGTAACGTGCGTTCATCTCGGGCGTCACAATCTGCACACGGCAGGTGCCGTCCACATGAACGATCGCAGGTGCCGTCTGGGCCGCCTCTTCCGTGCCATCGAAGGTGATGATCATAAATGGTGCCGTGGTGTGGCGCTTGAGGAACCGGGCGGCAGTCGCTTCGGTCATCGATGGGCAGAACGGTCGCCAGAATTCGCGGAACTTGATCACCGCATTCACTTTGTCCCGTGACTCCACAGAGCGCGGATCGGCGAGGATCGAACGGCAGCCGAGCGAGCGTGGGCCAGCTTCCATGCGGCCCTGGAACCAGCCAACAATCTTGCCACTGGCAAGGTGTGAGGCCACATCGCTTTCAAAATTTTCCGGCCGGGTGTAAGGCAGCTTGCAGGCAATAAGGATCTTCTCTATCGCTTCGTCGCTCCATTCCGGGCCGTAGTAAACATGGTCGAGCGCGACCGGCTCCAATCTCCCCTTCGCAAGCTCATGTGCCATCGCCGCGCCGATGCAGATGCCTGTGTCCGAGCAAAGCGGGTGTGCGGACAGGTCATCGACGATGCCTGATTTGAACAGATTTCCATTCATCTTCACATTGAGACCAACTCCACCGGTTACCACCAGATTGCGGATGCCAGTCTTCTCAACGTGGTAGCGAGTCATGTCCTGAACGATCGACTCCAACCGCTGCTGCACTTCGTAAGCGCAGCTGATGTGCCAGTCGCTGATTTCCTCACTCTCGGCCCGCGGCTTGCGGCCCATGTGGCCGACCAGCTTGTCCGGGAAATACGACGAGTAGCTGCGATCTCCCATTGAGATCAGATACGGGTCAGAAGCGAACCCACCCGCACCATCGTACCAGACGATTTTCTCGAGTTTGGCGGCAATGTCAGGGTCTCCTTTGCCGTAGGCTGCGAGGCCCATCACTTTGTATTCACCGTCGTACGCATCGAAGCCGAGATATTCGGTGAAGGCGGAGTACAGCCAGCCGAGCGAGTGTGGTGTCCGCACCTCTGAGATGCGTTCCAGCTTCTTCCCGGATGCGTGCCACCAGGAGGTTGTCGTCATCTCCCCACTGCCATCGACAGCCAGTACCAGTGCCTCCTGCATTCCAGAATGAAAATAGGCCGATACCGCATGAGCGTAGTGGTGATTGATAAATTCGATCGGCGGCAGGGTGACGTCTCCATACCGCTTACGCAGAGAGCGCCGGATGCGTTCGACCATTGGCGCCGTGCCGTAGCTGGAGACACGGCTGCGCTGGTAGGCTGTATCGTGCTCAGACGGAGGAAACTGCGCGTTGATCGTTTCGAAGTGTGCGGCCAGTTCCCCCGAATCATGAATCCCGCAGTCCCAGCCAAAAGTGATCGCGTCGATGTCCTCGATCGTCAGGCTGCCCTGCGCGAGCACTGCATCTATCGCCCGGATCGGAAAATAGGCCTTAGCGTGTTTGTTGCGCACCAGGCGCTCTTCTTCGATGAAGGACACCACCTTGCCATCCACCACAAGAGCGGCAGAGGGATCCGGGTAGCCGGGGAAATGAAAGATCGATAGCAGTTTCACAGGATTCTGAACAGAGGGCGCACCTAACCAGACGCTACCCCCGATTGCTACTACAAATGTGTTCTACCTCAGAGCGGTGTGTTTTTGAGGGAATAAATTATTGATATTATTGCGAATTATAATAAATTAACCGAGGTTTGTTGAAAGGAATGAAACGGATAATAGGAGGTTTTCAAAAAAATGGCTGGTCGAGAGTGGTCTCAATTTGTGGCGCTGGATTTGTTTGTCGTTTGCACGCTCGCTCGGTCTCTGTGGGATCGCTCAGTATTGGTGGTAGGAAAGTTCGATCTGGAGATGCTCAGGGTTTGATGCGCATGGTTCCAACATTCGGACGATTCATGAGCGCCCTCTGAGAAATTTTCCGTCCCACCGTTTGATCCACCACGCCCCCAGGGGAGGGCAGCGTGCCCTTGCGCTGCTCTCCCTTTTTCTTTTACTCCGCCGGGAGGGCAAGTCGAGGAGTTCGGGCAGATTTTCGGTAGCGTGAACCAATGAAGTACGCTAAGGCTGGCGTCCTTTTTGATCTGAAATGCCTTCCTCCGACTCGTCACCGCCATCATCCAAGCAGACTCTGACTATTGGATTGCCAAAGGGCAGCCTGCAGGAGCCCACTCTCGACCTCTTTCAGAAGGCCGGGTACCACATTTATGGCTCGTCCCGGTCGTATAAGCCCAGTGTAGACGACCCGGAATTGGAAGTGCGAGTGCTGCGTGCGCAGGAGATTGGTCGCTACGTGGATCAGGGATTTCTCGACTGCGGGGTCACTGGCAAGGACTGGATTGCTGAGAATGGTGCTGATGTGGAGGTGATCACCGACTTGCTTTACAGTCGTGCGTCTTCCAACCCGACACGCTGGGTGCTTGTGGTTCCGGAAGACTCGCCCATCAAGACAGTGGCAGATCTCCAGGGCAAGCGCATTGCCACGGAAGGGGTGGGGATCACCGAGCGCTACCTGAAAGAGCACGGGGTGAAAGCCCACGTCGAATTCAGCTGGGGTGCCACCGAAGTGAAAGTTCCCGAACTCGTCGACGCGATCGTGGATATCACTGAAACAGGCTCTTCGCTAAGAGCGAACAAGTTGCGCATCGTGGATACACTCATGGAGTCGTATCCTCAGCTGGTCATGAACCATGCTTCCGGGAAGGATCCGTGGAAGCGTCAAAAGCTAGAGCGCATCGCCATTCTGCTGCGCGGTGCTCTCGAAGCTCGTGACAAGGTTGGCCTCAAAATGAACGTGCCGCAAAACATGTTGCAAAAACTGATCGAATCTCTACCTTCCCTCCGCCTTCCGACCGTCTCGCAGCTTACGCATGACGACTGGGTGGCGGTGGAAACTGTGATTGACGAGCGTGTCGTGCGCGAAATCATTCCTGACCTCAAAGCTCTTGGAGCCGAGGGGATCATTGAATATCCACTCAATAAGCTGGTGCATTGATTGGCGTAGGCCCATCACTGAATTAGCAAAGTCACCTAGATAGTCCGGACATCCTTAAGATTTAAATACCATGGGTTCCCTAAAGAAGAGAAGAAAACCGAAAATTAACAAGCACAAGAGACGGAAGCGCATGAAGCAAAACCGTCACAAGAAGCGTTTGCGCTACAAGTCATAGATCTGTAGGTTCTCGCCATGTGCGAACCGCTGCCGTCCAACTGGAGATTTCTTCAATCTTGGCGGCGGCTTTTTTTTCTCTATCCGTGCCGTTCGCGCTCGCCTGTTGAGGCGCGTAATCGCGTCAGGGCACTTGTTTGCGCTGTAGCTTGTGCCTTCGCTGGCGAGGGCGCGGTTGCTCAGGAGGAAAAAGCAGCGGTCTACTCTCACGCCCCCGTATCCGAGGGGACGGGGGAGTTGTCAGCGACTGGCGAGCAGCGGGTTCTAGCAAGGGTAGCTTTTTTTAAAGGCGTGAAACTTCAGGGCCGGGGAGATTTCTCCGGTGCCGAGGAGGCACTTGAGTCGGCGCTTGCCCTTGATCCGGCCAATATTACGATCGAGCTGAAGCTGGCTCGAACTGCCATGCTCTTGAGCGAGCCGCAGCATGCCTTGCAGGTTTTGCGCGATTCCCTGATGCGGAATGCCGAAAATCCACAGGCGTACCTGAACTTGGCCCAGTTCTGTGAGAATGTTGCGGATAATCTGGAAAAGATTGCGCAAGCGGACGAATCGGGAACCACCGAAGGCGAGGCCGCCATGCTCCGAGTGCAGGCCGAAGACGTGTTGCTCACGGCGGTGGAAAAATTTCCAGAGTATCCGAGCGTGTATTGGCAGCTGCTGCGGCTATATCTTGCACAAAACCGCAAGCCTCACGCGCAGGAGATGCTGAGAAAAGCAATCGCGCGCAATGATTCGGATCCGTACTACTGGCTGGAAATCGGGCAGCAGGCGCAGCAGGCTTGGCCGCTCGCTGATCGCGAGCACTACGATGAGCACCTTGCGATCACGAATCAAGTTTACGAACGCGCGTTGGCCGCTGCGGCTGGAAACGCGGAAGTGAACGATCGGGTGGCCGACTACTTCAGCCAGACGCGCCAGTACGACAGGGCCGTCGAACTTTATCAAAGAGCCATCGCTCAGAGCCCCGGGATGCTGCTGGCCAGAGAGAAGCTCGCGAGAGTGCTGGGCGTGCTTGGGCAGCACGATGAGAAACTGGCAGCGCTGACGGAGTTGGTGCGGATCAATCCTTACGATGCGCGAATCCAAAAATTCATTGGCGGAGAATTTCAGGGCCGGGCAGACCGCCGAAAGGCGATCGATCACTACCTGGCTGCGACAAAGGCCGGCGAGAATGATGCCGTTTTCCTCCATGACTTGATCGATCTCATGCTCGATGAAAAAATGGTGGACGAGGCGCTTCCAGTCGTGCGACGCGCCTATTTTCTCTATCCTGATTCATTCGCCATCTCTGTGCAGCTGGCGCGGGTTCACGCGGAGATGCGGGACTGGGACGGCGCGCTGCGAGCGTTCCGTGCTGCAGAGAAAGGGGTGGATGCGGACGAGCTCGATGACCAGTTTTACTTTGAATATGGAACGGTGGCGCAGCAAGCGGGACTCCATGCGCAGGCGGAATGGTTATTTCGCAAGAGCAGCGAGCGGGTGCCTAAGAACACGCCGGAACGGAATGCCAGAGCATACGACGCCCTCGCTCGAGTATGGCTGGATCAAGGCAAGCGTATCGCCGAAGCTGCGGAACTGATTGGAATCGCGATCGATCTGGAGCCGGACTCGTCAGCCTATCTCGTCAGCCTCGGGCGCTGTCATTACCTGCGTGGTGACTATGACAAAGCGATCGAAGTCTTGAGCAAAGCAGAAAAGGCCGATGAGCAACCTTCCGCAGTGACACTCAACCAGCTGGCCATGGCAGAATTTCGCATGGGCAATCCTGGAAGGGCGATTGCCCTAATGGAGCGTGCACTTACACTGGGCGACGCGACTGATGCCATGCGCTCCCGTTTGAGATCGTACCGGGCCGGGAAAGATCCTGATCCGCCTCCGGTAAATGCCGAGTCTGAGGCTTAGTCAGGGAGTGATTCTGGTCTATCTCCGGCGGCGCAGTGCGCAGGCGGTAAGTGAGCCAAGAAGGAGGGCGGCGGTGGACGGCTCGGGCACTGGCGATGCGGCCTCGAACATCACGGCAGCCCCTCGCATTGAAACAAAGGTGTTGCTCACACTGGTTTGCTCTACGCTGTAGGTATTGCCGGTGGTGAAAGTGGCCTGGCCCAAATTGACCCAGACATCACCGATTGCGTTTTGGTCGAAAGAGCTGGTCAAGGTACCGCCGTCGTGGGTGAGCGAAAAGGTGGTGTCGCCGCCGGAGACGTTGGCGGAAGTCGGCCAAGTGGCATAGATATTGTAGATGCCCGATGTTCCGCCCACGATTGCGCTTGCTGAATCGGTGCCGTTCAAGTCGGTGCCGGCTGCCAGGGTCAGGTTGTCAACGTCCAGTCCGGGGGTGTAGCTGAACACGTAGGTGTCTGGAGAGGCCGTCCCATCGCCGCCGAAGATGCTGTCACCTCCGGTAAGGCCGACAGCGGTGCCCGCCACGCTCTGAGATGCTGTGGTAGTGTCGCCTCCGAAGGAAAAATTAGGGCTAAAGGAAATGGTGCCGTCATCAGCGCCATCGATATCCACTTCGACAAGGAATGCTCCGCGAGCGGTGGTGAAGGAGAGCCCGACGGCTGTGATCAGAGTGAGTAGGTTGCTCGATTTCATTTCAAAAGATCTAGATATTGGTGCCCTATCGTAACATGATTGCCAGAGAAGGGTCAAGCGTCGTCCTGCAGCTGTGGCTGACGTTTGCGTGAGAAATCATCATCGAATCACAATTCTTTCAAATCATGACACATTTCCGATCAACATTGCTGACTGTCGGCCTGGCGCTCTCTCTACCAGCGGCCTTTGCTGCTCCTTCACTCGATAGCGCGTGGTCTGTTCTGCCGGGCGAGCGTGACTATGTGGGAACTGGGAACACCGAGCGAGGGCTTGCCTTTAACCCCGTTACATCGAATGTGCTGGTAGTCAGTCGCGCAGTAGCCACTGACCTGTGGGTGCTGGATGGGGCCACTGGCGAAGAGAAACACCAGATGGACACTCTCGATGTGTCCGGCGGAACGTTTGGTTTGAACCTTGTCGGTGTGGGGGACGACGGTGTGGTTTACGGTGCAAATCTTTCCACCAGTACTGCGACGGTGAATCTGAAAATCTACCGCTGGGCGGATGACGCTGCCGACACGCTGCCGACTGTCGCGTTCGAGGGAGATCCTGCCGGAATCGATGAAGAAACCGGCGAGAGTCTGAACGCCCGGCGCTGGGGGGACACGTTTGATGTGACGGGATCAGGTGTCGACACACGGATCATCGTTGGCTCGCGCGATTCAACCACCGTGGCGGTGTTTACCACTACGGACGGTGAAAACTTTACTCCCACTCTGATCGATGGTGTTGCCAATGGCTCCGGCAGTCTGGGCCTGGCCTTCGATGGCCCGGATGCGATCTTGTCTAACATTATCAGTGGTTCATTGCGGCGTGCTGAGATTGATGTGGCAAATGGAACGGTCACGGCGTCGCAGACATTTCCTCCAAGCGCGGTGGCTGCTTCCGTTTCGCCCGTGGCTGCAGATGCGGAAAATCGTCTACTGGCGGGGATCAATCTCGTGGCCGGACCGGACTCGGTGTTGCTTTACGACATCAGCGATCTTGCTGTGGGCCCGGTTCTGCTGAGTGAGATGGCACTGCCAGTCGATGAGGCGAATGGTAACGGCGTGGGTGCCCTGGACTTTGGCGATGGCATGCTGTTCGCGCTCGACACGAACAATGGAATACATGCTTTCACGATCGAGGACACTGGCGAAGTTCTGCCTCCCGAGTTAAGTGTCGATCTCGCCGACATCCGTGTGCTGGCTGGTGGCACGGCGACCCTGAGCGTGACTGCCGCAGGATCGCCACCACTGACATTCGAGTGGTTCAAAGACGGCGCGCCCATTGAAGGAGTCGACGGCTCGCAGCTGGTGCTGGCAGAAGTCGCTGAGGAAAATGCTGGCGAGTATCAAGTGAAGGTGAGCAATGATGGAGGCACGGTGGAAAGTCGGCTGGCCGTGGTGGAAGTCCTGCCTGTGGTGCAGAC
>JAGROY010000343.1:12504-34095 GCA_020439995.1 Verrucomicrobiia bacterium
CCCAGCGCGGCGTGGCAGTCAATCCCGTCAATGGCAATGTCTTGCTGGTGAGTCGCACGGGCGGCACAAACTTACAGGTGATCAATGGTGCGGACGGCGTGGATTTGAGATCTCTGAACACATCGTCAGACTTGCTGACGGGGGGCGGTATCTTTGTGTTGAACATGGTAGGTGTCGCCGAAGATGGCGCGGTCTATGCCTGTAATTTGAGCACTTCCGGCGGAGACTTTACCATCTACCGCTGGGCGAATGACAGTGGCACGGCCGATCCGGAAATCGTTTACGGCCCCGGTGATCCAGGAGTGGGCGGTCGCATTGGCGACACGTTGGATGTGCGTGGCTCTGGTGAGCAAACGCAGATCCTTGCCGCATCGCGTTCGGGCACAGCGGTAGCCATTTTCACCACCGAAGATGGAGTGATTTTTGATCCCATAGTGGTCGAAACGGATACAAATCCGGGTGATCTTGGGCTCAGTGTTTCGTTCGGAGCTGGAGATACATTGTGGGGGAAAGCGCAGGGACGCCCGCTGACGCAGGTCGGTTTCGATTTGGGAGCAGGCACTGGCACGGTGTTGCAGAGTTTCGATGGGGTGGACTTTCCGGGGTCGGTCTCGATCATCAGTGTGAATCCCGCGTTGCAGTGTCTCGCTGCCATTTCGCTGGAGACCCCTGACAACCTGCAGATCTACAGTCTGGTTGAGCCCACGCTGCCTCCGCAGTTGCTCGATCAGGTGTTCTTCACTTCCGACAATGCCAATGGCAACGGCGTCGGCTCAATCGATTTTGGTGGTGGCAAAGTGGTCGCCCTCAACACCAACAACGGCGTTCTGGCGGCGACGCTCGGAAAGGCAACTCCTGAAGTCGAGCCCATCGTTCTTTCAAACGTGCGTGTCATTGATGTCGATGGGAAGCAACAGGTGCAACTGGAACTCGCTGCTGCTGCGGGGACTTACATTATCGAAAAATCAACAGACCTGGCTGACTGGGGCGAAGTGGACGACGTCGATGTCACTGATGAACCATTGCCACTCTCGTATCTAGTCGTCGAGCCAGAGGCCTATTACAGAGCCCGCCCCCAGTGAGTGATGTGTTGGAGCGGACAGCAGGATCGGTTGTGATCATCCGGGTGCTTGTCGCCATGCTTGTCATCATGCCGCTGTGCATGGTGCAGGCTCAAGAGGCAGCACCAGAAATGAGAGCCATGTGGGTCGATGGCTGGCGAGCGGGCTTCAAGTCACCGTCCGAAACCGATCGACTTCTGCGCGATGCCCGTGCTGGAAATTTCAACGCTCTCTTCATCCAGGTGCGCAAGCGCGCCGATGCCTACTACCGCAGTGCATACGAACCGATGGCGGCTGACATTTCGCCGATCGGCTACGATCCTCTCGCCGATCTCATCGAAAAGGCACACGAAGGCGAGCAACCGATCGAAATCCATGCGTGGATCAACAGTTATATCGTCGGTGCGAGCTTGTCCCCGTCAGATCCGCAGCATCCTATACGGCTGCATCGTGACTGGCTGACTCAGGATGTCACGGGTGATCGATGGAACGGCGCGAACTACCAGTTTGATCCCGGTCATCCCGGCGTTCTGCAATACACCTTTGATGTGGCGATGGACATCATCACCAACTACGATGTCGATGGTCTGCACTTCGACTACATTCGCTACAGTGAAGCGGACAGCGCGGCAAACGCCAACGTCTGGGGTTACAATCCCGTGGCAGTGGAACGTTACAATCGCCTGTATGATCAAAGTGGAAGACCTGCGCCATCGGCGGGAACGTGGTCGCAGTTCAAGCGCGATCAGGTCACTGCACTCGTGCGGAAGACTTACTTGCACGTTCTGGCATTGAGACCCGAGGTGCGCCTCTCGGTAGCTGCCATCCCGTGGGGTAGTGCTCCCGGAGGAACTACAAAGTCGGTGTTCCGGTCGACCGCCGCCTGGTCGCTGGTCATGCAGGACTGGCGTGGATGGACGGAGGAAGGCATTATCGATCTGGCGATACCGATGGTCTATCGCAACCAGACCGGATCGGCTTCCACATTTTCGCAATGGAACACGATCGCCAAGCGCATGCAGTTCCGCCGGGCGACAGCGATCGGTGCCGGATTTTATCTCAATGGCATCGGAGAAACGCTCGAGCAGATCCAGCAGATCCGTCGGCCATCCAGTGGCCAGCGGTCCGCAGGTATCGTCGGATTTTCTTATGGCGTGCCCACGGAAAGTGGAGCTGGAAGGTCGACGCTGCTGGCAGCCCTGACTGATCCACAAACGGCGAGCACTTACGACCCTGGTAACGAACCCCTATTCGCTGAGCAAGCGACAGTCCCGGCAATGCCCTGGAAAACAGATCCCGCATTCGCCCACATCATGGGAACCGTGACAGATGCCGATGGCAACGTCATCGATGGAGCCAAAATCCTGCTGGCTGGCCCAGAAACACGCACGCTCACCACTGATGGGACAGGCTTCTTCGGAGCCGTGGATCTTGCGCCGGGTGAGTATTCCATCTCTGCTGTGTATGAGGATGCCGTGGTGGCTACTCAAGTTGCAACGCTCGCGGGTGCGCAGGTAGCCCGTGTGAATCTGCGCGGCTCCGGGCCAGTTGAGCCAGAGAGCAACGCTCTCGCGATTCACTCGGTAACCTATAGCGATGGCGACGTCATCTTGCAGTGGAATTCAATCCCCGGAGAAATCTACAATGTCGATTATTCCAAAGATCTCGTATCATGGTCGACCATCGGGCTCGGTCTCCAGGCGAACGGCTACTCCATGATCTACCAGGATCAAAAAGCCGACGGCAGGGGAGTGGGAATCTTGTTTTATCGGGTGCGGTTGCGCTAGCGCTAATCCATGAACTACCAGATGTTGCCATTCTCCACAGCGTTCGCTCCAGCATCAGCATCGATGGCATTCACTCCTTCGGGTAGTTGGAAGACATTGATCGCCACGACATTTCGCGAGCCAGCGCCCGTCCAGCGGATGGCAGATGTGGTCTTTGACTCAGTGCGGGTTTCCTGGATGCTGCAACCGGTGATCGAGACTCCGCTGGAGTTTTCTATCAGCACGGCATGGGGCGCGCCATCGGTGAGTTGAGCACTGCTGATGGTGATCATGTTGCAATCGATGATTTCCACCAGAGCGCGGCGGTCGAGCTGGATCGCGCCACCCACGGTATTCGCTGATGCCTTTGCGTCCTGGATGGAGAATCCGTTCAGATTGCAGCGTTGTGATTGTTGAATGCGAATTCCCGTCGCCAGCTCTTTGTCTCCGTAGTCGGCATTGTGACCAATGCTGTTCGCGCCAAAGACGATGTCAGCACAGTTCTCAATCCACAGATTGCGATACTGTGAGGAATAGAGAAAATTCCCGGTCAGGGCGAGGTGCTGACAGTCCTTCAAATGCACACTTGTCTCCTGACTGCCGATAATGTTCCCGGTGATCGTGAGCATCCCAGCTTTGCGTGCGCCATCTGGCCCGCTACCAATGATGCGAATGTTGGCACCGCCCGGCGAGTAAGTTGCCTGGATGGTGTTGGACGCGATCGTCACTTCACGCACACTGGATTTAGCAGCCGAGGCATCGATCAGAATGTCAGCGACCACTTCGGGTTCGGTCTTGTGCGCACGAAAATTGTTGTATTCAATGTCGTTGCCTGTGATCTGAAGATTGCGCACTTCGGAGCGTTCGATGCGGATTCCGCCCTGCCGGTTGTAGCTGATGTGGTTTCCGGTGATGTTGATCTGGTGCAGGTTCACGGCATCGAGAAAGATTCCTGAGCCCGTGTTGTGATAAACGTGGCAGCCGTTGATGATCACGTTGCGATTGCGCTCGTGCAGGCGTATTCCGTTCCGACACTGGCGAACGAGAAGGCCTTCCAGGATGGCCTGCATGGTGAAACAAAGTTCAACTCCATCTGCCTCGGGATGCGCTCCGGTGATTTCGATGTGCCGAATCGCAGGCATGCGTTCGGTTTTCCAAACCGAATCGACTACCGACAACGGATCGCCGGTGCCACGGTGATTTCCGGTCAGCCGAAATGCTGGGCCAGCACCTTCCATCAAAATCCTGACCGTGCCACCGGATCCCTCGATGGCATGGAAGCCTTGTCTGGAAAGATCTATTTCGATCGTTTTGGATATGCGATACGTACCGGGCGGAAACCTCAACACACCATCACCCCGCTCGACCGCATGGGTGATATCACTGGTTTCATCTCGGGAACCGTCGCCCCGCGCACCAAAGTCTCGAACATTGCTCATGACTATTCCCTACCACTCGGTGGTAGTGGAAGGCAATAGCGCAGCAGCAGCCGCAGCAGCGCCCTGGCATCGAACGAAAGCTTGCAGCGCACCGTAGATCCTGAGATTCTGAGCAAATGCCCGACTTTACCCGTCGAGAAAATCTCAAACACCTCTCAGGACTGGGGGCGGCCATCCTTGGCGGAGGCGGTGGGTTCCAAGCTGTTCATGCTGAGGATTCCAGTGGATTGATTGCGAACGAGAACGCGAAGCCTGGAACTCGCGACTGGATGCTTGATCGGCCCAGAGTCGATGCATCCAATCGTTGCCCGTGGATCGAAGGCTATTGCTCTCGAACCCGTGTTGTGGCTGGTGAGGAGCTTACATTTCACGTCAGCACCCGTCCGGCTTCATCGTTCGTCATTAATATTTATCGTCTGGGTTATTATGGCGGCAATGGCGGGCGGTTAGTGACGACGCTTGGTCCGTTCCAGGGGATCGCGCAACCTGAGCCTGCCGTCAGTGAAAAGCGCGCGCGTATCTGTGACTGGCCGGTGGCGGCATCCATTCCGATTCCTGACGACTGGCTGAGTGGTGTCTATGTCGGGAGATTGACTGAGCAAAAGAATGGAACTCAGAGTTACGTGATCTTTATCGTGCGGGACCAGCGTAAAGCGGATTTTCTCTACCAATGCAGCGACAATACCTGGCAGGCATACAATCGCTGGCCGTCCACCTTTTCACTCTATGACAATGGCGAGCACGAGTGGTTCTGGGGTGGGGGAGTGCAGGTCAGTTATCGTCGCCCCTATGGGAAGTATCGGCAGATCCTTGATGCTCCGCTGTCGACGGGTTCCGGTGAATTTTTTCTCTGGGAATTTCCGTTTGTCTTCTGGATGGAATCTCTGGGCTACGATGTCAGCTACATCTCTAACATGGACACTCACCGTGATGCGGCGGGATTGCTTCGTGGCAAGGGATTGCTCAGCGTCGGCCATGACGAATACTGGAGCATCGAGATGTTCAACAACGTGCGCGATGCCATCGCAAAAGGTGTCAGTGTTGGATTCTTTTCAGGCAATGCGGTGTGCGGACGAGTAGTGTTCGATGATTCGAAGCATACTTTCGAGCGAGTCGGCGTCTTCGGGCCGCCGGGCGGAACCAATGAGTTTTACTCGATGGACACGCTTGCTCACGAACGTCCCTATGCAAATGAACTGGTAGGGGCACACAGCACCGGGCCAGTGACTGGCGGTGCAGACTGGAGTTGCACTCTACCAGAACACTGGATTTACGAAGGCACTGGAATGAAGTCCGGCGACACCATCCCGGGTGTCATTGGCTGGGAATGGCATGGCGATCCCGCCGCAATTCCGGGGCTTGAGGTCGTGGCCACCGGCCCGACCCAAAGCGCACCAGGCATGCTCAACGGTGGAGTCTACACCGCAACCGTTTATCCTGGACCGAAGCAGAATGTCGTCTTTAACGCGGCCACCTGCTGGTGGGCGGACGGTCTGAGCGAACCTCCGGGTTACGTTCGGCCCAAAGTTTACACAGAGCCAAAGGGCCCCGATCCCCGCTTGCAGCGCATCACCCGGAACGTGCTTGATCGCATGCTCCGTAAATGAGAAGGACACCAAGCATCGGCAGCGCCAAAAACGGCGAACCCGAGTTTTGTTCTTGGTGTAGCCGCCAGAACCCAGCGGAAATACAAGTGCAGCGCCGTACTCACGTGTAATGGAATCCCGTAGAACCAGAAGGCCTACCTGAAGCCGACGGCCCGCCATTCGAATCTCACGGACTTGTCCGCGAAGCCTCCCGATGCGAACAGTTTCTATGAGAGCCGGTGCTTCCAGCAAATGGCACCTCATTTTTCTCGACAATGCCGTCTGCGATCACTAGAGACAAAGATTGCATGTCGATGCAAATGTTCTTCCAGACTTCTGGTTTCAATGCTTCAACCAGCTTGCGTGGTTACTGGTCTTACCGCGCTCAACGACGAACCTGCCAAAACTGTAACCAGCGATCGATTGTAGCGTTCGATCCTGACTGTTTTGGTTCACCACAACGCCGACTTGCTTTCCGATGTCGGCAATTAACAACATCACCCACCGAATCAATCTATGAAACGATTCATTAAGAGCCGCGGCCTTCTGGCCTGCTTTTGCACGGTTGCCCTGTCCATATCGGCAGAAGCAAAGACATATTTGTTTGAGGACTTTGAAAGCGTCACGCTGGGAGACAGCGTGGACGAGGGCGTCGCGCAGGGAACTGCAGGCGAAGAAGTATGGACAAAAACTGCCCCTGAGGGATGGAGCATCGATGACTCCGGAATGGCCGGGCTGGAAGCTGGCCTGGGCGTTACTGAATGGCGTGGCTGGAGTTTTGCAGACAATGCATGGTGGGCTCTTACCGCAGGAGACCAGCGTCGAACAGAATTTACAAAGGGAATTGGAGTAGTGGCCGTCGCTGATCCAGATGAATGGGATGATGTAGGGAGCCCCTCTGGGCAGGGCACCTTTAACAGCCTGCTCTCCCGAACGATCGACATCTCCGGTGCAAGTGCCAACTCTCTGGTGCTGGAGTTCGATTCGAGCTTCCGGCCGGAAGGGGCACAAAAGGCAAGCGTCCTGGTAAACTACGACGGCACCGAAGAAGTAACAGTGCTGGAATGGGTCGTTACCGATGACGAAAAGACAAACGAGCATGTTGAGATCAAGCTGACGAATCCTTCCGGCGTCTCGGAAATGGTACTCACGTTTGCCATGACCGATGCTGGAAATAACTGGTTCTGGGCGATCGATAATGTCGCAGTTCGTTCGGACGATTTGTTCAGCGAGGACTTTGAGGGGATCGAACTGGGTGACAGCGTGGAAGAAGATGTATTCGGAGAGAAGGTGTGGTCGAAGCAAGGCCCGGACGGTTGGGTGACCGATGATTCCCAGCTGTACAAAGGTGAATTTGATCCAGATCCGGCTCCTGAAGATCCCATTGACTGGCTCGGTAAGACAGAGTGGAAGGGCTGGAGTTTTGCCGACAAGGACTGGTGGGCGCTGACCGCAGGAGACCAGCGAAGAACCGAGTTCACAAAAGGAACCGGTACAGTTGCAATCGCTGATCCAGATGAATGGGACGATTCCGGTAGCCCTGCAGGTTCTGGCCAGTTCAATTCCTTCATCATTACACCG
Source organism: Verrucomicrobiia bacterium (assembly GCA_020439995.1). GTDB lineage: Bacteria > Verrucomicrobiota > Verrucomicrobiia > Verrucomicrobiales > DEV007 > JAGROY01. Next base: position 19,938 of record JAGROY010000343.1, read on the forward strand.
GCCATTTCTCTGGACGGAGTCCCTCCAGGCTCGGTTCTGCTGAAGTTCGACTCCAGTTGGCGACCGGAGTGCTGCGACGACGGTGACGGCTCGAATAACCAGACAGCAACGGTCACGGTTACTTTCGACGACGGCGAACCCGTCGAGATCATGCACTGGAGTTCCGACAGCAACGACGACAACTTCCACGATGACAATTCCACGAATGAAACGATCATCATCCCGATCGAGAACCCTGATGGAGCAAGCTCGATGAAATTGAACTTTGGGCTGACAAGGGGCGGTAATGACTGGTGGTGGGCAATCGACAATATCGTGGTTTCTGGAGGCGGATCGGCGATTCTCTCGGGCGTCACGGCCCTGCCTCAGGAAGTCAGCGTGGTACTGGCCGATACCGGATTAAACAAGCTGGACACCAACTCCTTCACTCTGACCATTGACGATCAGGCAGTGACAACTGTGGTATCCAAGGACGGTTCCTTCGTTACCATCAAGTATAACCCCACGGCGGCATTCGCTCCTGGTTCGGAGCACACTTACAAGCTGACGGGCAAGGACGACAAAGGCAATGACGTCTCCTGGGAAGGAACTTTTCAGACACCCGTGCCGCTGTTGCCTGAAACACTTGCTGGCCCTGATGGCGGTGAAGGGGTATTTGGAGTCCGCTACATTTGGGGAGGGGGCACGCTTGGTGGTTTGAACCTGGCGCTGAATCTCATCGCAGCTGCAAATGAGGAAGGGTTTGAAGGCAATATCTTTGATACCGAGCACGAATTCATCAACCATGGGGACGGCGCTGGACTGTTCCCTGATGATGACCCGTATCCAGAAGATGTTGAATTCTCAGATACCTGGACCGACGACGATTTCGTACAACTCTCAAAGGGAACCATCCGCATCACTGAAGCTGGCGAATATACGTTCGGATTTCACTCGGACGATGGCTTCGCATTCCGGATCCATGGTGCAAATTTCACCTCTGTGAGCGGCAATGGACTTCAGGATATCGGAGCACCGAACGTGATCGCCCACGTCGGCGATACCGGCGACAGCAACACTCGCGGGGTAATTACCCTCGCTGCGGGTGACTATGATATCGAATTCTTCTGGTGGGAGCGAGGCGGCGGTGATTTTGGCGAAATCTACACGGCGAAAGGGGCATTCCCAACGGATGGCGATACTGGCGACTGGGCGCTGATCGGAAGTGAAGGAGGCCTGCAGCTGGTGGGGCCTGCCAAGCCCCCGTTTGCGATCACTGACTTCATCTACACTCCGGCCGCAAATGGAGTTGCCGCATCTTCAAAATTCACCTGGAAGTCGGAACCTGATGCCAGCTATACCATCCAGCGATCCACAGACTTGGACGAATTCATCGAACTCACCGATGGTTATCCGAGCGAAGGTGAATCGACCTCGTACATCGACAGTGACTCATCCGGCCCTGAGGTCTACTATCGAGTGCGCTCCGAGTAACTTGGCCGTCGAGCCAAAGCTGCGGCTTTCTCATAGCTCTTACCCTCAGCGCACTCTTTGCGCTGAGGGTAAGGCGGGGGAAGCCGTTCTGCTGTACGGCAGCCGGGCCAATTGATCGTTTTGAGTTAAATTACATCGCAAAGATCGATGGAGGCGCTTCGAACTCACCGCTTGCCTTTCCCTGGACGGGAGCCGACAATCACCCCTTCGATGCCTACCATCTACGATCTTAAGCCGAAGTTTCAGAACCTGCTTCGACCGATTTGCAATTCCCTGGCGAAAGCTGGCGTCACTGCCAATCAAGTGACCGTTCATGCTGCGGTGCTTTCAGCCCTGGGTGGGCTTGCTATCCTGCTTTACCCAACTGAAAAGTGGCCCCTGCTCGCGCTGCCCGTGACCCTCTTCGTCCGCATGGCATTGAATGCGATCGACGGAATGCTGGCGCGGGAGCACAACATGAAATCTTCCCTGGGTGCCATCCTAAATGAACTGGGCGATGTCCTGGCCGACGCCGTCCTCTACCTGCCGCTCGCACTCGTCCCTGGTATACCGGGAGCGTTGGTCGTCGCCCTCGTTGTCGTGGCGATCGTGACGGAGATGGCGGGCGTGGTAGCGATCCAGGTGGGTGCCAGTCGACGGTACGATGGCCCGTTTGGAAAAAGTGACCGTGCGTTTCTCTTCGGACTGTTGGCATTGCTGCTCGGTCTCGGCGTGCCGGGCGGGCAGTGGGTGAGCTGGCTTCTGGGAATCTGTATCGTGCTCGGTTTGCTCACAATTCGGAATCGTTCAAGGAAAGCACTGGAGGAGGGCAAGGGCACATGACAGATGGTGTGAAATGGGTAGTCGGCGGAATCCTCGCCATCCTCGTGATCGCGAGCATTACCATTCGCCTGCTTCCGCATAAGGCGGACTCCGAGAGTTACATCGAACTCAAGCGTCGTGTGCAATCGTGGTGGGTCATGGTTTTTATCTTCGTCGGGGCACTGGTGATCGACCGTCGCCTGTCAGTCGTCGTCTTTGCTTTCATCAGCTTTCTCGCGCTCAAAGAATACGTCTCCGCTATTCCCACGCGCCGGGTAGATCGCCGGGCATTATTCTGGGCCTACCTCTCCATACCAGTTCAGTATTACTGGGCCGGCACCGGCTACTATGGAATGTTCATCATTTTCATCCCCGTCTACCTGTTCCTCCTTATTCCACTCCGGCTGGTGCTGGCGGGTGAGACGAAAGGATTCCTGCGCGCTGCTGGGACGCTGCACTGGGGGCTTATGGTGACTGTCTTCAGCCTGAGCCACGGAGCCTTTCTGCTATCGCTCAAAGATGGCCCGGCACTGCTGTTGTATCTCGTGGTGCTGACCCAGAGCAATGATGTGGCGCAATTCATCAGCGGAAAGAGTTTCGGAAAACGGAAGATCGTTCCGCGCGTCAGTCCGAACAAAACCTGGGGCGGATTCATCGGTGGAGTGATCATCACCAGTTGCCTGGCCATGGCTCTTGCCCCGCTGCTCACTCCCCTGACATTGGGGCAATCAGCGATTGCCGGGGTAATCATCGCGGTAGGCGGATTCTTTGGCGACCTGACTGTCAGTGCAGTGAAGCGAGACCTCGGCATCAAAGACATGGGAGCGACCATCCCGGGGCATGGCGGAGTCATGGATCGCGTCGACAGCCTTACCTACACTGCTCCGTTGTTCTTTCATCTGATTTACTACCTGCACTTCTAGAGCGTGATGAAACCCTGGCCGAAGGTTCTTTTCTATGTGCTCGTCGTCCGCCCGATCGTGCTCATTATCATGGGGCTCAATGTCCGGCATCGTGAACGCCTGCCAGAGGGTGCAGCCATCCTAGTCGTCAATCACAACAGCCACCTCGACACCCTGGCAGTCGCCTCCATCGTTCCGATGCGCAACCTCGCGAGACTGCGTCCTGTGGGCGCACGCGACTACTTTTGCCGCAATCCATTTTGCGAAATGCTGTCGCGAAATATGCTGGGCGTGATTCCACTCGATCGGCGTCCAAAACGTGGCGAAGATCTTTTTGGCGAATGTGTCACCGCACTGAACAATGGTGAGTTGCTGGTAATCTTTCCAGAAGGCACGCGCGGCGAGCCAGAAGAGCGCGTTCCATTTAAAGCCGGCATTGGTCGACTAGTGGAAAGATGCCCGGACACGCCGATGGTTCCGGTTTTCCTGCGAGGCTGTGGCAAATCGCTGCCCCGCGGTGAAGCCCTGTTCGTGCCATTTGTGTGCGAAGCCGTCGTAGGAGAGGCGCTGGCATTTGCAGGCGATCGCAAAGCGGTTGCACGCCAACTCGAGGTTGCAATGGATGCGCTTGAGGAAACGCTGCCGACAATTGCAGATTGGGATTCAATTTGACCCCTGAATTTAAGCTTGAGAACGCCGATCGCCCCGACTACATTTCCCCGTTCGCAACCTTTAATCTACATATCTCTATGAAAAGGAACCTCTTAGCCTCCTCACTCGCGCTGGTTGGACTTTTGTCCACCGCACATGCGGCGTCACTCAGCCTCGATCTACAGCCCGCAGGTGGTACCACTGCCGCCGGGTTTGAAGCATTTGAGGTCACTAACAATCAGGACCTTGCCGTCACCCCAGCTACCAGTACCTATTCGGCATTTGGTGGCACCAACAATATCGTCGTCACCCTGACTGCCGCGAATCTTCCCGACGGAAACGCGGACTTCCGCGCCGTCGCCCGAAATGGCGCTGCTGGTGACGTGGTGAACGACTGGATCGGAGTCGATACCCGCACTGGCGGCAGCGACGTAACGATGGCGATCAGTGTCCTTGGGTTGCCAGCGGGTCAGTACAGCTGGCTTTCTTATCACCATGATGGGGGCACTGGAACTACCAATGGAAACTTGAACGGCACCAATGATTACTCACTCGTGGATGCCTCAGGAACGACCGGCATTGTCGCCGATGGAATCACCATCGGTGAAGGAAATCTGGGAGGTGCCATCTCTACCTTCTCAACCAACTTCACCAGTGACGGTTCAGCAGCAGTGACGTTTACCCAAATAATGGACGCAGGTCAGGGTGGCACCTCAAATGCGCTCTTTGCACTCACAAGCGGAGTCGTCATCACCCAGGTGCCAGAGCCATCCACAGCCCTGCTTGGTGTATTCGGCTTGGGCATCCTCGGTCTCCGCCGCCGCCGTTAAGCTCAAATTCATCGCAAAGAATTCTTTTGAGAACCGCATCCCGATAGGGGTGCGGTTCTCTTTTTTGCCGGGCGATTCATTCAGTCATCAATTACCTCGCAATGTTCAATGAGAGGGAACGAACGTTCCCCGCCAGCAAGTCCGAAGAACTGAGGTAATCAACCCTCTGGGTGAAACCGTTGGTTTCGCCAACTCCCAGCGCCCTCGCCCCAGTTGCTCCTCGCCCCAGTTGCTAAAGCTAAATGCTAAAAGCTGGTCGCTAACTGCTCCTTCCAGGATTAGCATTCAAGCGATGAACTCAGGGACAAAACTGCGACTAACACGGCGTGCCGGAATCGTTGGTATACTAGCCACTCTATTGATGTTGATCGTTGGATGGATTGCTCGGCTCTATTGGGTCGATGCAGACAAACCTGCGCCGCCACCCTGGGCAAAACCTGTCATCAGAGAAAGTGCAGCCGTGGAAGCGATGCAACGCTTGTATGCAATCGACACCACCAAGTTTGAGTCGATTCCGGAAGATGAGCGCACGGCCATGAGCCTCGGTGCCGTTGAGCGGGAACCTGTCGACGACTGGACTGCCATTAGAAAAGTCGTAGAGGACAACGTCGATCTACTGGCACAGCTTCACACTTTCGTGTCGGAACACGACAAACTAACATTCGCTCCAGAGACTGATCTGCGCACTTCCGCTACTTCGCCCACTGATCGTCCTCTCCAATTCATTACGCTCCTAAAAATTGAGATGGGAATGGCGGCGTATGAAGGAAGAATCGATGATGCTATCGATAGCGCCTTGACTGCACTACAGCTGGGACGACTGCTGTGTCAGGGAGATGGCACCGTCGTCCAGTTCCTGACGGCAAACACCGTATTCCAAGTCAGTCTCGTGAACGTCAACTACTTGATCTCAAAGATCGACGATTCCAACCGCCTGCGCTACCTGGCAAAAGAACTGGAAGGCATTACCGTCGACAATAGCGCCTTCGTTTCAGCGCTCATTGCCGAACTTGAATTCAGTGATGCCGTCCACGGTCAGGACTTCGATCTCAGGGAAATCAAAGATTCGACGACGACGCTGGGCTTTGCGGATTGCAGCGATCGCTGGTTCTGGGTCTGGCCGGAACGATTCTACAAAGAGAACATTTCAAAATCTCAAACCATCGAATCCTATTCAGAGATGGTGCGCAACTCAACGAGACCGACGAAAGACTGGACGGAGCACGAGCTTCGGAAAATTGAAGAAGTGGAGGGGCATCCGATCCTCAAGCAACTTCACCCGAATGCTGTCGGCTGCCTGACTGGGTGGCAATCCTACGTGCTCTTTCAAATCATTCATGAGCGGTTCCGCAGATCACAGTTGGTGCAACGCCTGATCTGTATGAGTGCCGCTGCGAGGGCATTCGAAATCGAAACGGGGGCACTCCCTGATTCGCTCGAAGATCTCGTGCCCGATTACATTGATCAAGTCCCCATGGATCCCTGGTATAAGACTAAACCCATCAGCTATCGCAAAGCGGCACGCGTTATCTACGGCGTTGGAGCAAGCGGATACGCCATCGGCAAACCGACGCCTCAGCCATTCGAAGATCCTGACAATCCAGCCGTGGTAATCCCGGACGGTTCAACGACGAAGCCGTAGTCGCCATCAGTTCCCCGCCTCTCGCAGCAGTTCGAGCATTTGTTCGGAGGTAAGACGGCCTGCTGTGTCGGTGCCTTCGAGCATGGCGCTGGCGAGATCGCGTTTTTCGTGGTGGAGGGCGACGATCTTTTCCTCGATAGTGCCTTTCGTTACCAGTCGGTAGATGGTGACCGGGCGCTGCTGACCGATGCGGTGGGCACGGTCGGATGCCTGGTCTTCCACAGCGGGGTTCCACCAGGGATCGAGATGGATGACGTAGTCTGCTGCAGTCAAGTTGAGTCCTGATCCGCCAGCTTTGAGCGAGATCAGGAAGACGTTGCCTTCGCCTGACTGGAAGGCATCAATGGCGGCTTTGCGTTTCTTTGCTGACGTCGATCCGTCGAGGTATTGGTAATCGATGCCGAGCGCTTCCAGGCTATCGCGTGCGATCTTCAAGTGATCGACAAACTGGCTGAACACAAGCACTTGATGACCTCCGTCGAGAATCTCCGTGAGAGTTTCGACAAACACCCGCTGCTTGGAACTTTCTGGCGCTCCCTTTGGCTGTACCAGCTTCGGGTGACAGCAGGCGCGGCGCAGGCGGGTGATTTCGGCAAGAATCCGCACGGCATTCTCTTCCGGCGCATTCCTGGCCGATTCAAGATCAGACACGGCTTTCTGGCGCAGAGCCTCGTAGAAGGCGCTCTCCTCCTCGTCGAGTTCGACATGCAGTGTAACTTCGGTCTTTGGTGGTAGATCCTTGAGGACATCGCTCTTGAGGCGGCGCAGGATGAATGGTTTGATCACCCGCCGCAGTCTGTCCCTGGCTGCAACGTCTCTGCTTCGCTCAATGGGATCGGCAAATTGCTTGTGAAAACGCTCTGCCGAACCGAGCAGGCCGGGGTTCAAAAACGCGAACAGATTGTGCAACTCATCGAGTCGATTCTCGACTGGCGTTCCCGTGGTGGCGATGCGGAACGGTGCCCGCAGTTTCATTGCCGCCTTCGATCTCTTGGTCGCGCGGTTCTTGATGGCCTGAGCTTCATCGAGCACCACGGTGTGCCACTCCGCCGCTGTGAGTTCGTCATCTCCCCGCTGGAGAATTCCGTAGGTGGTGACGACAAGGGTGTGCCCGCCGATTTCCTTGAGGCGATCCTTTCGATCCGGGCCCGTGTAGAGCACGACGTCCAGAGTCGGCGCGAAGCGTGTGGCTTCATCGATCCAGTTTGCAGCGACGGATGTGGGAGCAATGACCAACGCCGGCCCGCCTTTGGCTCTGTGCAGCAGCAGTGCGAGCGCCTGCACTGTTTTGCCGAGTCCCATGTCATCTGCAAGGCAGGCACCTGCGCCCCACTCTGCCAGTCGCGCCAGCCACTCGTAGCCTTCGGTCTGGTAGCTGCGCAGATCCGCCCGCAATGTCTTCGGCACCTTTGGTTGCAAATTTGCTGCGTCACGGATCTTCTTCAGCTGGCTCTTCCAGGCGGTGCCAGTTTTGAGCGATGTCGTCTGCTCCAGATCCGCCAGCGCATGAGCGGCCAGTGGCGAAAGCTTCCGTGCGCCGCCTTTGCCCTCGGACGAAAGCGCACGCAGATCATCGAGTTGCTGTCTGAACTGTCTGGTAAGCGCTATGAAGCGTCCTTTTGTGATCTCGATGAAGCGGCTGCCGGGGCTGGTCTGCTCAAGGAGTTCCATGATCTGTCTCATTGTTAGAACGAGATCATTGTCCACCCGCAACTCGCCATCGGCTTCGAACCACTGGCCGGAGCCTTTCACAGAACCGTGGAACTGTGACGGATGCGCGGATTTAGGAGGCAGCAATGGCTCGCCTTCCGGCCAGGTTACTTTCACCATTCCGTCGCCCAGCTCATTGAGATCGAGCAGGAGTTCGAGACAATCGTCCGGCTCCGTGACCTGCCACGACCAGGCGTTGCGACTTTCATCGCGATCGCACTGTAAAACCGCGCAGGCCGAGATGACTGCGGCGGCGCGAACGCGTTCAGCCTCAAGATCACGCTCGGCCTGCAGGTGCTCATTGTCGTGTGCACGGGCAAAGATTACCGGCTTGCCACTTGCCGGAGCATAGTGTTCGCCAACGTCCGCGATTGGCTGGACTGACATGTTTACTACAATACCACCAGTGCCATCCGGCATCAGCCGAATCTCCGGCAGATCCTGTGCGGGCACTTGTCTCGCGATCGCTTCAAATCCAATGCTGTCTGATTCGATCGAGATCTCAGAACTGAGTTTTCCTAGCGATGCCACCAAGCGCTCCTTTGCCTCCGCAGGAAAGCTGGCACCAGTCTGCAATATTCGCTTTAAGTCAACGTGTGCCTGCCGTATAGGCACGACGACGAGCTTATCGGACGATTCCAGATAGACTACCGTTCCAGAATACTGATAGCTAAGCGCCGGAAGCAGAGTCAGCGTCAGCCTGCCGTCTGGGGTGCTGGCCAGACTGATCTCGGGCGTGAGCTTGACGATTTTCGTCGGCGTGCGGAAGAGGCGATCGGTGTAGACATTGGAACTCCCCGCGAGCACCTCGAGCGCGGCGAGATACTCGGGGCCGAACCTCCTGGAAATTGCCCAGTTCATGTATCCGGCCGAGACCAGCTCGATCGCCCTACGATCCGCTGGTGTAAACTGTGAGACAAGGTTTGGACTCGCTAGTCGATCCATCAATGCCTTCTTCGGGGTGCCCGGTTTCCCGGACTTGAGAGGCATCTGGAGATAAGGGATGAGGCCGACGCCCCCATGGTAGTCACTCTCCACCAGCCAGAGCAGCCGCGCGGTGCCCGGGGCGGGCGAAGCTTTGTCATCTGCGATGCCTGCCAGTTTTTCGAGTGCACCCAGCGACAATTCCCACGGCTCCGGTGCTTTAATCAAATCTACCAACGGCGTGATTCCGCTCTGACATTGATCTCTCAGCGTCGCCGCTTGTTCACGATACGCGGCTGCGCCCCAGCCATTGCTACCCGCATTCGCCGCGAGCAATTCATAAGTCTCACTGGCCAGCCAGTAAAACCCGTGGGCAACTGCCTCCCCGGCAAAATTCTCCAGTGATTCCCCCGAATCGTCTGTCAAAGTGGTAACGACACCCGCCCACCTGGCGCAAAGGGCAGTAATGAAAATCAGAGGTGCGCGGGCTATTCCACTGGCATTGTTGTCATGCACCCTCTTAAACTCCCTTGCCCGAAACTTTCCATCCAGAAACGCGGCAGTGATTTTCAGCATCCCATACGCCTCGGGCACAAAGCCCGTCTTTCCACCGAGGTCGACGCCCCAATAGGCGTACGTATCGACCTTCTCGTAATCATCGCTAGTCCCCCGTCTTAGCAATGCCATCAAAAAGAAAATGCCGCTGTGGCCGATGAGGCAGGTCTTGCGTTTGCGCGTTCCCTTGGTCGACCATTCCATCGCTTCCTCAAAGCGGGCAATTGCTGTGTCATTGTCGCCTTTCACGAACGCAACCCAGCCGAGGATCTGCGCCACCGCCTGGGAGAAGAACTGGCTTTTAACGACTTCGTGGCGGTTGGCCAGTGCTTCCGCTTTCTCAATCTGCCCGGCCAAGAGCAACGCTTCGCATGAAAGAATGAGCTCCACATGGCTCTTCAACGGGGCATCGCCGGTATTCGCCAGTTCAAGATAAGGCGTGACGGGATAACCCTTGATCAGCAGAGCCTCGATGCCGGCTAGCATTGCCGGGTCGTAGGCGTCTGTCGGCAGGTTGCGCATCCGCCTCGCATCAAATGGTTGCCCGATGATCTGCTGCAGTTCTTCGTACCTCGTATCCCTCCCTCTTGCGCCTGCCCTGGTCGGCACCGGTTGGGTGAAGTGGCCAGTGTAGTAGCCTTCCTGCAGGGGTGATATTGATGTCTCCTCGTCGTAATATCGGCCCAGGCGATGTTTTAACGATTCAGCGTACATCCTTCTTGCCTCAGCCAGCTTACGAAATGTCGCACTGTCAGTGTCGGACTCTGCGCACAGCCAAAGCAAGATTGGCATGTCCTCCTGGAACACAACCATCTTCCTGTCATACGTCTCCACCAGCCACCCGAGTTTTTGCAAGGTTTGCATCGCCTGGCTCAGCTGATTGGTTGCCTTGGTGAGCTCGCCCTTCTCCTTCGGTACCATCCCTAGGATCTTGATCTGCTCAAGAATCCTCTCAACGGTGCATCGGCATTGATTCATTGCCATCAGGTAGGCAATGGTGCGATCAAACTCCGGCAACGAGAGAAACCTCTTAATGCGTTCGTGACTACGTTCCGGGAACAGATGAAGGGAAATGTCGGGCATTGTCAATCGAGGCGCGCTCTTATTCTGCGATCACGGGATCTTACGTCCCAGCCGCTGCTCAGCAACCTTGAGCTGCTCCGGCGTGAGCTGCTTTTTGAGTCTGGCGGATAGGCCCACTGCAGGCTTGTGATTTCGTCGGGCAGACTCCGCTGCGAGGACAAAGGCAGCGACGAGATCTTTGCCTACTCCTTGACCTTTTTCATACAAGTTGGAGAGCATGAATTGACCGACGGGGTCTCCTTGCTTTGCCGCCTCGCCATAGAGCCGCGCAGCAATGACGTAATCCTGCTTCACTGGCTTGCCATTTCCGTCTTCGTACATGATCCCGAGATTCACCATAGCCGGCGAATAGCGTTGTGCCGCAGCAGCAGAAAACCATTTGAGCGCATTGTCAGGATCCTTGCTGACTCCACGACCATCGCGGAATTTGATACCGAGCTGGTTCTGCGACTGCGCATCCCCCAACTGCGCGGCTTTTTGATACCAGTCATTCGATTTTGATTCATCCTTCGGCAGCCCGCTCGCCCCTGTTTCGTACAGTCGTGCCATTTGGTACATGGCTGGCAATGAATCCTTCCCTGCGGCTTTTTGAAACCACTCAAGAGCGGCTGTTGCATCTGGCTCGCTGCCGATTCCGTTCATCGAGCAAACGCCAAGTTGGTACCAAGCCTCGGGAAGATCGGCGTGGGCTGCGGCCCGGTAGTAAAACAACGCCCGATCGACATCGACGGGGACTCCTCTGCCTTCCTCGTAGAGAAACCCCAGCTCCAGATTTGCGGCTGCATTGCCGTCTTTTGCTCCACGTTCGAACCACTTTTTTGCCTCTTCAAGATCAGGAGCCTCGCCGAAAGCGCCAAACATCAGGCCGCGCCCGAGTTCCACCAGCGCATCGGCAGAACCGGCTTCCGCCGCCACCTTCATCAGAAACCGTGCCTTCTCAACATCCGGCCGCGGAATTCCCTCTCCCGCATAGTCCATCCGTGCCAACTCTAACACTGCCTCCACATCCTTGGCCGCATCAGCCTTGCTCAGCCATTCACGGGCGGCAGAGTAGTCGGGTCGAACCCTATCCGACCCGAGCCGCAACAGCCTTCCGTACCGACGCATCCCCGCGGGGAGCCCGCCTTCTGCAGCCGCTTGGTAGCTCACTCGCGCAGCGGTTGCGGCTCTGGGCATTCCTTTTCCCGTCTCCTCACAATAGCCGACGACCAGGGCAGCAAAACGATCACCCTGCGCCGCCGCCCTCCGCAGGCTCGCCAGTGATGTCGCGACTTTTGATGAATCATCGCTTCCCGTCACCACCCGCGCAGCGTCCATCACAGCGTCGGGAGCCCCCTCGATTTCCGTGATCGAAAATTCACCCGCAATCAACACGGCCTGAAGGAGGCTCCACAGAAGCCAGTGCGTCATTAACTTTGATATCATTATTTTATTCGAGAAACGATGAGCGGAACTTTACCAGCATCCTCGGGAATGGCATCTGTAGATTCGTAGCCGTCGGGCCAGCGAACTTTTACAGTTTTCAGATTGGGACCGGCAAAGAACAGCGAGCCGCTGGATTGAGACAAATAGCCGCCTCCACTGTAGATTTCGCGCACCTGCGTCTTCCCCGCCTCATCAGTGATCGTAACGCGCGCACCAGACGTGATGCCAACGGGGCGCACGACCACGTAGTCACTGCCGCTGTGGTTGGCGAATGTCACCGGAAAGCCATCGTTGATTCCGACCAAAAGATCCGGTCGCTGATCGCCATTTACATCAGACACCGTTGCGGAAGTGGCATCGCCGGGGATGCTCAATCCGCTGTCTTTTGGCCAAACCGGATCGAAGCCGCCTTGTCCACCACCGCGTAGCAAGACGCTGAGTCCACCATCACACCTGCCCGTCTCCGCCTGAGGGCCAAAGAAATTCTGAGCAAGAAAAAGATCTTCGATGCCGTCCGCATCGGCATCGATAAAGCTGAGCCCGAATACCGGTGAAATCTGGGCCACCTGGGGTAGTGGCGTCCAGGTGAATACACCGCTGCCATCATTTACCAGAAGTCCAGACTCCAAGGTGTTCGCCACGAACTTGTGCGCCTCCTGAAGGTCTTCCTTGCTGTAGATCTCATCCAGCGATGCGGTGGCAAATGCGCGGAATGACTGAAACTTGTCCCGCAGGTGAGGCATGGCATTGCTGGAACAACTCTTTCCGCGAATCGGATACAGCACGTCATTCTCAAACTCCGCTTCGACCAGGTTCATCTTTCCGTCATCATTGTAGTCGCCGTAGAAAATCTGCACCGGCTTATCGAACGAAGCGTGGTACTTGGAATTCAGTCCATGATTGCCTACCGCATAGTCGATGTCGCCATCACCGTCGATATCGGCGCCCGCGATGCTGTTCCACCATCCAGAACGCGCATCCAGCCCCGCTGCGGAGGTCGCATCCGAGAGCTTGCCATCCTGGTTTAGAAACAGCTTCACCGGCCCCCACTCGTGGGTCACTAACAAATCCACCCAGCCGTCACCGTTCACATCCGACCACAAGGCGCTCGTGACCATGCCGGACTCACGAAGCCCGGCCACATCATCAGCGACATCCGAAAACCGACCACCGTCGTTTTTGAGCAACGCGCTCCCCGGTGCCAGCGGATATTCGCCAGGAATCACGCGACCACCTACGAACAGATCCAGATTCCCATCCCGGTCGAAATCTGCTGCAGCAACGATGCTTCCGCTGTTGGAGCGCTCCGGGATGGTTCCGGGACTTGCTTTTGTGAAAGCGCCTTTACCATCGTTGATGTACAATCGATCCTGTAGCTCGGCTGCTTCTTTAGCGAATTCATAGCTGCCACTCACGACGTAAAGGTCTTGGTCACCATCGTTGTCGGCATCAAAGAATACTGCCCCCATGTCCTCACATTCTTTGTCTTCGCGAAACGCCTCAACCCACTGTGCGGCAAACTGCCCGCTGCCCTGATTCAGCCGGAGCTCGGCGATCTGCCCCGCCGCACCGCCCAGAAAAAGGTCATCGTCGCCGTCACCGTCGATATCGCCCCAGGCCACCCCGGAGCCCAGCTGTGATAACTTGTTAGGGAGCAACGGCTGCAGCGCAAAATCATCAAAGTCCCGCTCCTGGTGCTTCTGTAAGGGAAAGTCCGCCTTTGCAAAAACCGGCCTGGGCTTTGATGCCTCACTCGCTGGGCTTTTTGCCTCCTCCAGTTGTGTGATCACGTAGTAGTGATTTGCTTTTAAATTCGAATACTGCTGTGTAACACCACCAGGCCAAGTTATCTCCAGTCGGTCTACCGATTCGGCTTCTCCAATTCCGAAGTGCAGCAATGGTTCGTTCGCCGACATGAACCCTCTCGTTATCACATGTTGTCGCTGCTGTTGAAGGCCGCCTGTAACCACCCTGACAAGCGCACCAGTTGCGGCCTGCCCCTCAACTTTGACCAGAATCCGGTTACCGCTCGCACTATCATTGCGATAAATCGACACTGGCTCCTCCACATTCATCACCACGAGGTCCATGTCACCGTCGCGGTCGAGATCGCTGGTAGCAGCCCCGTAGCTTACTCCCTCTTTGCCCAGGCCCCAGTCATC
>JAGROY010000344.1 GCA_020439995.1 Verrucomicrobiia bacterium
AAATAAATACCCCAAAAGTGGTTGCATTGTTAGTCTTATTTTTTAAGCTTTCTTAGCAATCCAAGGAAAAACCAAATGTAGCAACGATTGAATTATGGAAAAACACTGTCTCTCAACTCCCTTCTGGAGGTGAGCGCAGGAGATTTATGGCCAAGGTCGTAAGGACGCTTGGGCGAGGAGGTCAGCGATTTGCAGAAGTAGTGCTTGGGTGGGATCGCAAGACGATTCGAAAAGGCGAGAGCGAGTTGGCCACTGGGCAGGATATTGAAGATCGTTTTTGCGATCGGGGACGCAAGCCAGTGGAGGAGCATTTGCCTGACCTGTTGCTGGATATCATCTGCATTATCGATCCATGCACGCAGACGGATCCGACGTTTCGCACCACTCAGATTTACACACCTTTGTCGGCCAAGGAAACACTCAAGCGCCTTACCAAGGCAGGCTATCGCAAGTCTCAACTTCCGTGTGAGCGCACCATTCGCAACAAGCTCAATTTCCTGGGATTTACCATGAAGAAGGTGGCCAAGTGCAAGCCACTGAAGAAAATCGCCGAGACAGATGCGATCTTTGGAGAAGTTCACCGGATCAATGCCGAAGCAGATGCTGACCCCGGACAATTGCGGATTTCCATTGATTCCAAAGCAGTAGTGAAGATTGGAGAGTTCAGTCGTGGAGGGAAGAGCCGCCAAAACCAGAAGGCTGCGGATCACGATATGGGCGTGGTTGAGAAGCTAACTCCCTTTGGCATTTATCTTCCCGAAACCAGGGAGAATTTCCTGTCTTTTTCGACAAGTAAGGTGACGGCAGACTACATGGCAGACCGCCTCGAAGAACTGTGGCCCGAGCTGCTCCAACGCTGCCCGCAGATGCACACGCTGGTGATCAATGCAGACAACGGCCCGGAGTGCAGCGGTCGTCGAAAGCAATGGCTCTATCGCCTGGTGGAGTTCTCCAGAAAGCACCAGATCACGATCAAACTGGCCTACTATCCGCCCTATCACAGTAAATACAATCCGATCGAACGCTGTTGGGGAGTCTTGGAGAATCATTGGCGAGGAGAGTTGCTGACCAGTATCGAGAAGACGCTGGGGCTTGCCCGATCGATGACATATGCAGGCGTAAATCCCATCGTCAAACTTGTGAAGAAACTCTACCAGAACGGAGTTACTTTGACCGACAAGGCCCTCGCCAAGGTGGAGGAGAAAATCGAGCGATTGGCAACGCTCGAAGATTGGTTCTTAACCATCTCGCATGACCAGCAAATGGGGTAATTTATTTTTTCCGCGTCCCTAGGACTTGAGGAATCAAACGTCATCATTCATTTTAACGATCAGCAGAGGAACCAGTGATGCAACGATATCAGCGCGAAAGAGAGATCAGTGGAATCAGCAAAATGGCGAGGGACTGGATAGCCACCGCCACAATAGGCTTCGCAACCCTGGGGGGGGGGTACTTCAGTAGTACCAGTATGGCGCAGGAGGCGGATGCCGTTGCTGCACCTGAGCCACTTCCTTATGTGACAGGGTTCGAGGAAAAGGACGGCTTATCCATAGGCGACCTTGATGGCCAGCGTGGTTGGAGGGTCGATCAGGGCCGGGCAATGGTGACTCCGGGTGCGGGGGTAGATGGTTCAAGTGGACTGCGCATCCTCCCTTCCGATCCAAGCGGCCAGGTAAGTCTAAGTCTGGAACGACCAGCCGGGGATGTCGTCTTCAGCGATTTCCGGGTGAAGCCCGTTGCTTCCGAGGGGCTTGAGGAAAGCCAGTTCGCTGACGTCGAGGGGGCCATCGCCGGGTTCTTCAAACTGGATGCCGCAGGCTATCTTTACGTTCTCGATGGCAATGGCGAAGGCGGCGGCAAGTGGGTTGCTGCCACTGGAACTCCGATTCTAAGTGAGGGCGGAGCTGCACCAGAGTTCGTTCGTGTTACGGTTCGCCAGGATTTCAAAGCGATAACATGGGATGTCTACATCGACGGGAAGCTACAGCTGATCAACCTCGGACTCTGGGACGGCAGTGCCGAGTATTTGAGCCGTTTCAGTCTCATGGGTCACACGGCAATGCCGCTTTTGTTTGACGATCTGACCATCGACGACTCGAACATGCTGTTCAAAGACGACAACCTCGATGGCGTGCCTGATTCGCTAGGAGATCGCGATGCGGATGCCGATGGTGACGGACTTACAACCGTGCAGGAACTCGCGATGGGAACCGATCCTGCCGCAGAGGACAGCGATCTGGATGGACTGCATGACGGCGATGAGCGCGACGCTGGTCGAGACCCCCTCGCGATCGACTTTTTCTCATCGTCTCCCACGGAGGAAGAGTTTGCCTCTGCCCCAATCTTTGCCATTCCCTTCGGTAAGTTGCGCTCAACAACAGCTGCCGAACGCCGAACCGCTGCTGAAGCGCTGACCCAATACGGCAGACTCCAAGGACTCGCAGCAGCTGACACTACTACGCTGGAGCGGTTTGTAGTCGGAAATCCAGACTCCCCATTTACTCCGTGGATCCTCGCTGGCATGGCGCACGCCGATTACACGCACGGCCGATTCTCGCGGGCGGCAGAACGCTACACCGACTTCTGGAACCGGTTTGGCACCAGTGACGGAGTAACCGAAAGCAACGCCCAGGGATGGCGCAGGTTAATCACAGCCGCTGGAACCGACCTGGCAGAGCTGCTCTACGCTCGCGGTGAACAACAGAAAATGTCGGATCTCATGAAGGAACTCCTGCCGCGTGCGGGAGTAGTCGGCGGTGACGGACTTCGCCTGCTCAACCAGAATCTAGCCATGGAGGCATCGCTCAAAAACGCCCCTAATGTCATGAACTGCGGTGCACACGCGCTGATGGACCTCAGGCGGGCGCTTGGCGTTTCCGACGAGCACGACAAGGAGATTGCCAAGACAAAAGCAGGCGAGCGTGGATTGTCGCTTGCTGAGGTAGAGGCTCTTGGTAAAAGCGCCGGAATGGGTTTATCAAAAGTGCGCAAGAGACCCGGGGAGCCGTTTCCAGCGCATGCTGTTCTGCACTGGAAGTTCAACCATTACGCAGTGATTGAGGGCATCGCGGACGATGGACGTTACATTGTGAAAGATCCCCTGGAGGACTCGTCTCGCCTCATTGCTGGTGATATCCTCGATGAAGAGGCGAGCGGGTACTTAATTGTTCAGGATCAGGACGCTGGACGGGCTGGATTTGAACCTGTGACCTCCGAGGAGGCGCAGGCAGTTCATGGCGGTCCGTTCGTGAGCTGGTTGCTCGGCCTGTTGAACCTGCTCAACGATCCAGAGCGCCCGTGCCCATGCAACAAAGCAATGGCAGGCTACGCACTGGATCAGTTTTACGCCAGCTACACCATCACCGATACGCCCATCTGGATAGACTCGCCTTTCGGCTACAATCCAGAGGCCACAGTGATCTGGGCACGCTCGGCACAACAGCGTCCAAATTTTACGGAAGGAACCCACCTCAACGATCCGTTGTGGACCATCAAATGGTCTTCGCTCGTCTATCAACTGCCCGGCAGCAATGATGTTGAGATTTATCTTCCGGACGGTCGGAAAGAGACCTTCCACTGGAACGGATCGGGTTATAATCAAAATTTCATGAACGGGGCGGCGCTAACTAAGTCGGGTTCTTACTACACACGCACTGCTGCTGACGGCTCGTATATGTATTTTGACAAGGTGCTGGCAGCCTCTGGTGGGCTCGGTGCCAGGATTTATCTACGTGACGCCTATGATACGGACGGTAATAAGCTTCATATCAGCTACTCAGGCTACGGTCGCATTTCGCTGCTGTACCGTCCCGGAAGCGCTACTCACTGGCTGAAGTTCCTTTACTCCGGAACGACCTCACGCCTGATCAAAGTAGAGGACAACATGGACACCAACCGATTCGCGACATTTGCAGGTGGCTCAGGGAACTTGACTTTAATCACTGACCCTGAGGGAATTCAGTCCGAGTTTTTCTACAATTCCAGCGGGGATGAGATCGATGCAATGGAAACTCCCTATGGCGTTACGCACTTCTATCCAGAGACGTTTCCCACCGCCACAGGATCGGATCCGCAGGGGCAAGGAAATAAAGTGTCTGACACTTTACAGGAAAGGAATTCGTGCTAGAATACTGCATTATGAGAATGCGCCCCCTCGGAAACTCCCCTATTTCCAGTTTTTACCACGTCGTTTCGCGGGTGGTGGATCGGCGGTTTGTGCTGGGGGATGGGGAGCGGGAGTATCTTCGCAAGTTGCTGTTTCAGCAGGCGGCTTTTGCGGGCGTGGAGGTGGTGGCGTGGTGTTTTATGAGCAATCATTTTCATCTGCTGATTGAGGTGCCGAATAAGGAGGCGGCGACGGCGGGGTGGTCGGATGAGGATTTTATCAATCGCTTGGAGTTGTTGAATTCTGAGAAGTATACGCGGCAGGTGTTGGGGCAGATTCGGATGTGGCAGGGCAATGGCAATGCACCAGCGGTGCACAAGGCTGCGATGGCGGTGAAGGAACGGTTGTTTGATTTGTCGATGTTTGTAAAGGAGTTGAAGTTCAAGTTCTCGGTGTGGTTTAACAAGTGGCATGGTCGCAAGGGGACGCTTTGGGAAGAACGGTTTCGCAGTGTGTTGCTGGAAGACGGGGAGGCGGTGCAGTTCTGTGCTGCATATATCGATCTGAATCCAGTTCGCGCCGGGGTGTGTGAGAATCCTGAGGATTACCGATGGTGCAGTTATGCGGCGGCGATGGGTGGGGATGTGGTGTCGCGCCGGGGGCTTGCGCGTGCGTGGGGGCGGACGAAGTGGACCTCAGGGGTGGCTCGGGAGCATCGGATGCTGTTGTTTGAACGTGGCGAGGTGGTGCCTGGCAGGGAGACAGCCTGGGGCGGGACGGCGAAGGCGAAGGGCGGCTTCAGTCGAGAACGGATCGAGGAGGAGTTGAAGAATGGCGGAAGGATGCCGATGTGGCAGGTACTGCGCTGTCGGGTGCGCTATTTTACTGAGGGAGGAGTGTTAGGGAGTCGTGCGTTTGTGGACGGCTTCTTCGAACGGGAGAGATCGAGGTTTGGCGAGAAGCGTGAGTCCGGAGCGCGCGCGATGATCGGTGGCGAGTGGGGTGGAGTGATGGCTCTACGGGATCTGGGTCGGAAGGCGTGAACACTCAAACGAATAGAGACAACGGTGTTCATGTTCGCGATAGGGAGAAGAAGAGAAGATGGTGGCCTGCGCACGCAGAGGCGGACTGGAGCGATTGTCTGACTCACTGGGTGACCCAACCTGTCTTCGATGGCGGAATCGATCTGGAGGATCGTGAGGCACTGATCGTTTGGCTAAAGGAGATCGCCCGTGCCTTTGATGTTGGGTCACTGGGAAGACAGGACGATCTGCTTCCTAAGTTACGCGTTTGATCTCTCAGTTTTCGCAGGAAATTGCAGGCAGGCAGTAGCGATTCTTCTATTGCCAGGCATTTGAAACGGTTGACGAATCATTCTGCTGAGGCACGTATATCTTTGTCATGACTTGCAAACTTCCGAACGTCCCTCAACGCGCTGGTCAGTCCGCCGGTGCCAATCCACTTCTCATTGCGCTGGTCGCGGTGCTGGGACTGATGGTTCCGCTGGCGTGGTGGATGGGCAAGAAGTCTGCGGGCACGGGCGGCGACGCTTCCAATCCTCAGGTCGAGATCAGGGAGAAGGTTGTTGAAAAAATTGTTGAAGTTCCCCAGCCGCCTGAACCGCTGCCTCGCAATCTGGTGAGCTATCGCAGCCGTATGGACGCCGCAAAGTTGTTTAATGGCATTAATGTGAAATCTGAGCTCATCAGTGAGCCCGGACAGTACGCATCAATCGAACGGACGACAGACGACAGCTATCAGATCGACTTTCAATTGCGCCTGCGGGTTCCGACGCCCAACTCATCGATCGCTGATCTGGCAAAGATCAATGCCGAACTGCCGTCGATTCTTCCCGGTCTCAATACAATGGTGCCGGGCGGGCAAGTATCCGGATTCTACAATTACATTTACGATCTTAAGCAGAAGCAGGTGCAGTCGAACATCACGCGACTGGAGAGCGCGCTGTCCCGTCACAATTTCTACGACTGCGAAACGATCCTGGAGCTTCAGCATCCTGAGACTGGTAGAAAGGCGCTCTTGCTTCAGGGCGAGATGGACGTGGTCAGCGATGGATCAGACGGTGATCGAATGCCGGTGTTCGACGACTACATCGCCAGTTCGCAGCACTTTCAACCCTCCACCAGCTATGCGTGGCCAAAGCAGACATCACAGCCGAACCCGCTGTTGGCACGGATGAAGACGCAACTGGCCGCAGCTCAGGAGCGATACAAAGTATCGGGCCTTACCCGGGCGGAGAATGCACGACTCGAAAGTCAGATCAAGAATCTGCCAGTCACTATTCAGGAACTGAGTGCCCGCAGTTATCTGATCGCGCAAGAGGATCCATTCATTGTGATCCCGCTATCGACCAGGAAATACGCGGGATTCAATGACTTTACTCCGCTGATTGGTGACTATGCCGCAGTCATCCACGGCAACAGAATTCTCCCGGCGATCGTCGGTGACTACGGTCCGTCTACGAAAACCGGGGAGGCATCCCTCCGAATCGCAAAAGAACTGGATTCGCAAGCGAGTCCCTATCGTCGACCGGTAAGCGACCTTACCGTTACCTATGTGATCTTTCCTAATTCCAGGATCAAGCCATTCAAACAGCCGGTACTCAGTGAATGGCACGCGCAGTGTCAGCAGCTGATCGATGAAATCGGCGGACTTGGCCAAGGGTATACGCTACATCAGTGGGAGGATCACTTTGAACATCTGCATACAACAGAAGCTTCAGTGACGCCTGCAGCCACGGATATCGATGCGGACGGGGAGAGCGAGGACTTCGTGGCTGAAGATGAGGAGGAACTGCAGTCCGGCGAGAATTAGTAATTAATTGTCAGACCGGACAATTTCACGTCTACTACGGCCTTGAACTGTTCGAGGTAGTGCCGCCCGATCGGGAGGACACGCGTTTCAAATTGATGTTGGCTCACCTCTTTACAGGTAAGTGACTCGTTCCCCTCGTTCCTCGGAGTTTCTCCTCCGGATGCTCTGACCCTGTGTGTCCAAGTGAGCAGGCCCGACGGCGGAGGTTCTGCGAGTGCTTGGAAGCGGATCTGAATGGATGGTTAAGAAGAGAAGGAAACAAGCCGGGCAGCTGCGAGCGAATGTTCGTTCCGCAGATGGCCGTAAACCTTCATCGCCAAAGCACCGCCGTCCTTGTGTCCCAGCCACTTCGAAACTGTTGGGATATCGACGCCGGATTCGATGCAGGTAGTGGCGAAGAGGTGACGCAGATCGTGGTGAGTGATTCGGGGCATGTCGATCTTTTCGGCGGCGGTATCCATCGCTTCGCGGGCGTGACTGACTTTGAGAATGGGAGTCTGCGTAGTTTCCGGCCCGCGCCGGGCTTTTATTCGTTCCAGCAAGTTGGATAGATCCTCAATGATGGGGACACGACGGATCTGGCGGTTTTTCGTGCCTTCTTCCGGGTCACCTTTGACCACCATTTCCCCTTTCTCAGTCAGAATGTCCGCCCAGGTGACGCAGCGGGCTTCGCCGATTCTGAGGCCGGTATAGGCAAGGAACTCGACCAAGTCACCGCAGTCGTCACCCCATCGGCTCGCTGACTTGCGGATGGTGGCCACCCATATTTTGAATGTTTCGCGGTCTGGCAGTTTCGTGGTGAGGTCTTTTTGGCGTGGCGTCACGCGCTTGAGCTGTCCAGCCGGGTTCGTCTGACGGACGCCGCGATCGACCGCCAGTGCGAATAGCTTCTTTACCGCTGCGATCGTGTTGTTATACCGGGAAGGGGACACGTTTTTCACGTAGCGTCCGGCCCAGGCTTCGCACTGAGTGGGGGAAACTTTGGCGATTTCGAGCGACTCCAGTTCCGGCCAGCTGCGGCGCAGGGCGAGGTGGATTTCCTGCCAATACTTCTTAGTCGAGGATTTCGTCGATGCGTCGTTCTCAATCTGGGTCTCGCGGGCCTTCATCATTTCTCCCACACTCGCCCATGCAGAGGTGCCTGAACCGTCGATTTCTGAACGCCGTTTCTCCTCCTGAAGAATGGCGGTCAGCTCGTGCTGGGCAACGCTGAGGATTTCAGTGCCAAGAGTCCGCCATGTTTGCTTGCCAGCGATGCGGAGTCGAGCATAGTAGATTCCTGATTTGTGCCTGTAGAGATGCTTGTAGCGAGTAGCTGTCCAGGTTTTATCAGATCGTTTCACTATTGCAGGAAGTTCGAGTTGCAGTAGTGTATAACGAAGCTGTATAATACGCAAGTTCTCGCTCAGTATCAATCACGTAAATCTCTGATAATCAATTAAAAAGCCGACGTGGCGGAATGGTAGACGCAACGGACTTAAAATCC